>JALHOV010000162.1 GCA_022842865.1 Vulcanimicrobiota bacterium | reverse complement strand
GGAAAACAGGCGAGCCCCGGGCTGCCAGGCACCCAACAAGCGCTCGGGCTGCAGCCACCCGGGTGGAAACCAGATTCCCCAGATGGGATGAGAACCGCGCCAGCTCAAGGCGAATTGGCCCACAAGTGGGTTTGCGAGCGGGTATCATAGCAGCGCAGCTGGCCACCCTGCGTGCGATAGCCCAGCAGGCCGTCAAAGTGCAGGCAAGCCTGGACAATCGGAAAGCCAACCTCCACCATCTCGCTGAAGTCGGCTCCCAGCAACTGAAAATGCTGAGGATGCTGCACCACCAAAGCCGCCTGGTTGTAACGGGAAGTCAGCGTCACGCCGATGACCTTACCCGGCGCCCTTAACTTAATCCTCCGCTCGCTGTCGACGCTTCGCTCGCGACACAGAATGACATAGCTTTCTTCGCCCACGTGCAGCGCCGCAATCTGTCCAATCCGCGGCAAACCCAGACCGTGACCGGTGCACAGAAAAACCTTCTGCTTGGGGCCATCGGGCAGGTCGTAAAGTTGGGCTCCGTCGGGAGTGACCAGCTTGCCCAGCTTCTCGTCCGCCAGAACCTGGCGACTGCCCCAGACGGTATCGTTGAGCGTAACCATTTTGCGCTCCCGGTATTCGGCCCCGAACTCCCAGAGGTTGCCATCCAACCACAAATAATAGCCACGTCCGGCCGGCCAACAGCAGCCGATTCCGGTGGCCGGCTGAGCGGGTGTGCAGAGCAACCTCTCCTGGTCCAGATTAGCCGGATTGCCTCGGTAGAAACTCCATTGCCCCTGATACTCCTGACAAACGTGCAGGGCATTGCGCTCCCAACTAAATGCTACTAATCGACCAGGGCGTTTGATCTGATACCGGCGAATCTTGCCGGGTGGTTCACTGACGGAGGAGGGCAGAGGGATCAGGCTGATGACGCCTTCGTCAAGGATCACCAGCTTGCGGCCGCAGCCCGAAAAGGAGAGAGCGCCGCCGCCGGTCGACTGGGAAGAGTGCGCCGGTTCCCGCTGCTGGGAAAAGGGATCTCGGAAAAGACGGGCGGCCCGCTCCCCCGGCGGCAATAGCAGAGAAAGGCAGCGCGCTCCGTAGGTGAGTTGCACGGTTTGCGGGCCGGTTTGCCACAGAGCCACTTTCTGATAACCGGACTGCACCTGGGTCAGCCAGCCTGGCGAACCGATGCACCAGGGGTTGAGGCCGCTGGGGTCGGGCGGGCGCCGACCCGGATCGACCGAACGGGCACGTAGGTAGAGCTTGACCTCCTCCATTCCCAGAGCATCATAGCCACGTTGCGGGCTCTGAATACAGCCCCAGCAGAATTTGCCGGAGCCCTTCCGCACCAGATGTTGCAGGTAGAACATCAAAGCCAGCTGCACCAGCCGGCAGGCTCCCAACTGATCAGGCCCGACATCCAGCCAGCACCAGAGCAAATCCTGGCGGGCCTCGGCCTGCTGAGCCGTCTCCCAGAAAGACAGCTCGCCTTCGCCGGCGCGGCGCACGAATTCCTCAGGTGCCACTTCGGCCACGGCCCAGTCCGAGTGCACCAGCCGGTCCCAACTGCCCCGCCGAGTCAGGCCCGACCAGCCGGCCGGTTCCCCCCGTTGGGGGCGCGAGGCCAGGCTGGAAAAAGCTCGCTCCAGTTGGAGAAAAAGCCGGCCCAGATCGCGGCGCACGTCGGGCGCGAAAAAATCCAGATCGTCCCACCAGCGGCGGGAGTGGGCAACCAGGCTCATGGAAGGGTGAACACCCGCTGGTCGGTCAGCAGCACCCAGGGCCCGGCAGCCTTCTTGGCCAGACCCGCGACCAGCCATTCGTAGGGCAGGTTGGGGAGCCACATGGTGGGCATGTAAATCTGCCCTTGCCGTCCAAGATAGGTGCCCCCGTCGACCCAGGGCACCTCCGCGCCCAGCGCCAGCAGCCCCGTATCAAATCGTGCTGTCTGCAACTTCAGAGCGCGCCGCGTAAGCTTGGCCTGCAGATCAGCGGCCGCGGCGCCCTCGGCCCAGCAACCTTCCACGGCCAGGGGCTGGGCGCGCACCGACCAGCTCAGATTCACGGCAAGGTGGCCTTCAGTTGGGCCCGCAGCTGTGCCAGCTCCAGGGGGAGATGGTCGGGCGCAAAGTGAGCGTCGATGTCGCGCAGCAGTCCTTCGACCCGGAGTGGATCGGCCTCCTCGGCCAGCATCGCCTGTCCAACTTCCAACAAGCGACGGGCCCGCACTTTCTGGGAGGCGGAAACCTCCTCGGCCAGGCGGAAAAGGCTAGGGTTGTCACTTTCGGCCAGCACTTGCTCAAGGCATTGGCGCGCCGTTTGCTGCTCTCCGGCGGTGGGCACAGCCAGCGCCAGGGGCCACAAATCGGCCTGACTGGCGATGTCGCGGTCGGCCAGCGCGGCGGCCGCCGCCACCAGATTCTGGACCCGCACAGAGCGCCGGTCGGATAACCCCAGTCCCTCTTTGCGCAACCGGCGCAGCGCATTGGCCAGCAGGGGTTGCACCTCGCTCAAGTCCACCTGGCGGGCGCGCCGCGAGATCTCGTCCAGGTCGCTCAGCTGGCAGGCCTCAATGTTCGGTTGCTGCCGCCCCCCGGCCAGCAGGTGCTCCAATTGAGAATCGCTGACCGGCTCCACAAAGCAGCGAACCAGGAAGCGGTCGGCAAAGGCGGCCAGGCTTTCGTCCTCGGGCAGCGCGTTGCTAGCGCCGATGCAAACCCGGAGAGGGCATTGCAGCCGGGTGCTGCCGCGCCGGAAGACCCGTTCGTTGAGCAAAGTAAGCAGCGAGTTGAGAATGGCAGTGGAGCCGGCAAAAACCTCGTCGAGAAAGGCGATTTCCGCCTCGGGCAACATACCCTCGGTGGCCGTTTCCAGCACGCCCTCCTTGAGTTTGCGCAAGTCCACCGGACCGAAAAGTTCCGAGGGTTCACTGAATTTGCCGAGCAGATACTCGAAGTAGCGCCCGCCTAAACCGCGTGCCACGCGCCGGGCGGCTTCGCTCTTGGCGGTGCCCGGGGGTCCGATGACCAACACATGCTCGCCGGCCACGGCCGCCAGCACGATGGCTTCCACCAGGGTGCGGCGTTCCACCAAACCCTGACTACATTGTTCTACCAGGTCCAGAATCATCGGGCCAATTTCGCAGCCCTTAGCGAGGGCTCCTACAGGTCGTACTTATTGATCTCCACGCTGGCGTTGGGGTAGCTGTAGCTGACTTCGCAATACTTCTGAGCGTTGCGCCAGTCGCCGGCCTTGTAGACCTGCACTTTGTGCAGCCCGTAGTCGGTGGGCAACCAGTTCGGGGAGTAGCCGACCGGAATGGTGCCGACTTGAGTGTCGTCCAACCAGACTTGCAGTTCGTTGTCCGTATAATTATAGAGCTTAACGAAGCCTTTAGCATTGTAGGCGCTGGTAGGAGCGGCCAGCAAGGTGAAGATGGAGCACGCGAGAAGACTGGTGAAAAGTTTACGAACCACGATTGACTTACCTCCGGTTTACTTGCTCACAGGGTAGCGGAGGGCCCTGAAAAAACTCTGCAAGGCAGATCGTGTAAACATCTCGCCAACGCAAAAAGACCGGCCTCTTCGGAGAGACCGGTCTTTTTTGTCAGTCAGCGCGGAGTGCCACCTGGCCTCGGCGGAGTTGCCGGAAATTTGGCAAGTCTTGCCAAGAAGCCGTCAAGCCCGCCCGGCCCCACCGGGAGTTGCCAGAAATTTGGCAAGACTTGCCAGAAAAGCGTCAGGCCCGCCCAGGCCCACCGGGAGTTGCCAGAAATTCGGCAAGTCTTGCCAAGAAAGCCGTCAAGCCACCCCCGACCCACCGGAAGTTGCCAGAAATTTGGCAAGTCTTGCCAAGAAAGCCGTCAAGCCACCCCCGACCCACCGGAAGTTGCCAAAAATCTGGCAAGTCTTGCCAAGAAAGCCGTCAAGCCCGCCCGGACCCACCGGAAGTTGCCGGAAATTTGGCAAGTCTTGCCAGAAAGCCGTCAAGCCAACGGCGGCTCCCGGCGCGGCCTAGGTTTTGCGGGGCGGGGCGTTCTTGACGTGGGTTTCTAACCAGCGGTCCATCTCGTAGAAGCAGTGCAGCACCGACTCGCGAGCCGCGTAGGAGTGAGACTCCTTGGGCAGCACCACCAAGCGAACCCGACCCCCCAGGCCTTTGACCGCCTGAAACAACCGCTCGCTCTGCATGGGGAAGGTGCCGGGGTTGTTGTCCTCGCCTCCGTGAATCATGAGCAGAGGCTCGTTGATCTTGTCGGCATAGGTGAAAGGCGACATCCGCTTATAGAGGTCGGGCACTTCCCAGTAGGTGCGCTCTTCCGATTGGAAGCCAAAGGGCGTCAAAGTGCGGTTGTAGGCGCCGCTGCGGGCGATGCCGGCGCGGAAGATCTCGGAGTGGGCCAGCAGATTGGCGGTGGTGAAGGCGCCGTAGGAATGGCCGCCGATGGCGCAGCGGTCCTTGTCCCCCACGCCGGTGGCGGCCACGCCGTCCACGGCTGCCTGGGCGTCCATGACCAGTTGCTCCACGTAGCTGTCGTTCGGCTCCTTTTTGCCCTCACCGATGATCGGGAACGTCGGGTCTTCCAAGACCGCATAACCGCGCATCACGAAAAACAACGGTCCCCCCCAGAAGGGGCGGATGAAGCGGTAAGGAGAGTCTTTGATCTGGCCGGCCGCGGCCGCACTCTTGAATTCTCCCGGATAGGCCCAGATCAGCACCGGCAGGCGTCCGGAGCTGTAGCCGGGGGGAGTGTACAAAGTCCCGGTCAGGTCGACCCCGTCGGCCCGCTTATAGCGAATGATCTCTTTCTTGATGCCCTTGAGCTGGGGAGCCGGATGGACGAACTGAGTCAGCGCCTGGTCTTTCAAATAAAGGTTGGGCGGCGTCTCCAGGTTCTCGCGGGTGAGCAGCAAGTCGCCCTTATCGAGGTCGAGAAAGCGCACCGGGCGCTCAAAGTGGGGGGCCTGACTGCGGAAGAGGCGCTCCGACTGGCCGCTGGCCAGATCGTAGCGGTCCACAAAGGGACGGTCGCCTTCCGGCGAGGCCCCCTGTCCGGCCAGAAAAATGGACTCCTTGCTCATCAACATGACCACGTGGCCATTGGGCAGGGTGCGATGCATGGGCTTACCGGGGTCGGCGTAGCGATCTTCCGAGGACCGATCAAAACAGGTCTTGCCCGCCACCGTCGGCTGGCCCGGCTGAAGCAAGAGCGCCTTACTGCGACGGGTCTTGTACCAGCCTTCGTAAAGCAAAGCGTGGCTGTCGTCGCCCCACTCCACCTCTCCAAAGCGCTGGTCCAGGCTCACCCAGGGCCGGGCGTTGCCGCCGGGAGTCCACAGGGAAAGCCTGGTCGCGAATCGGAGCGGGCTTGCGGGCGTCGCCGCCGTCCTGCGCCTCCACCCAGAAAAGCGTGTTGGGGGCATCCGAGCGCCACTGGCAAGAGCGCGGGCCGGTGCGAACCGAATCGAAGTCGGGCGGCGAATTTTCGTCCAGGGGCAGATCGGCGATGACTTTGACGGTCTTGCCGCCGACGTCCAGCACTTCGGTCTTGGTGGGAAAGTTGTTGATGGGCACGCTGTAGCTAAAGGGCGTGTGAATCGACTCCACCAGCAGATACTGGCCGCTGGGAGAAAGCGAAAGGCCCGAATAGAGGCCGGGACGGGTCCACTCGCGGCGCGTCTTGCCGTCCGGACTGACCAGCAAGACCTGGGAGGTCAGATAGTAACGAAAGAGCCTCTCATCTTCCGGCGTCTTGAGCAAATCCTGGTAGGTGCGCGCCGAGGCTTTGCCGCCGTCGTGCTCCTGGATGTTGGGACCACTGGGCACGCTGCGGGCGGCCGGAGCCGGGCCCGATCGGGCGGGAACGGCCAGCACTACCAGGTTCTTGCTGTCCGGCGTCCACTCCAGCTGAAAACCCAGGCAGGCGTTGAGCACCACGCCCGGAACGCGGTGCGCGGAATTGCTGGCCACATCGGCCACCCATAACTCGCTGCCGCTGGGAGCCACGTGCACGAAGGCCAATTGCTTGCCGTCGGGCGACCAGTGCAGCGAGGCCAGCCGAGGCTTTTTGGGCAGGCCCCGGACGGGACGGGCGGGGCCCTGGCGCAGGGGACGCAACTCCAGCGTCTGATAATACTTGTCGCGGACCGAGGCGCGGCTGCCGGGATTGAAGCGTAACCCGGCCAGCTTGAGTTCTGGCTCAGACAGCTGCTCGATGCTCAGAAACCCCGGCCGAGTGGCCTGCGAAAGCGTCTGACTGCGCGGATCGATGGAAAGCTCTGGGGTGTTGGGGGCGTCCACCAGGGCTTTGAGCTCCGGTGGCGGATTGCGATAGCCTTCTTCGGGACGGGCCAGCGCGGGCAGGGTGAGCAAAGCGAGGAGGAGTACGGTCTTCTTCATCGCCAGAAGTTTTTGCCGGGCCGCCTTATCCCTTTATCAGGGCCGTCAACTGCTCCCAGAAGGTTCGCTTCTTGGGCGGCTCCGGATACACTTGGGCCACCTCGGCCAGCTGATCCAGTTCTCCCCGGTCCAGCCAGACGCCGCCGCACTGAGCGCAGCAATCGATCTCCACTTTCAGCTTGGGCGTGGTCTGCAGGGGCAATTGGCAAACCGGGCACAAGCGGGAGGTCGGCTTCTGCACCGGCTGCGGCTCCACCGGTCCGGGCACCAGACCCAGCAACTGACGCACTGCCGACGCCGTTTGCGGACGCCGGGCCGGTTCCAATTCGAGCATTGCCTGCAGCGCACTCCACACGGAATCCGTGACCGAGTCGTTGACGGGGCGGGGATCGGGCAGCGGCGCCTTCTCCTTCAGGCGGGCGGCAGCGTCGGGGGGCACCTGGTCGCTGAGCAGAAAGAGCATCACGGCGCCCAGAGCGTAGAGATCGGAGCGCTCATCGGCCACTCCGCGGCCGTATTGCTCAATAGGCGCAAAGCCTATTGAGCCCATGCCTAATTCCATGCCACCGGGCACCGGCTGCAGGCGCTTGGCCAGACCAAAATCGATCAGGCGCAGCCGACCGCCTTCGTCCATCATCACGTTGCCCGGTTTCAAGTCGCGCACGATCACCGGGGGCTCCTGGGAATGCAGATACTCCAATACGTCCAGCATTTGGGCGGCAAACTCGAGCACACGCCGCTGGCTCAGCGGTTTGGGAGCCAGTTTGGCCACCTGCTCCAGGTCGCGCCCGCTGACAAACTCCATGACCATGTAGATGCGCCCAGATTCTTCGAAGAAGTCCAGCACCAGAGCCAGTCCGGGATGAGACAAGCTGGCCATGATGCGGGCTTCGGCCTCCAGTTGGCGGGCGTTGGTGACGCCCGGCGCCAGCGCCTTGATGGCCAACTTGCGACCCAGGCGCAGGTGCTCGCCCAGGAAGACGGTGCTCATGCCTCCCTGGCCCAAAAAGCGCTCGATCTTATAGCGCCCCTGCAGGGTCTTTCCCACCAGCTCGATCATGTCCGCGCATTTCGCCCGCACCCAGGGCGCCGCCTGCGAAACGAGAACACCAAGCGGTGCGCAAGCTTTCCACCTGGGATGCCACGGCCGTGCTGATGGGCACCATCATTGGCTCCGGCATTTTCCTGGTGCCGGCCGCGCTGGCTCGCGACCTGCCCGCCCCCGGGCTGATCGTGCTGGTGTGGGTGGCCGGCGGACTGCTCAGCCTGTTGGGCGCCCTCACCTTTGCCGAACTGGCCGTGGAACGGCCGAGCGCCGGTGGCCAGTATGTGTATCTGCGCGATGCCTATGGGCCCATGTGGGGCTTTCTGTTTGGCTGGGTGACTTTTCTGGTCATTCAAACCGGCTCGATCGCGGCCGTCAGCGTCGGCTTTTCCCAATACCTGGCGGCCTTTGTGCCGCTGCCCCCCCAGCTGATGGCCGTGCTCAGCATCGCTTTCCTGACGGCCGTGAACTGTCGCAGTCTGGGGGCCGGTTCGGGACTGCAGAACCTGTTCACCGTGCTCAAGCTGGCCGCCATCGGGGTGCTCATACTGGTAGGCCTGAAAGGGGACTGGCACAACTTGCTGCCGTTGACTTCCAACCAACCGGGAGTCTACGCTGCCTTCGGAGTGGCCCTGGTGGGCGTGCTCTGGGCTTACGACGGCTGGAACAGTGTGGGCTACGTGGCCGAGGAAATCGCCGACCCGGTTCGTTCTCTGCCTAAAGCGCTGGTGGGAGGCGTGGCCGCGGTCACCGTCGTTTACGCCTTGACCACGGTGGCCTGTTTGCTCTTGTTGGGCCAGGAAGGAATGGCTACCGCACCGCAAGACCGGGTGGCCTCGCTGGCTGCTCTTCAAGTGGCCGGGGAGTGGGGAGCTCGTTTGATGGCGGTCGGCATTCTGGTGTCCACCTTCGGCTGCCTCAACGGCATGATTTTGGCCGGACCCTGGGTATACTTCGCGATGGCTCGCGATGGTTTATTCTTTCGCCAGCTGGCCGAGAAGCACCCCACCCGGGGCACACCGGTGTTCTCGCTGGTCTGCCAGGGGGTGTGGGCCTCGATGCTGGCCCTCTCCGGCCGCTACGACCAGCTGTTTACCTACGTCATCTTCGTCTCGTGGATGTTTTACGCCATGACGGCGGGGGCTTTGTTCGTCTTTCGAAAACGCTACGGCAAGCCAACTTACCAAACCTGGGGCTATCCCGTGACGCCGGCCTTGTTTATCGTGCTGGCCCTGGGACTGGTGGCCAACACCTTGTGGACGCAACCCAAGCCCTCTCTGTGCGGCCTGGCTTTGACGCTGGCCGGACTCCCCTTTTACGCTTACTTCCGGCGGACGTACACATCGGCTTCATCCAGCGTTCCGAGCAACTGCGACTGACCGTGCACCTGCTCACGAGGAGTGCCCAGACCCGTCGGTTCGAAGCCCATTTCTTCCAGTTCCGCGATGGTGAGGTCATCGTGCACGAAGACCAGACGATCCTTGACGGTTTCCCACTCCTCGGGGCTGAGGTTGGTCTTTTGCAAAAACTGCTCTTCCAGGGTCATTTCCGGCGCCAAGGCGGGCAGGTCCAGCACCTGAACGGGACCCGGGTCGGCTGTGGGCAATCCAAACCCGAAAGTATGCATTTGGCCGCCGTTGGCTTCCAGGTCCTTGACTAGCTTCTTGACCTTGCGGGCCAGCAGCCACATCAAAAGACGGAGTCCCAGCATCAGCAGGGTGGGCAACAAGAGGATGCCGAGCATCACTCCCAATAAAAGGGTGGACCAATCCATAAAGTGTAGATTACCCCCCCAGCACAGGCACTAATCGTAAGTCGGACAGACGCGGAAGCGCAGCGAGTAAAAACTGGGCTTGCCGGTGCTGTTATCGGTAAAGAACTTCAACTCTAACTCCACCAATTTGGTGTTGTTGCGAAAATCCTGACTGCCTTTTTTGGCGCTGAAGACGGCCGGGCTGTCATCGCTGAGAGATTCGTTGCCAGCGGCGTCCTGGCGCACAAAGCGCAGAGCAAAGCCTCCGTGCTCATCGATGGTGCCGTTCTTGTTGTCCACGCCCCAGAGCTTCTGGTTAGGCATGAGCACACGACTGTGAATCACTCGGCTATTCTTGGCGACCACCTGGGCGGGCAGCAGAGGAGCCAGAGTGACCGCGTCGGTGGAGTTGCTCGCTGTGGGCTGAACCCAGCGCACCAGTTTGCCGGTAGGACCCTTGAGCGGCTGCAGCGTGTAGTAGACGTGGTTGTTCCAATAGGGGTTACCCTGGTCATTAGCATAAATGCGCGCCGAATTGTCGGCCTCCAGGGCGCTGCACAGGCTGATACCGGGAGCTTGCGACTTGCTGGTGCTGCCTGACGGATAATTCTGAATGCTCAACAGACTGCATTGCTGCAGATCGCGCCGCAGCCAGGCCACGCAAGTCTCGGCATCGGCGCTGAGAAAATAATTGGCGTCGGCGTTCTGGCTGGAAGTCTTGGCCAGCTTGAAGAGCGAGCCCAACAGCAGAAAGACCACGGCAGTGAGGGCCACGTAAATGACCATTTCCACTTGAGTAAAGCCAAAACGTTTCATCGCCACACCGGCACTTTCACGGTCATCGTTTTATGGCCATTGTCCTTGCCGATGCCTTCATCCCACTCCACCAAGATGGACACCTCGGCGGCATTGCCTGCCGCCTTACCGACAAAAGCGTCCCCCGGCGTAATGGTGCGTTTGAAGTCCATCGCCTGGGGGCGGCCGTCGGCATAGATGGTAACGGGCGAGATCGGTTCGCTCCAACTTTTAGGAGCGGGAGTCCCAAACTTGTGCGCCTTGATCTCATCCATGGTGGAATGGCAGACCAGGATGGCCACCGTGCGATTGCGGCTCATCACCGCATAGCGCGAACTGCGCGAGAAGACCGTGATCAGGGTAAACACCGCCGTGACCATCAAGGCGCAGGCTATCAGGAGTTCCACGATTCCCAGGCCGCGTGCGCGGCGCCGGGCCCTCACTGGTGCCACCCCTGGATGCTGGGATAGTGGTGAGTCGGCCCTACATCCACAGGTTCTCCCACATTCATCAGTCGACCGTAACGATATTCAAGGGCCCAGCCAAACCAATCCAGTTCCTTCAGACCCTCGCTCCGTTCGCCCGGCAAGAACATCGAGCAACGGGTGGTGTTGGGGTCAAAGAGCAGGGCATTGGCGGTGATATTCCCCTTCAGGCTCATCACCGCGCCCACCGTGTAGGTGGCGTTGGAGACAATGTCGCCCTGGGCCACCAGCATTCCAATGGTGACGGGCGCGCGCACACCACCCTCGGCGATGGCGATGCGTCCGCCGGCATAAATCAGGCAACCCGGCACTTCCTGGAGCATCATCAGGGCGGCGTTGTCGGCGATCTTACTTTTCATTTCGGTCAGGAAATCGCTAAGACCGCTGACCTCGAACAAAGACTTGCCGGCGCTGGAATCCACCCCCATCGCGTCGGCAATGGCCTTTTCCAAAATATCGAAGAGACCGGTCTGCTCCACAAAATCGGCCAGGCCGAAACTGAGCTGCTTGATGACAATCTTCACGACGACGTCAGTAATGACCATAGGCGCCATATTCTTGACCAGATTCGGCCCTTCGGTCTTGATCAGGTTGGCGGCATCATCCGGGCTGGGAAACTTGATGTTCTTGAGGTTGAAGTTCTGAATCCGTTCGAGGTAGACGGTCGGATTGATCTTGGGGAACATCGGCACCATGCCCTCGCCGATCAGCCACCAATCGGTGTGGGTAATAAAGTTCTCTCCCCAGGCCAGATTCATCTGGGTGGTGTAGATCAAAGCCATTGCCTTGAACAGCTTGTTGTTGACGTTGGTGTTGGTAGCCGCCGGCAGGGGCACCGGAATAGGAATGGGACCGATGGGCGTGATGATACAGGCGATGACGAACATGGTCGCATACTGGGAAAAGAAAGGCTTGCGCCGGTGATAGGGGCCTGCCAACTTGGCCAGGTTCGGAACCACCGTGGACACCGCCTCGCGGAAGGTCTTCAGATCCTTCAGCTTGTCGTTGTCCATGTCCAGGTCGCCCAGCGAGTAGGCAGGCCAGACCCCGTGTGGGATGTTGATGTTGCCGGTGACCATGATGGCGCTGGTGGTGGGGTGAATGGCGCTGATGGGAGCACCCACCAGAACCGATCCTAGAGCTTCCGATCCGCCGCATTGGAAGTTGCCCTTGACGATCAACTTGGCGCCCTCTTCGAGGAAAACCCGGCCACGAGGCTTACGCGGGTCGCTGGAACCGGCGTTCGGATTGACCACGTCCAGGTTGCCTTCCACGATCAGGGTCGAGCCGCGCATCAGCCAGATATCCCCGTTGATCTTGACGTTGCTGCGCAGCTTGATGGCGCGCCCGGGAGGCACGTCCAGGGTTGCCTTCATTTCGATGTCGGTATCGGTGATGGTAAATTCGGTCGAGCTATCTTTGCGGCCGAAGTGAACCAGGCGCACCTCCTTGCGGAGGATGTTCATGAACTTGCTGGTATCCGGCGTTCCGCCCCCGATCGCGTCGAAGACCGACAAAACCACGTCGACCATGAACTGGCCCAGCACCTGATAGAACTTTTTGTAGGACATGTAGGGAACGCCGTCGTTCCCCGTGATGGACTCGTCGTCGGTGCGCGTGGCCGGGCCGTTGGTTTCAGCATCGGGAATTTGGTCCAGAACGTTCTTCAGCTCGTCGCCGAAGTTCTCGGACAATTCTTTGAGTTCCCCGCCAACCGACTCTTCCTTTTTCTTGGCCTCCTCCACCTTTTTTAGCTTTTCAGCCTTCTTGTCGGGGTCGGTCTCCGCGTTGAATTCATCTTCCTTGGTCTTGACGTCCGCTTTGGCCGTCTCATATTCTCCGCGCTTGGTGGCCGAACGGGCGTCCTGGTCGGCCTGCAAGGCGTCCAGTTTCCCCTTGGCACCTGCCCCATCGGGCGGGAAAGGCATATGCAGCCAGACGGTCACGAAGACCCCTTGGATACGGCCGCCGGGAATGAAGAAGAACGGGAACTGCATGGCCTGGCGCATACTGAGAGCACTGGCAAAAAAATCGGCGATCTTGCCGGTGAACAACTTCTTGACCGTCTCCAGGTCGAGCAAAGCGCCGTTCATCAACTGAGTTTTGTCCTGACAACCGGGCGCGTTGCTCAGCTTGTCCATGGCATTCTGAATCTGGCCCAAGATGATGTTTGGGTAGGCGTCAGGGGCAGCCAGATCGGCGGGAGGTCCAGAGTAAGCGATAAAGCGGCCCTGATCCACCGACGGAGTTCCCTCGGTCAGATAAAGCTCGCCCTGGGTCAAGTTGCCTACGGCAATGTCGCCCTTGGCGAAAAGTTTGGCGGGCGCGCCGTTCATGGCCGTCTCGGTGGAATAGCCCATCTTGAAGAGCTCATTGGTCCAGGGCTGAACCCGCTGAGCCGTAATGTTTCCGGCCGGCGCGCAAGCCACATAAGCAAAATCATCCGAGATCACGGAGAGCATCTTGACCTTATCGGGCTGCATGGCCGGGTCGCTGGAGCTGGGAGACACCAGATTCCAGGCCTTGCCGGGACGCGCCAGCAGCTTGGGGTCCTTGGGCATGGGCTGCAGAGAAAGCGCGTTGGCAATGCCCTTGTCCTCAAAAAGCTTCTTGGCCAGGCCGGTCGGGAACTGAAGGGGCAGACTGGTGGCCAGCGAGGCCTTGACGGTCTGGCTGTCCGGGCTGAAAGCGAAGGCGGGGTGGAGCTGTTTAGCGACCTGGTATTCGGCGGCTACGCGCGCTTCCAGGTTGGCTTCCTCACGCAGGCGGCTGGAACGGGCAGTACTTTCGCGCCAGTGCATCCCCGTCACCAGAATCAAGAGCACGAACATCAGGCTCATCACCATGACCAAGGCACTGGCTCGCCGCTTACGGCGTGCGATTGGACCCATGGACCTTACCGCCCCTCATGCAAGACTTTCGTCCCGCTTTATCCGAGGAGTATAACCGGTTAGTTATGCGACAGCAAGAAACCCTCGACCGATGCCGCTATCATCGATTGAGGGGTAGCCAGTCGGTCGGAGGGCTGACTGGGACTGGCGTTGAGCAATACCGAGGGACTGTGGAAAATCACCGCCAGGGCCTGGGCCGGTGACATTTTACCTTCGAGAATTTTTCGCAGCCGGCTGAGCACGGGGGAATCCGAGATGCGAACTCGCTCGTGACCTTCCTTGAGCTTGCAGCGCACGCACTTGCCTCGTCGAGCGGCTCCTTTGCCGGGCATGACCACGTTCGAGTGAAGCTGGCGTTTTACTGGAAAAATCGCCCTGAATTTGGGCGGGCAGGGCTTGAGCGCGGGGGTCTTGGGTGCGAGGCAGCGTGCGACTTTGACGGGGGCGTGGGGCCTGGTGGGGGGCAGGCTCAAGGTCGGCTTCAAGGTCATCATACCGACTTATCCCTTGCTTTGACGAAAAGTTAAGAGCGCGGCAAAACTTTGTTCACAATTTCAGGTTTTTCTCAGGCCCGTCCCGGGCGGAAATCGGCAGCAAACCTCACTACCCTGTCCGGGCGTGCCCACGATGCTGACCGTCCCGCCCAGCCCCTGCACGCGCTCTTGCAGCCCCAACAAACCCAACGAGGTGCGCACTTTCTCAGCCACAATCCCGACGCCGTCGTCAACAATACGCACTTCCAACTCCTGGCCGTTGCGCTTGACCTCCAATTCGACCCGACCCGCGTGGGCGTGGCGCACGACATTGGTCAGCCCCTCCTGGCAAATCCGAAAAATCGCCAGCGTAAAGTCTTCGTCGGGCACCAGTCCGCCCAACTGGATCTCCAGACGATACTTCAGACCGGCCCGGCCGCAGATGTCTTGCACCAGCCAATCCAGAGCCGGGCCCAGGCCCAACTCGTCCAACAAAGGCGGCCTTAGACGACTGGAAATTCGGCGCACCGTGGAGATGGTATTGGTGACCAATATTCCCATCGACTCCACCTTATCCAAGACAGGACTGTCTTCCAGGCGGCGCTCCAGCCAGGCCAGGTCGAGCTTGAGAGCCGTCAGCTGCTGTCCCAGCTCATCGTGAACCTCGCGCGACATATGGCGACGTTCTTCCTCGAGGGCCGCCTGCTGGTGGCTGGCCAGCCGGCGCAGCTGCTCGCGGGAATGGCGAAGTTCCTGTTCGATCTGCCGACGCAGCGTGACATCCGTGGCGATCACCACCACCGATTCCACCTGGCCTTGACGAATCAACGGGCCCATTCGGCAAGAATACCAGCCCAGCGACCGCCCCTCCGGGGTCAGCGCCTCAATCTCGTAACTGACCGGCTCGCCGGTCTCGAAGACTCGGTTGTAGTGCGCTTCCACCTCGGCTCGCAGCTCTTGGGACAAAAAATAGTCAAACGCTTTGCCCAGCAAGTCCGCGGGTTGGTAGTTGCCCTCAGTACGGTTGATAAACTCGATGCGCTTCTCGCGCGAGACCAGCAAGATGGTATCGGGCGCGTTCTCTACCAGGGAGCGCCAGCGCGAGAGCATTTCG
>JALHOV010000161.1 GCA_022842865.1 Vulcanimicrobiota bacterium | reverse complement strand
AATGTTACCGCAGTGAAAAGTGACCCCGGCCGCTTCCGATACTTCGCGCAACGAAGACCCCAAGTCAAGGGTATGCACTTCCCATTCGGGGCAGGCCCGTTTCAGCTGGCGAGAAAAACGACAGGTGCCGATCTCCAAGATCGACTGGGGCTCGGGCAAGGCGGCCATGGCCTCGACCAGGGCCAGAAACTTGGGGCGAGTGACGGTGTAGTAGACCTTGTCTTCCAGATCCGTGTCCCTCCGCATGTCCTCATCAAAGATCGCTTGGAATTGGGCTGGTTGGATGTGCATGGCGGCGGCTTCGTCTTGACCAAAGGCAGTCCTTTCCCATCCAGAGCCCGTCATCTAGTGGCGCCTATCGCGCCAACCGTCCACCAGAGCCCTCCATCGGCTGCGACCCCCCTGTCGAGTCTGGCCTCGCACCATGAGTCGCTCATGCAAAGCCAGCCAACGCGAGCGTGGGCAGGCAATGAGATCGAGTGGAACCGGACCCTTTGCATCCAATAAATACGGATAGGGGTAATGAGAGCCGACAACTACATAGTCTAAGCTACGGAACCATTCCAAGATCTTTTCCAGTTCGCTGGGAGAATTCCACAGAAAAAGCGCTTCGAAAAAGACCAGCGGACGGAAACGCTCAATGCTCTCGAGGGCTCCTCCGAGAACCTGCACTTCGTGACCTTCTACATCACACTTAATGCAATCGAGCCGATCCAGGCCTTCTTCCGCGACCCAACCGTCAAATCGCCGCGACACGGCGGAGACAGGTCCATCAGGAGTGGCTACGTAATGCCCCCGGCCCGCGATATAGTCGACCGAGCCATAGCCCGAGTCGTGGAAGCGAACCTCGCCATCGCTATCAGAAAGAGCAATGGGCACCACCTGGACCCGTCCGGCTAATTGAGGGTTCAAGGCCATATTCGTCAAGCAGCGCTGAAACTGCCTGGGGTCCGGCTCGAAGCCATAGATTCGAGCATTCTCTCCGACCGACTGCAAGGCGGAAAAAATGGTGATTCCGGCGTGACATCCCACATCCACCACCACCGCCCCGGGCTCTAAAAAGGAACGACAGAAGTCGTCGTAGTCAGGATCGAACTCTTGCAGTAACAAGCAAATCCCGTCGACGATAAACCTTGGATCTAACTGTGCCTGGAAGCCGTAGCAAGAGACCTGCCTGGCACCGCCCCCCGGCGACAACAGCATGGCCAGGCGAGTGCGCATTCCCGTGTGACGATTCAAGAAGCGCGCGATCGGCCGCCAAAGAAACAGGGGGAGTTTCATGCGAATCTTTACAAGGGTTCCTCTGCAGAGTCCTCCTCGCCGGTCGTTACTTCAAGGCCTTCACCACCAGGGTCCGTAGCGCCCCCAACGGCCGTAGCACGGAGAACCCAAACCCAGGCCAAAGCCAAATCCGCTGCGGTAGCCACCCCAGCCGCCCCCGTAGTAGTCGGGCGAAATGCGGTGCTGATAGGTCATCCGGACTTTACTGGTAAACTGGCTATAGGCCGTGCGCTCCGTCTCATTCTCCGGGTTCTGGGCGTAGAGAGTAAACCTGGCCTCCAGTTCGATGTCGCTGCGCCTGGTTTCGGATTGGTTCAAATCCATAGGGAAGGCAAAGACCCCCTTCTCATCTGCCTGAACCGTCCAATCGGCGTCGTAATCGCGGTAGCCGATAAACAGAAAGCGACCCATGTCGATGTGACATTTGACCTTGACCAGTGCGTGCGGAGGAGCCGTGCCGCTGACTCGATAGACATCGTTTCCGAGGGCATCCACGGCGGTGATTTGGGGCGCAACCCAACCGATGGCTTCAAAGTGGCCTACCGGTTTCTCTTCGATAGCCCCTTTGGCGCTTGAAAAATGGGCACTCAACGCGATATCACCCTTCTCTTCCGGTTGCACCACGTATTTGCCTTGATAGAGACCACCGCCCGCCTCCGGCAAAGTCAAGGTGCGGTTGGAGGAACTGTTGAGCAGCGTGGTTCCGCCGCTCTCGGCCTGGACGGTGACCAACACTTCCGACCCGATAGGCAAGGGCTCTTTTAGTTCCGGCACGACAGTGATCGCACGAATGAGAGGTTGGGCGGGCTGGGTGGCAACCCCGTTCGCTTCCGCCCAGCGCTGGACCAGACGGTCGGCGGTCGCCGGTCCATCCTGGATCTGTTTTTCTACGAAGTCGGGGTAGCCCACCAGACCCAGCAGTTTGCCGCTTCCACTATAGCGACCCACACCGGCCAGGGGCAAATCGCGAGCCAGAATGCCTAACTCCTGGTATCGCCTGGGCGACCAGCCCTGAGCCAGCACTCGTCGCACTTCTAGCTGATTCTCGCTCAGATGAGCCCGGTCACGGGCTGCAATCAACTGCGCCGAAAGGCGTTCCGCGGCGGCGCGCTCGCGAGTGATGACCAGCAGAACCCCGCGAGGGGTCTGCGCCAGAGCGGACGATGTGAGCAGTAAAAAACAGCAAAACAAAGATCTCATCTCTGTGTAATTCCGAAGAATCTCAGCTTTCCTGCAGGCCCCACTCCTCGCGGAGCGCGTTGGCTTCTTGAAAAAGATCAAAATGCCCCGTTCCTCGCGCCATCTCCAACGCTTCTACGAGCATGGAATTGGCCGAAGGCTGCCAGCCAGTGAGGGCAAAAAAGCGCGCCCGCTCCAACATGTAGCGGAGCCAGGCACGATGCTTGGCGGGCAGTTCGCGAGTGTCGCGTTGGGCCGCTTCAATCAGCACAAAATCGGCCTCGTTGAGCGTCTCGCGTGCGGACTCGAAGGCCCCCTTGCGCGTCTGCAAGGTTCCAAGGTAAGAGAGCAAATGAGCGAGAAGATAAGGATTGCCGGTCGCTTTGACCTTGAGCTTGAAAGCGGTCAGCTGGTGGATGCTCATTTCCAAATCCTCCAGCCGTACCATAGCTCGAATGGACTCTTCGTCGATCGAGTGGTGAGAATCAGGTGCAGGCGTGGAATCTATCGAGTTTGACATCGGGAGTGGCTACGCAAGTAGCTCTAAGGTTCCTCCCCTGGCAGTCAGCCACGAATTCAAGTGGCAGCAATATAACCAGGAGCTCGCCCGCCTGCCCCTGCGCGGTGCCTGGTTGAGCCGATTTCTTGAAAAAATCTGCGCCCCTCCCTGTCACCCCTCGCCGCTGCCCGTGGACGGCTGGAAGTTGATTTTACCCTGTCTCCAGCAAGCCAGCGATTGGGAGCTGCCGGTCGCTTGTTGGAACGAGACCGAGAAAGCTTTACGCAATCCGCAAAAACGCCCGGCGATCCTGCGCGGACTGGACTACCTGCGGCAACAATGCCCCCAAGAAGTGGCTCGCTGGCTGCGACTGTCTCCCCACAACCTGTGCCGCACCGCCCGACGCCTGGGCATGTTCAGCCCGGAACGAGCCTCCCAGGTGATCCAACGGGCCCGGCGCCATCCCACCTTTCAAGAACCGTCAGGAACCGAATGTTTCGAACACTGGGCAAAACAATGGGGGCCGTTGCGGGCTCCCGATTGGTTGGTGGAAGGATCACCCGAGCAGATGACGCTCGAATTTCGCAAGCACCAACCAGCCCTGCAGTTGGACTTGCTCTACCGCTTACTGAAGTCGTAAGGCTCACCCAAAATGCGTGCCAGTTCGACAAACACCGACTGCTCCCAGGGGACGAACCTCTCTTTGTATAGCTCCTCACGTTCCAGCATCAGGCTGGCGCCGATGCGATCCAGGAGCAGCGGAATGGTCCACAATCGACGGATCAATTCGCGATCGATGCCATCTCCGCGCGGGTGGATCTCACTCAAAATCTCCAGGAATCGGCGGGCCGACAGCAAGTCGAAGCGCATGTCTAGCAAAGGGTCGAGCAATTCTTCCCACCCCTGGTCCAGATCGGTCAAAAGCACCCGAGGTCTTTCTTGACGGCCTTCGACCTGCCCTCTCAATTGGCCATGGGCTGGGGCCGCTTCATGGAACCGCTGCGGGAAGGTCGTTTCCTGGCGGAGGAAGGAGAAGGCTTCTTACGCACTCTCGAGTGCCACGATCCCCCGCCGGACAAGCTTCCCTACGACGTCGTCCGCTGGATCTGGCTGATTCCCTTCATCCTGAACTGGTATGGCAAAAACTTACCCGAGGAGGTCGACGAAGATCACTTTCGTCACCTGGAAGACCGGTTCTACACGGAAGTTTCGCGCTGGTTGGGCGAGCCCTGACGAACTCAGCCCCTTAAGAGATCTAGCAGGACTTCGGCGGCAGTCAGCTGCGAAGGTCCAGTCCAAAGTCCGACGAAATATGCGTTCCGCCCACCAAGCCTCTTCGCAGAAGAGCACCACTTCCCCGGCCCCTGGAGGTAAACTATGAAACCCAGGCTCTTGCTGATCGAAGACAATGAACAAAACCGCTACCTGACAACCTTTCTATTGGAACGCAACGGGTTTGAAGTGCTGTGTGCCAGTAGCGGGCCAGAGGGGATCGAGATGGCCGATGTGCATCTACCCTGCGGGATTCTGCTCGACATTCAATTGCCCCTGATGGATGGCTATGCGGTGGCTCGCGCCCTGCGCCAGAATCCACGACTGAACTCGGTTCCTATTATTGCGGTCACCTCTTACGCCATGGTCGGGGACCGGGAAAAAGCCCTGGAGGCCGGCTGCACCGGCTACCTGGAAAAGCCGATTAACACGGACACCTTCGCCGGTCAGATTCGCGATTGGCTGCCCACCAGTGTCTGGGAAGACCAAACCAACTCGCTTCAAGAGGGAGGTCCCGAAAGCGATGCGAGTGGGTGAAGACTCGCTTCGGCAGGCTCTGGAAGCGGGAGGTGTCGGTAGCCTGGAGTGGGACTTGGGGCGCGATGTCATGGTTCTCTCGGGTCAGGCGCAGAGCCTATGCGGCTTCGGAGTGGACGAGTTTGAGGGCAGCCCGGGCTTGTTTCTGAGCAGAATTTGCGAGCAGGACCGGCTGAAATTCGAGTCGGCCGTGCAGAGCTCCCGTGAGTTCCACCAATCTTTACGAGCCGAATTTCAAATTCGCAGGCCCGATGGAAGCCTGTGCCGGCTTGTTTGTCAGGGTTCCTGGCAGGTTGAGCCGCCCGGCCGGAGTGAGTCTTTCCTGGGAGTTCTGCTGGAAATGCCCCCAGACCAGGCGATTTCCCAACGAGACCAGGAAATCGACCGACTGTCCAACCTCTACGCCGCTCTCAGCCAGGTAAATCACGCCATTGTCTGGACCCGGGAAAGAGACGAGCTGTTTGGGAAAGTTTGTAAGGCCCTGGTGGAGCAAGGCCGCGTCAAGATGGCCTGGATTGGCCTCCACGACCGGCTCACGCGGCAAATCCAGCCGGTTGCCTCCTTTGGGGATAAAAGCAACTATCTTCCGTCCATCCAAATCTTTAGCGACGACCGCCCGGAGGGCAGGGGACCTGCCGGTAAAGCCTTTCGCGAAGGCCGCCCACATATCCGCAACCACATGCTGTTGGACGAGGAAGCCTCCCCCTGGCATCAGCAATTAAGGCAACAGGGCTGGTTGGCCGGGGCCGCCTTTCCCATTCGCCAGGGCGAAGAGGTGACGGCCATCCTGGCAGTCTACGCCGGCCAGGCGGAGTTCTTCCAGCAGCGCGAGGTCGCGCTCTTGACGGAAGTGGCTGACGACCTTTCCTTTGCCCTACAAAACCTACAGATTGAGCAGCAGCGGCGCGAAGGCGAAGAGAGACTGCGCCACGAGCGAGACTTTTCCGATGCCCTGCTCAACAGCCTGCCGGGAGTGCTTTACCTCTACAATCAGGAGGGGAAGTTCCTTCGTTGGAATCGTAACTTCCAGCGCGTCTCCGGCTATACGGCCGAAGAAATAACGCAAATGCACCCCTGGACTTTTTCACAGCAGGGGAAGGTAAGTTGGTTTCCCAAAAGATCGCCGAAGTTTTCTCTGGGGGCGAATCCGAAGTGGAGGCGGATTTCCTGTGCAAGAATGGCCAACTCTTGCCCTATCACTTCACCGGAATCCGCACGGTAGTGGAAGGAAAAGTCTGTCTGGTAGGCGTTGGCCTGGATCTCTCGGAAAAGCGAGCCAGCGAGGCTCGCTACCGCACTCTCTTTGAATACGCACCCAACGGAATCTTAATATCCGACCGGCAGGGTGTGTATCAAAACGCCAACGCGACCATGTGCCAGATGCTGGGCTATTCCCGGGAAGAGCTGGTGGGCATGAATGCAACCCAGATCATCGTGGCCGAAGAAACGAGCCGAATCGACTCGGCCCTCGAGGAGATCAACTCGGGGGGCAATCACGAGCGCGAGTGGCACTTTCAACGCCAGGACGGCTCCCGATTTCCGGCCGAGGTCATGGCCACCCAGATGCCCGACGGCAGCGTGCTGGCCATCGTGCGCGACATCAGCGAGAAAAAAGCGACCCAAGAAGCCATGCTAGAGTTGAACCACAGCCTGGAACAAAAGGTGGTCGAGCGAACTCAGCAGTTGCAGGTTGCATGGCAGCGCGCCGAGGCGGCCGATCGGGTCAAGTCGTCGTTTCTTGCCAACATGTCCCATGAGCTGCGCACCCCGCTCAACTCCATTCTCGGCTTCACCGGCATTCTGTTGCAGCAACTGGCCGGTCCGCTGACTGAGGAGCAACGCAAACAACTCGAAATGGTGCGCAAGAGCTCTCGTCACCTGGTCGCGCTCATCAACGACGTGCTCGACCTTTCCAAGATCGAAGCCGACCAGCTGGAGGTGGCACGCGAATCCTTTCACCTGGACGTTTTGCTAGAACATACTCTCAAGGTGGTTGCTCCCCTGGCGGAACAGAAACAACTGACTCTGAGCTGGGACATTGCCCCGGAAATCGATCGCATGGTCAGCGACCAGAGGAGGGTTCAGCAGATTCTGCTGAACCTTTTGCAAAATGCCATTAAGTTCACCGAGTCCGGCGGAGTGAAACTGACCGCCCGACAGGAGGGCGACCGCCTGACGATCGAAGTCCAAGACAGCGGCATTGGCATCCAGGCGAGGGACCTCGGCAGCCTGTTCTTGCCCTTCCGTCAACTGGACACGGGCCTGGCCCGGCAACACGAAGGCACCGGCCTGGGGCTGGCCATTTGCAGGCGCCTGGCCAGCTTGTTAGGCGGAGAAATTCAGGCCCGCAGTCATTTCGGTTCGGGGAGCGTCTTCACCCTGACGCTCCCTACAGGGAAGGAAAGTCCATGAAGTATGTCCTCATTGTGGACGACCACGAGGAGAATATCTACTATCTGCGGGCTCTGATGGAATCTCAGGGTTGGCAAGTCGAAGCCGCCCGTCATGGAGCCGAGGCCCTGACCAAGGCTCGCCAAAATCCGCCTCAACTGATCATTTCCGATCTGCTGATGCCGGTCATGGATGGCTATACTCTGCTGCGCCACTGTAGAATCGATGAACGCCTGCGGCCCGTGCCTTTCATCGTCTACACCGCAACCTATACCAGCCCCGAGGACGAGCGACTGGCCTTGGACCTGGGCGCCGACGCCTTTATTTTGAAGCCCACCGAACCCGAGATCTTTCTGCAGCGCTTGCGTGAGGTGGAAGCTCGGCCAAGACTGAAGAACTGCCAACGGAATCAAAGCTCAGAAGAAAGCCACTTGCGCGAATACAGCGAAACGCTCATCCGCAAGCTGGACGAAAAAACCTTGCAGCTGCAAGAAAGCAATCGCGCTCTGCTGGCGGATATCAGCGAGCGCCAGCGCCTGGTCGATTTGCAGCAAGCGATTATGGACGCCCTGCCGGCCCAAGTGGTCCTACTGGATCCGCAGGGCTACATCCTGAAGGTGAACCAGGCCTGGCGAGAGTTCGCCCTGGCCAACGGCTATACCGACCACCACTTTGGGGTGGGCCAGAACTATCTGACCGTAACTCAGGCCGGCGGGCTGAGTGAGGGTGAGGCCTCGCTGAAAGGGCTGCGCCAGGTGCTGGACGGCCAGCAAGCGCAATTTAGCAGCGAGTATTTCTGCCCCTCACCGGAACAAAATCGCTGGTTTCGCATGATGGTCAGCCCGCTGCGCGAAGGGTCGGGGGCCGTGGTCATGCACGTGGAAGTGACCGAACGGGTGCTGGCCGAAGAACGCTTGCGGGCCAGCGAGAGCCTGCTCAAGATGGGAGAGCGCGCGGCCAAACTGGGCAGCTGGGCGGTAGACTACCCGGAAATGCGCCTGACCTGGTCGGATCAAATTTGTGAGATCCACGAAGTCCCACCGGGAACGGTGCCTACGGCCGAGCAAGCGATCGCCTTCTACGCACCGCAATCGCGCCCTGTCATCGCGCAAGCGATCGAGGCTTGCCGAACCGAAGGAACTCCCTTTGATCTGGAGTTGGAAATCCTGACCGCACGCGGACGTCGGCTGTGGATCCGTAGCATCGGCGAAGCCATCCGAGACACAAAGGGGCATGTGAAGCGCGTTCAGGGCGCCTTTCAGGACATTTCCGACCTCAAACAGGCCGCCGAGGAATCGCGGGTCAACCAGGAGCGCTATCGCCTGCTGGCTCGAGTCGTGCAAGACGCTATTTGGGATTGTGATTTGATCTCCGGGCAGATTTCATGGAACGAAGGGGCGGCCTCTCTGACCGGGTCGAGCCCGGACAACCTGGCCAGCAATCTAAATCAATGGCTATTGCTGCTCCACCCCGAAGAAAAAAACATTGGCTCCAGTCTGGAGGAGTGCATCCGGTCCGAGCAGCCATCCTGGAGTCAGGAACATCGCTTCCGGCGCGAGGACGGAACCTATGCCTGGGTGCTGGACCGAGTTTCGGTCATCCGCGACTCCTCGCAAAAAGCGCTGCGCTTGATCGGCAGTATGACCGATCTGACCGATCAAAGAAAGGCCCAGGAGCGGATCGCGGAACAGGCCGCCTTGATCGATCAGGCCCGGGACGCGATCATCGTCCACGACCTGGAGCATCATATTTTGTCCTGGAGCCAGGGAGCCCAGCGCGTTTACGGCTGGAGCGAACAGGAGGTTCTGGGTCAGTCTTTGTTAGAGTTGCTCCGTCCTGAAATGGCCACCTTCGAATCCGCTCGCAAGAGCGTTTTGGAAACCGGCGTGTGGAGCGGCGAAACCAACAAGTTGACGCGCTCGGCTGAAAAGCTGACGCTCGACTCACGCTGGACGCTGTTGCGCGATGCTCAGGGGCGACCGCGATCGATCTTGACCCTCGATAGTGACATCACCGACCGAAAGAAGATCGAGGCCCAATTTTTGCGTGCTCAAAGGCTCGAGAGCATCGGCACGCTGGCCGGTGGAGTGGCCCATGATCTAAATAACGTTCTCTCCCCCATTTTGATGTCCATTTCCCTTTTGAAGCTGGAAGAGACCGACGAGGAAAAGCTCAACATCCTGAGCATTATCGACACTTGCGCTCAACGTGGCGCTGAAATGGTGAAACAAGTCCTCACTTTCGCGCGAGGTGTGGAGGGCCAACGATTGCCCGTGCCCATCGCCCCTCTGGTTCAAGACGTGATCAAAATTATCAAAGATACTTTTCCTAAGAATATCCAATTGCGGACCGAGCTAGCAGAAGCCCTCTGGGAGGTCGAGGGTGACGCGACGCAACTGCATCAAGTCTTGCTCAATCTGGCCGTCAATGCCCGAGATGCCATGCCACTGGGTGGGACCTTACGTATCTTGGGATTCAACCAGACCCTGGACGAGCCGTATGCTGCATTGAGCGGTCAGGTGGCTGCGGGAAACTACCTTTGTCTGCGCCTGGAAGATTCAGGAACGGGAATGCCCCCCGACATTCTGGACAAAATTTTTGACCCTTTCTTTACCACCAAGGAAATTGGCCAGGGCACGGGACTGGGGCTATCGACCTCCTTAGCCATCGTAAAAAGTCACGACGGCTTCATTCGCTGCTACAGCGAGCCCGGCAAAGGCACCCGATTTGACCTCTATCTACCCGCCCGCCAGGAGGAATCCGCCGGCTCTCGGGCCGATAAAGCCGAAGCCTTACCGCGGGGGCAGAACGAATTGATCCTGGTGGTGGACGACGAGGAAAGCGTCCGTCAGGTGACCAAGCATACTCTGGAGACCTTTGGCTACCGGGTGGTGCTGGCCTCCGATGGAGCGGAAGCGGTGGCCGTCTTTGCCGATCTCCGGGACCAAATTCAGTTGGTGCTTACCGACATGATGATGCCCATTATGGATGGTAATGCCACCATTCACGCCTTACTGCGCATTAAGCCCAACCTGGTCATCGTGACCGCCAGCGGACTGGATGGCAATGGCGCAATGGTCAAGGCTTCCCACGCCGGGGTCAAACACTTCCTCCCCAAACCCTACACCGCCGGCGTGCTGTTAAAAACCCTTCGCCAGGCGTTAAGCTGAGTCTCTTCCCCAGGAAACGAAAAAGCCCGGCGCGGGGCGCCGGGCTTTTCGGAAAGCGGTCGCTTAGAAGAGAAGGCTGAGGCCCGCGCCGACGCCGGCGGCGGCCAGGTAACCACCACCCAGTGCGTTGGTCAAAGCCATGGTGACGGCGCCTTTGATGGCTCCGCTGACACCACCGACGGTAGCGCCCAGGGCTCCACCGGTCAGGGCGCCCACGCCGGGACGTCCGGCCGCGCCGCCAAGCACGGCTCCACCGACAACGCCGGCCGCTCCACCAAAGGCTGCGCCCACGCCGCCGCCGATCAGGGCGGCACTTTTGACGTCACCGCCGGCCAACCAGTTGCAGGCCATACCGTTGACGGCGCCGCCGATAACGCGGGTGATCAGTTTGCCGCCCGAGAAGTGGCCGCCGCCGTTGTCGTCGCCCTTGGTGGGCTCGAAGCCGTCCTGAGGAGCCTGCTGGATCTGAGGAGCGGCCACCTTGGGGGCCGAGGGCAGGCTGCGCGTGGCTGCTACGAGGTTGTTGGAAGTCTGAATATTCATGTTCTTCTGTCTCCGTTTGCGTGTGTGTTTTATGTGTGCTCTTGGTTTAACGCGGGAGAATGAACAGAGTGTGACCGAGTTGTTTCCAGGTGGAGAATTCCTGCTTACAAACCGCGAGCCGGTCGTCCCAGCGAATCAGAGGCTCGACTCTCGGGAGTCAGCGTAAGTTTCAAGCTCCGACCCTGCCGCCACACATGCAGCTCCAGCGGCTTGCCGATCGGCAAAGTGGCCAGCATAGTCCGAAATTGTCGCTCATCCTGAACCGGCTTGCCATCCAGTTCCAGAATGACGTCCAGGGCCTGGACACCGGCTCGTCCCGCAGGTCCAGACCGATAGCCGCCGTGGATGAGCACTCCCTGACAACGAGGTAGGTGCAATTGGGCGGCCAGGGGGGGTGTGACCGGTTCCACCCAAAGTCCCACCCAGGCCCGGTCAACTCGCCCCTTTTTCACGAGTTCCTGAAAGACGGAGCGAGCCAACTGGCTGGGAATGGCCAGCCCGATTCCCTGAGAGCCGCCGGTTTTTGAAAGCATGGCGGCGTTGATGCCGACCACCTCCCCCTTGAGATTGCACAAGGGTCCGCCGCTGTTGCCAGGATTGATGGCCGCGTCGGTCTGGATGAAGTTCTCGAAGTCGGCAATCCCCAGACCTTGCCGTCCTTTTCCGCTGACAATCCCATGGCTCACCGAACCGCGCATGCGGAAAGGCGAACCAAAAGCCAGCACAAACTCGCCGGCTTTCAGTTTCTCGCTGTCACCCCAGGGAAGGGCGGGAAGAGAGCCGGCGGCCACCTGGAGAACGGCCAGATCGCTGGCGGGGTCGCTGCCCACCCAGCGAGCCGGGGCTACCCGATTGTCGGAAAGGGTCACGCGAATTTCCCGCACCCCGTTGACCACATGATGATTGGTCAGGATATAGCCATCGGAACCCACGGAGACTCCCGAGCCCACGCTGGGTATCCGCTGCTCCTGAACGAAGACCTCGTCCTGCACCAGCGTCGAAAAAGGGTCGGAGAAAGGATGTTGGAAACCGTCCACCACCTGGATGGCGTCGATGCTGACCACGGCCGGCGAAACTCGATCCACCACGGCCACGAACTGGTCGGAGACGTCTTGCAGTCTCGCAGCGGAGGGGGCGGGGGTGGGACTGGCCACCGCCACGGCGGGAGCGGCCGGAGACATCTCAACCTTGAGGCGTCCACCCCAAAGGAGAAAGCCCGCCAGCGTGGCCGTCAAAACCAGTGCCTTCTTGTTAATGCCCGGCCACCGCCTCCGTCTTACGTTCCGCCAGCATATGCTCGGCGTCCATGGCCGCCTTGCAACCCATTCCGGCGGCCGTGATCGCCTGACGATAGCGCGTGTCGACCACGTCTCCACAGCCAAAGATGCCGGGAACATTCGTCTTCACGTTCTCTCCATTGGTTTTGCCGAGTTGGGTCAGCAGGTAACCTTCTTCGTCCAGATCGCAAACGCCGCGTAAAAATTCCGTATTGGGGATGTGACCAATTCCCAAGAACAACCCGGACACGATCAACCTGTCACTTTTTCCGTTGACTTGCAACTGGAGGTATTCCACGCCCTTTTCTGGGGTTCCATGCACGCTTTCCACCACCGTATTCCAGTGCACCTGGACCTTGGGATGGGCCAACAGACGGTCCTGCATGATCTTGGAGGCACGGAAGCTATCGCGACGGTGAAGTAAGTGCACCTTGGAGGCAAAACGAGTAAGGAAGAGGGCCTCTTCCATAGCCGAGTCGCCGCCGCCCACCACGGCAATCTCCATATCTCGATAGAAAGCGCCGTCGCAGGTGGCGCAGGAGGAAACACCACGTCCAAAAAGCTCGTCCTCACCGGGAACCCCCAGGCGACGGGCGCGGGCACCCGAGGCGACGATCAGGGCATCGCAGGTAATCAGGTCGCCACCATCAGTGGTGCAGCGGATGGGCATGCCCGGCTCCACTTTGACCAGAAAACCATACTGGTAGCGGGCCCCGAATTTCTGAGCCTGCTTTTTCATATTCTCGACCAGATCGAAACCATTGATGCCTTCCGGAAAGCCGGGGAAGTTTTCCACGTCCGAAGTCAGGCTCAGTTGGCCGCCTGGCTCATTGCCCTCCAGCACCAGCGGCTTAAGGTCGGCGCGGGCAGCGTAAATGGCGGCCGTGTGGCCGGCGCAGCCGGAGCCGGCCACCAATACAGAAACGTGTTCGGGCATAGGACTTGAACCTCCAAAAAAGCTTTTCCACCTTTCCGTGTTTCGCTCTCAAGGCCCTTTTTCGTGAACGGCGAAACGCCTCGAATGCAGCCGCAGGCCATTCACGATCACTTCCTGGACGAGTTCCAGGATTTGGACATCAGCAACTTCGAGAGCTACGTGGTTGCCGCTTTTCGCAAGGGCTCCAGCGATGTCCATTTCGAGCCGCTGCCGGCAGAAATGCGCATCCGCTGCCGCATTGAAGGGGACCTTTACGAGATGGCCCGCCTGCGCCACTCGCCGGGGCCCAAAAAGCCCCACCCCATCACCGTCCAGATCAAGGCGCGCAGCGGACTGCAGTTGCAGTCCCGCACCCCCGAAGATGGGCGTTTTGAGATGGTGGTGGACCAACAACCATTAAATCTACGCGTCTCTTCCATCCCGCAGGTGTTTGGCGAGAAGCTGGTCGTGCGCATTTTCAACGTCAATCGCATCACCGATCTGCGCACGCTGGGCTTCCGCGACGTCAATCTCAAGCGCCTGCGCCAGATTGTGGTGCAGAAAGCCGGCATGATCCTGATTTCTGGGCCCACCGGCTCGGGCAAAACCACCACGCTCTACTCCATCCTCAACTACCTGAACGACGCCAAGCGCAACGTGGTCACCATCGAAGACCCGGTGGAGTATTTCTTTCATGGCATGAACCAGGTCCAGGTAGATGGTTCGGGCCTGACTTACGATACTGCTCTGCGTTCCATCTTACGCCAGGACCCGGATGTCATCATGGTCGGCGAGGTGCGCGACCGGCAAACTGCGGAAATGGCCTTCCACGCCTCCATGACCGGCCACCTGGTGCTATCCTCGGTTCACTCTAACGACACTGTGGGGGCCATCTTGCGCCTGCTGGACCTGGGCATCCCCCCCGTCATCCTGGCCCAGGGCCTCAATGGCGTGGTCTACCAGCGTCTGGTACCAAAACTGTGCTCCGAGTGCGCCGTGGCCGACAGCCATCCGCCGTTGGACGCCATCCGCACCTACGCCCCCATCGGCTGCAGCAAGTGCAGCGGTGGCTTCCGTGAGCGAGTGGGAGTTCAGGAAATCTTGATCCTGACCGACACGCTGCGAAAAATGATCATCTCCAACTTCGACGAGGAAGAGTTCTCGATGCTGGCACTCTCTGAGGGCATGGAGACACTCAAGGAAGACGGCATCTTCAAGTCGATCGAGGGCAAGGTCAGCTATCGCGACGCGCTGGGCATCACCAGCGAGGGCATCGCCCGCATCCTGGCCGATATCAACCGGATTCTAAAAGACATTTAGCTGCTGCTCCAGTTCTTCGAGCTCGCGGCGCCAGAAGGCGTAGCTGTCCACGTCCGAAAAGCGGCGCTGGAAGGCCGGATCGTTTCGGCGCTTGGCCAGCCAGGCGGCATAGTGGACGAACTTCAGAGCGCGCAGCGGTTCGATCAGCTCCAGGTGCCTGCGATCGAAGGGATGCACGGCCTGATAGCCCTCCAGCATCAGCTCGCGCAGCTCCACCGCCTCCGCGTCGCGTCCTGACACCAGCAACCACAGGTCCTGTACAGCCGGACCGGTGCCGCAGTCGTCCAGATCGACGATCTTGAGGCCGAGCGAACTGGTCAGCAGATTCCCTTTGTGCAGATCCCCGTGGATACGCAGGCTGGGGGCCTGGGCAAATCCCCTTTCCACGCGTTGCAGCAATTGCCGCACGGTTTTCTGGTAGCGCGGCCAGAGCGTCTCCGGCACCACCTTCTCCTTCTCCAAGGTCTGCAGCGCCTGCCCGGCCCAGTACTGAGGGCCCAGCACGGGGCGGTCGCGAAATCGACCGTCCTGCCCGATACGTTGAAGGCGACCGATCAGGTGACCGACGTGGT
>JALHOV010000160.1 GCA_022842865.1 Vulcanimicrobiota bacterium | reverse complement strand
CCTCAAAGCCAGGTTCGTGCGCGCCATGAAATATGAGACCAAGCGTAAGCCTTCCAAGCCAACCTTAAAGAAACGCGAGCCAGTGGTCGAGGCGCGCCGGCTCTTGAAGTGTGACCACACCCTGTGGAAAGCGGAGTTGCGTGCGCTTTATCGAGGACGCGGCCCCGAGCAGCTGGCCGCTTTACTGGTCCGACTGCGCCCGCTGCGCGAGCGTTCTTCTCTGCTGGCCGAAGTCTACCGCGTGGGCGTGGCCTGCTACCAGGGTCTGCGCGCAGGCCATCCAAAGGCCGGCGAACGCACCGCCCAGTGGGTGGAGAAGTTCGCCATCCTGTTCCGTTAGGGTAATCCTTACAGGGTGCGCGGGCGGGGCGTGGAAAAGGCTCCGCCATGCTGAGTGAGCAAGACGAAGACGCGCTTCGTTTCGAAAGCTACCGAGAATTAGCTCTCACCACCCCGCCCACGGTGCCGGTCTATCCGGCCCTGATGGCAGGCTGCGCCCTGGCCAGCCCCTTCGCCAACGAGCATTCTCTGGCCACTCTCATGTTAGTGCTGGCCAGCGCGTTGGCCGGTGTGGCCCGTTTGTGGTTGGCCCGCCGGATGCTGTCGGGAACAAATTGCATCCACGCTTTTCGCATCACGGCCCTGCTGGTCGGATTGAGCTGGGGCCTGTTCAACGCATTCTCGGTCTACTGGTATGGAACGGGCTGGGCTTCTCAGCTGGCCATGGTAGTGACGGTGGGGCTGACGGCCGGAGCCACCAGCACGCTGGCCAGCGATTTGACCCTTTTCCGAGCCTATACGGTGGTCATGCTGCTACCGGGCAGTTTGCTGCTGGCCGGGCTGGGGGGCCAGGACGCGCTCTCCAGTCTGCCGCTCTTCATTTTCATGATCTTCATCGGGGCCACCGGCAAGCAGCATCATCAGCGCTACTGGAAATCCATCCGCAGCGAGTACTTGCTGAAGCGGCGCACCGCCGAGTTGGAGGAGGCCAACCTGGCCAAGAGCCAGTTTCTGGCCACCATGAGTCACGAAATTCGCACCCCGATGAACGCCATTATGGGTATGACCGAGCTGCTCATGGACAGCCAACTCAAGCCGGTCCAGCAAGAGTGGGTGAGCGCCCTGCGCGGCGGTTCCCAAACGCTGCTTTCCATCATTACCGGCATCCTCGACCTGTCGAAAATCGAGTCGGGCCAGCTGGAAATGGAACGCCAGCCCTTCGATCTGGTGGCCGGATTGGGCGAGACCGTGGCGCTTTTCTCGGTGGCCGCCCGCCAAAAAGGCCTGGAACTCCGCAGTCATTGGCAAAAAGAGCCCGCCTGGCTGCTGGGAGATAGTCTGCGGGTGCGCCAGATCCTCTCCAATTTGATCAGCAACGCCCTCAAATTCACCTCCCAAGGGGAAATTTCGGTCGAGCTGCACTGGCCCACCCCCGATGAAGCCGAACTGCGCATTCGCGACAGCGGCGAGGGAGTGCCTCCCGAGAAGCTCGACCGCCTGTTCAAGCCCTTTTCCCAGGCAGACGCTTCGATCAGCCGGCGTTTCGGCGGCACCGGCCTGGGCCTGGCCATCTGCCACCAATTGGCCAAACTGCTCCGGGGGTGGATCTGGATGGAAAGCCGGGCTGGTCGGGCCGGTCAGCCTCCCGAAGGTTGGACGAGCAGCGCCAACAACCCGGGCTCTTGCTTTTTCTTCCGCTGGCCGGTCGAGCGCATCGAGGCACCCGCCCTGGAGTCTCTGCAGCACCCTCCCCTGCCACCCGGCCTGCGCATCCTGGTAGCCGAGGACAACGCCGTCAATCGACGCGTGATCGCCACCATGCTGGAAAAGCTCGGCTACGCGGCCACCCTGGTGGAGGACGGCTCGAAGGCGGTCGAGGCCTGTTCCCAAGGCGCCTTCCAGGTCGTCTTCATGGACCTGCAGATGCCGGTTCTGGACGGAGTGTCGGCCACGCGCCAGATTCGCTCCGCCGAACTGGCCGTGCAACCATGGGTCATCGCTCTCACCGCCAATGCCTTCCGCGAGGACCGCGAAACCAGTCTGGCCGCGGGAATGGACGACTTTCTAAGCAAACCCGTGCGCCAGGCAGACGTCGAGCACGCATTGCGCCGCTTTGTAGGGACCGTAGTACTTTAGCCTGAGGATTTACGCTGGTTCTCGTCTGTTCCCACCAGCCTTATACTGATTCAGCGGGATGCCGCCGCGGGTGAAAAAATTCCCTCACAGGCATCCCCGAAAAATTTATGGTGGGACGAAAAATCGTGGCGAAACCATTTCCGAGTTCGTCTCCGGCTTGAACCCCGGAGCAACTTACAGGGCCGCAAGGCTCATTCTCGCCTCCGGGTTCTTTCAACTCGCTGCGTAAATTGTAAAAGCCTCGTCAGTCGCTGACGGGGCTTTGAGTTTTAAGCAGGCCCAGCAAAATCTCCCCTTCCTTGATCAGTTCCGGCAGCATTTCCAGAGCACTTTCCAGGCTGCCGTTGGCCGCCTCACTTTCCAAAGCGTCCGCCATGCGCGACAATCGGAGCGCCCCGATATACATCGCCGAAGGTTTCATACCGTGGGCCAAATGGCGCAAACGAACCCGCTCGGGCGAATTTTGCTGGCTCCGGATCTCGTCCAAGAAAGAATTTAGTTCCACGACGAATGTCTCCAACAGCTCCTTTTGAAAGAGATCATTGGCTTCCGTCACCTTCTCGAGACAATCACGAGAGAAGCGCTCGGCCGTAATCACCCCGGTGGGCCACAGGGGCCGCTGGCGAACCACCAGCTTCTCCCGTAGCATCAGCAGCAGTTGTTCGGCTCTGATTGGCTTGGAGATAAAGTCATTCATTCCGGCAGACTCACAGCGCTGCCGTTCCTCGGCAGAAACCCCGGCGCTGGCAGCAAAGATCGGGATCAGACCGCGTTCCCCGCCCAGGCGACGGATCTGCCGGGTGGCCTCGTAGCCGTCCATCTCCGGCATCTGACAGTCCATCAGCACGCCATCGTAAGGAATATTCTTGACTGCCTCGACCGCCTCCAGTCCGTTGGCGGCCACGTCGCAAGAATAGCCGGCCTTTTCCAAAATTCGCACAGCGACCCTTTGATTGACAACATTATCTTCAGCCACCAACAAACGGGCTTTGGAGCGACTGGTAGCGACGAGATGCTCGGTCACCAAAGGCCTCTCCTGCGTCCCGGCCGTCTGACGGAACCCGGCCACCGTCTCCAAGGCGGACCTCAGTGAGTTACGACGCACCGGCTTGGTCAAGTAGCCGGCGAACCCGAGCGCTTCAAGATTCGACAAATCACCGCGCTGGGGCATAGAGGTGACCAGAACCAGCGATGTCGCCCGGATTTCAGAGCGCGCCTTAATCTGGGCAGCCAGTTGCTGGCCGTCGAGATCGGGCATCTGAAAGTCGAGCAGTGCGATGTCAACCGGACGTTCTTCCGCTTGCATAGCAAGGAGTTTTGGAATCACCGCCGTCGAATCCGCTTCGCAGTAGACCTCACAATTCCAGCTTTGCAAGAGCTCGCTGAAAAGCTGCACATTAGTGGAATTGTTGTCGACCACCAGCACGCGAAGGTGGCTCAGATCGCGCATCGGCGATGGCTCTGCCACGGGGTCGGCCACGGCCAGGGGCAGATGAAAATAGAAAGTAGATCCCACACCTTCCTTTGATTCCACTCCGATTTCGCCACCCATCGCGCTGACCAGTTTGCGACAAATGGCCAGACCCAGGCCCGTGCCTCCAAAGCGACGGGTGGTGGAGGAATCCGCTTGACTGAAGGGTTGAAAAAGCTGGCTCTGGGCCGTAGAACTCAAGCCAATGCCAGTGTCCTGAACCTCGCAGCGAATGACCAGTCGATCCTGGTCCTGCTCCAGCCGAGAAATGTGGACGGAAACCTCGCCCTGGTCAGTGAATTTAATCGCATTCGCCACCAGATTCAACAAAATTTGACGAAACCGACCGGGGTCACCGACCACATGAACCGGAACGTCCGGGCGCATCAACAGGACGACCTGGAGCCCCTTTTCCTGGGCCTTCAGGGCCAGCAATTCCATTACGTCTTCTGCGGCCCCACGCAGGTCGAAGGGAATCGTCTCCAACTCGACCTTGTCGGCCTCTAACTTGGAGAAGTCCAGAATATCATTGAGCAACTCCAGCAGACCTTCTCCACAGCTGCGGATGGTGCGGGCGTAGTCGGTCTGCTCCTCGCTTAAATTGGTATGCATCAGCAGGCCGGTCATCCCGATCACGCCGTTCATGGGAGTTCGGATCTCGTGACTCATGGTCGCCAGAAAGGCACTTTTGGCCAGGTTGGCTGCCTGGGCCTGATCGCGATGGAGCTCGGCTTCGGCCGTCTTGGCTCTTAGTTTATGATTGGTGACCAGAGCGAGCTGCAACCACCCGAACTGCTGATAGGTCTGATAGCCGAGATATCCGAGGGAGACGGCCAACAGAACCGACAATGCCGGCAGTTTCAGAAAGAGGGCCGCGAGCAGCGGGGGCACCAGCAGCGCGCATACAAATAACTGGCCGAGGCGGTATCTCGGAGCCAGCGAATTGCTGCCCCCGGTGGCAATGGCCGCCCCTAGCAACAATAAGTATAACGTCTCCGGTCGAGCCCCATTCTTGAGCAGGGCAAACGCGCACAGCAGTCCCCAAAGCAAGCTGCTCAGGCACATTCCCGAGGCGAACAAGGTCCTCTGTCGGCGGGAAGGCCGCCGCAGTTGGACCAGCCGAAAGACCACCAGCAGCTCTTGCAGAATCAGGTTGACTTTTACCCACCAGTGGGCCGCCAAATCGGTCGTCAGGCCGACCGTCAGGGCCAGCACAGCCGTTGCCAGGATGCCGGGGGGCGCACGCCGATATAACTCCTGATCAAGTTCCGCCTCGAGAAGCCGGGTTCCGTTCATAGGTAGCTGTTTCGAATCTCTAGAGAGGTTCCCCCCCGCCCATCGTGGCAATCTCAAGTCACGACCGAAGTTCCAAGCCAGTAGCTCAAGCAGCGCTATAGCGTGATGGACCACGCGGGTGCACGCCTGAACGGGTACGGGCGTCCTTCAGGCCAGGGACCAGCTTGCCGCGACCGGCGGACCTATCGATGGTAGCCTCAAGTTAGAGACCGAACTGAAGGAGCTACCACACCATGGACACCGAACACAACATCCCCAACACCATCGACAACGAACTGGAAGGCATGCGCAATCGCAGGCCCGACGATGTTCGCAGCGAAGACCTGAGCGACGGGTCCGACATGGACGACCTGGGCATCGCCAGCGACCCCGTCCATAGCGAAGACGGCTCTCCTGACCAGATCTCGACCGTCGAGCAAGTGCAGGCTACCTGGGCCCCGGGAGCACCGGAAACGGCCTTTGGAGCGGTGCCTCCGGAAAACGACGACGAGACCATCACCGCCCAGAGCGTGCGCGCCGAACGCGACTCCGAAGAGTACTCGCAAGACGAAGACTTGGAAGCCCTCGACGCCCTGGACGCCCACTCCAGCCTGGACATCTAAGCAGAGCGCAGCACCGAAGGCTGGTAGGGCTAAGTCTCTACAGTCTTCTGGCTTTACGGTGGAGCCTGCCCGCGCACCAGCCCTGCCCCCGATGTCCAGGCTGCTCCGCTCTTGTTCTCTTCCAGCCGAGGCAGGCGCTGCTCGATTCTTTCCAGCCGGTTGGCCGTCTCCAAGCCGCCAGTGAGGTTGCCGGACTGGATAACGTCTAGCAGCGGCTCCAACTGGGGAGCCAGACGGTCCACGATCAGCGTGTAGCCTTTCTCGGTAGGGTGAATCTGGTCGGCCTGATTGAGCTCGCGCTTGCCGGCCACCCCTTCCAAAAAGAAAGGAAACAGGGCCACTGAATGCTTCTGCGCCAACCGCCCGTAAAGCGAGGAAAACTTTGCCTCATAATCTTTACCGGAATTCTTTAGCACCCGCATCCCGGCCAAAAGCACTCGAACCTTACGGGCCTTCAAAACCGCCAGCATGGAATCCACGTTCTGCTCCGTTAACGCCGGGTCGATCCCGCGCAAGCCATCATTGGCCCCGGTCTCCAAAATCAGCACCTGAGGCTTGAGCTGCGTGATCACCCAATCCAACCGGGTGCGTGCGCCGCTACTGGTCTCTCCGCTGATGCCAGCGTTGACCACCTTCCAGGCAAAGCCGTCCTGACGTAAGCGACGTTCTAACTGGGCGGGATAGGCCTCATCGGGCTCAACGCCCAGACCCTCAGTGAGAGAATCACCGAAAGCCACCACCGTTTTCCCCTCAGCAACCGGCGTAGTCGACACCGCCGGAGACTGCTGGCAGCCCACCAAAATCAATCCCAGAGCCAGAAAACGAGCCGGCCGCGCGCGCACTACCGGCAGGCACAGCCAGACACCGAGCAGCAAAAGCAACATCACCGGAGTCAGCATTAGCGTCAGCCACAGAACCCACGACGGCCCGAACGGAACATCCCAAAGCCACCGGCAGAGTCCCCAACTGGTCAAGCCCGCCAGCCCCAAAGAAAGCCCACTGCAAAGAAAACCCAACATAACGTTCTCCCAAAGGATCGACCGCAGCACGAAACCGCTGGTCGCTCCCAACACTTTATAGTAAGCCGCCTCGCGCTCGCGCTCCAGACGACTGGCCAGCGCCGCGCTCACCAAAATCACGCCGCCCGGCACCAGACCCAACATCAGCAGCAGCCAGGTCAGGGTGAGCAGCTGTTTCAATTTGACCGACACCAAACGGATGGTCTCGCTCACATCAAAGGAAGTTATTCCCGGAAAGGCCTCTGCCACTTTGCTCTGCAGCGGCCCGATGTCCGCCTCGGGCACACGCACCAGAGCGAAAATGCCGCCCGGTGCTCCCGCCACTAATGCCGGCGGAAAGAGCACCTGGAAAGTAGGGCGAAAGCTCTCGCGGGTCACGTGGCGCAGACTGGACACGGTGACCTCGACGGGCACTCCCTGCAAAGTCAGCGACAGCTTGCTGCCCACCTTCAGCTGATGACTGGCCGCTACCGTATCCAAAAGCGAAGCCTGCTGCGCGTTCCCCGGCGCGAACAAACGAGAGGCTCCCACCAGCCGCTCGTCGGGGTCGAGCGCCTCGCCAGCGCTTCCCCGGTAATCTCGGCGATTCTCATTTTCCTCGGACGGCTCCCGCGTGATGGGTTCATCGTCCACCTTCAGAAAACGCAACCGAAAGCTAGGATAAAGAGGCACGCGAGCGGGCAACAGCTTCAAAAACGGCTGCGCCTGATCCGGTTGAATGTCGAAGAAAATCAAGTTGGGAGCGTCTGGCGGCATGGCCCGCACCCAGGCCTTCTCCAATGCATTGGCGCTCAAGAGCAGAGTGAAAAGCACGGCCAGCGTCGAGCTGAGCAGAGTGGTTACAGCCAGCGTGCTGCTGCCCGGTCCCAGCAAGCCTCGCAAAGCCACGCGCACCTCTAGCCGGGCCGGATGCCAGCGCCTCAACAACTTGAGCAGCGTGCGCGCCGACAACCAGACCAGGCCCAGCAAAGCCGCCAGCGCGCCGGTGAGCTGCAAAGCCCGCCAGACCTGCCCGCTCAGCAAGGCCAGCAGCCCGAAGATGGTCAGCAAGAGGGTGGCCAGACTGGGGCGAGACTGACGCAGGGGTCCAAGGGTAAAGGCAAAGCTGGTCAACCCGCCCAGGGCGGCCGCCTGCGCAGCCGCCAACCAGCTCAGATAAGGACGGTCCTGACCGGGCAGAAAGCGCGCCAGCCAGTCGCCAGAAAGCGCCAGCAGACTCGCCGCCACAGCCAGTCCGGTCAGGATTCCCAGCAGGCTGACCCCGGCCACCAGCGCGCCGTAATGGCCTACAACCCAGGCGCGCTGAGCCCCCAAGGTGCGCACGATGGTCAGCACCGAACGGCGCCCTCGCAGCCAGGCCGCCAGGGTGCCCTGCATCCCCAAGCCGCCAAGGGCCACCGTAAACACCGCCACGAGATCCAAAAACAAAAAGAAATTCCTGACAAAGCGCCGGATGCTCTGGGGGGAATGGCGCCAGCTCTCGACCCGCTCCTGTTCCGGCTTGGCGCTCCGGCGCAGCTGTTCCACCAGGCGGTCGGGATCCTGGCTGCGCAACAAAGCGCGCCGCTCCACATAACTTCCCTGACGGGCGACCAGACCGGTTGATTCCAGTTGATCCGAAGCCATAAAGATGCGTCCCGAAATTCCGAAGATTCCCAGCGGGCGGTCGGGTTCTCCCAACGACTCGTCCACAATCGGCAGGATCCTCTCCCCCACTTTCAAGGAATCGCCAATCCGCAAGTGCAGCCGCTGCAAAACCTTCGACTCGACCACCAGGCCTTTTTTCAAAGCGCTCTGCAGCTCTCCACCCGAGGCCAGCTTCACCTGGCCGTAGAGCGGGTAGCCCGGCCCCACCGCCTTAAGCTTGCTAAACAACGTTTTGCCAGTGCGCGGGTCGACCGCCACCGTGAACAGTTCCTGCGTTAGGATATGCGGATGTTTTCGTAAGGACTGCAGCAGCGGAGGGCTGAAAGGCTGAGTCGAAAAAATCACCACGTCACCACCGGCGCTGTGACGCGAATCCCGAGCCATACCGGTCTCGATAGCCTCACGCCAGCCGCTTACCACAGCCACGGCCAGCACACCGCTGACCACGCACAACCAGAACAGAGCCAGTTGGCGCCCGCCGGCTCGCAGTTCGCGCCACAGAAAGGTCAAATTCAAAGGATGCGGCCGTCGCTCATCACCAGCACTCGGTCGGCCAGCCCGGCCAGACTGTCGGAATGCGTCACCAGGAGCAGCGTGGAGCCGCTTTCGGCACGCAATTCCAGCAGTAATCGAATCACTTCCTCGCCGTTCTTGGTGTCCAGGTTGCCGGTAGGTTCATCGGCAAAAAGCAAAGCCGGGCGGTTGATCACCGCCCGGCACAGGGCCACACGCTGCTTTTCGCCCCCCGAAAGCTGATGAGGAAAGCTCGCCAACCGCTCTCCCAGACCCACACGCTCAAGCAAGACACGCGCCTGCTGCCGAGCCTCGGCCCGACCGGCCAGTTCGGCGGGAAAAGCCACGTTCTCCCAGGCCGTCAAGGAAGGCACCAGATGAAAATCTTGGAAAACAAAGCCAATCTTCTGGTTGCGCAGTCCGGCCAGGTCTTGCTCACGAGCCCGTGTGACCTCGGTGCCGTCGATATGAATGCTGCCCGAGTTCGGCAAATCCAGGCCAGAAAGTACTGTCAGTAGCGTGCTCTTACCGCTACCCGAAGCGCCGGTGACAGCCACGAATTCCCCCGCCGTCACACTCAAAGTCACCCCTCGCAACGCCTCCACCGAGCTGGCCCCTTCCCGCTCGTAGGTCTTGACCACATCTTCAGCCCGTAAAATCGACATCACCAGGAAAGCCTTGCAACCGAGCCAGGAGTTCCCCTGCGTGGAGTGGTCTTAACCGCCTGCCCCCAGGGCTTTGCGCGGAGCCGAATTGCTCAGGTCCAGCTGCGAACCGGCCTGGTAGCCGGCTCCGTAGGCGTCGGCGTAGACGCCGCGAGAGCTGCTGCAAGTGCGGTAGCCCAGACCCATCTTACGGGCGAATTCGCTGCTAGCCTGCTCCTTGCGGTCAAAAAGCTGCAGCGCCCGCGACGGCAGGTTGCGCTGCTTTTGCTCCTGCACAATGCGGTCCCGCTCGCGCATGACCTGATCCGAGACCCCGCGACCGGCCCCCACCTTGAAATCATTGCGCCGCTTCTGGGTCACCGCCCCACCCCAACTGCGACTCAGACGCTCGATCTCGAACACGCAGAAGCGAAACAACTGACGCACGTTTTCGATGTCCTTACCGGTGCCGATCAGATGACGCGTGTTCCGATAACGGATTCCGGTCGTCCAAAACTCGGCCTCGCTACGGTTATAGGCAATGCAGTGGTGCACCTGAGCCAGACAGGTCAGCAGTGAGGTCTGCCAGACCGGAAAGCCCCGATAAGAATCCTCCTCATCCAGGGCTTCCTTGAGCACCGATAAATCCTCTCCGGGACCGTCCTCAAGCTCGGCCATCTCGATCTCGTATTCGAGCATAATGCGCGCCATCGCGGCCGCCGCCGTAGCCGTCTCGTTGGCGTTACCGGTAGGACACGAGGACAGCGCCTTGAGCTTGGCCAACTTGTCCAGCAGCCGCTGGCGGTCGTCCTGGGAAAGTTCAGCGAAAGCGGTTGAAGAGTTTTCCATGGTTGTTGCTTCTCTTCTAAATGAAAAACCCTTCGGAACACAGGTTCGCAGGAGCCAGGAAAGGTGGGCCCTGAGCGAACATGAGCAGATGTTCTCCTTCTTCCAGAGGAAACCCGACGACCCCAAGGTGATCTACCTGCGCGGAGGGCCGCGCCGAGAGGGGGCAGATATTCGAGAGCAGCCGGAACACCTGGGCGAGCTCCTGGATGTACTGGCTCCTCCCCCGTTCCGGCTGCGCCTGCCCGCCGGCTCACCCGGGCCCGAGTTGGTGGCCTGGCTGTGGCTGGAGCGGGGCTACCAAATGCCCTCGGTCGTGGTGGAGCCCGGTTTTTCGCTGACCGTGCTCGATCAGGCGGAGATCATTCCTGGGCCGCATCCGTTCTTCTCCCCGGCGGAAATCCTCCAGTTGGAATTGGCTCGGGCCGTCTGGGCCAACATTCCCCGCTTCGTCCATCGCGATTACGTGCTGGCCCAGGCCCAAGCGGCCGGAGTGCAAATCGCCCCCCGAATGCTCAGCCGCCTTAGCAAATACCTGAGAAAGCTTCTGCAGGCGGGCTGGACCTTGCCCCCACCTGAGGAGTGGGCGGAGCTGGCCCGTTCCGCCCCGTTTGATGAAATCGCCCGCGGCTTCGAAAGCGTACGTCTACGCACGCCCCTGCCGGGTGCGCGGCGCACCCAGCTGGTGCTGGACGCGCTCACCGAGCAAGCATGCAGCGCGGAGACGTTTCAGGCCATCGAAGAATTCTGGGCAGCCAGCGGCCAGGTCTTCCCCGAGTTTCGCCTGCAACCGCAGGCTTTGCTCCGCGACCTGCTGGGCCATCCCGGCCAGATTTTGGAGAACTGGGCGCGTCAGACCCATGATTTCGAAAAGCAGATTGTGGGCGCGGAAGACCGGCCGGCGCCCACTCTGCCACGATGGACGCGCCTGGCTCTGTTAGCTCAAGAACTCACCCCGGAGCAACGGCAAGAACTCGAGTCCTATCTGGGACCCCTACCCCGGCTGCTGGCCACGCCCGCCCATGAAAGACTGGCCCGCCAGCGACTCGGCCCCTAAGCGGATTTCTCTTCGAGCCGGGTCAGCCGCCGGTCAGCATTCCCGACTGAATCACGTCCAGCAGCCGCAGATTCCGCTTGCGCTCCACGCCCCAGCTTTCGTGATGAGCCTGCGACATTTGAGCAAAGTCACGGAATTCGCTGCGCAGGGAGTCCAATGACCCGGCGAGAGCCAGAATGACCTCCTTGACGTCTACCATAGCGTTTTCCACTCGCAGTATCGATTGCTGCTGCAGCGTAAAGCGCTCGCTGTGCAGCAGGAAATCCTCTTCCATTTGCTGCCGGATCATTGGGATTTCTTCATGGACTCGTTTCATCGATGCACCACCTCGGGTTGCAATGAGCAAAGCCTCTGTTCGTTATCCTCATTTTCCTCTTTGCAAGAGACGCATCCTGCCAGGCAGGTCTCTAATGGGGCTTCTTCCAGCCGGGGTAGCTGGTGGGCTTGTAGAGCAACTCACTGGTTCCGTCCGGATGAAAAACGCGCCATTGCCCACCTTCATTGTTCAGCTGCGGACCGCGCCCGGTGCCCAGAATCGGCGAATCGACAGGGGCGATCACGTAGCGTCCCGTGCGTCGGGAGACGTCGGCTGCGGGAATGATCCCCTTCGATTCGGTTCCCGCGTTGCAGATATTCAAAAAGAGAGGAGCATCATCACCCTCTTTCAGGGCAGGCCGGAGCAGTTCGACGAACTCGGCGGTGGTGCGCAGGCCGTTCGGCTCGGTGCCGTCCCAGAACGGGGTGCGGTTCCGCTCGGGATTGATTTCACCGCTGGTCAGCCGGGGGCGCACACCGTGCATGGAAACCGTTACGGATCCGGGAGCGCGGTAATTTTCGCTGGCGCGAGTGGCGTCCATGATATCGCCGCTTTTATCGAGCAGAGCGTAGCCTTTGGACCCGTTGGCAAAGCGAGTGCAGGCCCTGCGGTCCTGAGCGCCATCCAGGTACTTCACCAGGTCTTGCTTGATCTGCCCCCAATTTTCTGGCTGCCCTTTGGGCCGGGTCTGGCCTGCAAATTTTACGTCCGGATTCTGCCAGGCCTGCGAAGCCGGTCCCAGGCCGAACTTCTTGAGAGCGCGCTGCTGGTCGGCCACTTCGCAGCCTTTGGAAGCCTCGAAGGTAGCCGCCGGCGATTCCTGCGAAGCGACCTGCGCCAGTGGGCGGTTGCTCACTTTGACGATTTGATCGGCTACTCTGGACAGGGTTTGAATGACGCTCACGTTGACCTCCACGGTGCTGATGAATGGAGATTAACCCAAGCATCGCTACCGGCTCACTACGGGCGCGACTCGATTGTTAACAAAATGTGGACGAACTCTGACCATTCGCCCCCAGCTCGCTGCATAGGCGCTGGCGCCGGGCGTATTCCTGGGAATCGGCCAGGATCGGTTCATCGGGAATCTGCGGAATCGGCAGGCTGGCCACGCGCGGCTGCCGATCGAAGAAGCACTCCACGAAGCCCGTTTCCTTGTTTACCACTGTCAGGAATCGGTCTTTCTCTCCACCGATCACCTCAAAGCGGGGGTCATTGGCGAACTCGGCCGGGCGCTTGCCGATCAAATAACCGTAATTGCGCTCATCGGAGCTCGGGTTGAACAGCCAGCGCATTCCCACCCCCAGCATGTTCCAGGTGGAACGCGAACAGATGGCGTCTAGCCGATCGCCCTTCGGGTGATTCCAGAAGTCGGCAAACTGCACATTTCCAGGGAAGAGCTCGGGCATGCCCTTGTCTTTCCAGACTTTCCGGTCGGCGGTTTGAAGCTGATTGTCGTCGAGGCGCCCGTTGCCGCCCGCATCCAGGTCGGAGCGCACGGCGTCGATGGTGGCTTGAGCGATGTCGTGAGAAAATTGGTCCAACGGGGTGTCGTAGCGAGTCCCGCCTTCTTGCTTGGCCAGATGATTGCCGGTCAGGGCGCCCGCTCCCCAAATCCCGCTATAGGTGGTGATCTGTGTCTGAATCAGCAACTGCTCGTTGCCCATCTCGCGGTGCAGCTCCAGATAAGCCCCGCCCCGGTCGCCCTGGTTCAGCTTGTGCTGCGCTAACTCGACACAATCGCGCGAAACGGGGGTGTCCGGCGCCGGCTTGGGCGGCTGCTGAGCGGCCGCCCGCAGAGCCAGCGAAGACACCCCACTGAGCAGCGACCATTTCGTCTGGCGAATCACAACTTGATAAAACCTGAATCCCCTGAAAGAGTCCTGAATTGCCACTACGGTCGAGGATGGAGGATGATCAGCTCGTCGGAAAGCTCATTGTCGCCGCCGCCCTGATCACAAGGCAGCTTCTCGCTCAGCAGTTGACCGGCACGCGCGACGCAGTCGAGCACGGCCTGCAACGGTTTCCCCTGGCGCAAAGCCGAAAGCGCCGCATCGCGAACCTGCTCCAGGCCGGGCTGCCCCAATGCTTGTAACGCCCCCTGGTCAGCCAGCACTACCACCCGCCGCTCGAACAACGAGAAGTAGATGAGCAGGCCCCCGCGCTGCACGGTGCTGGCCAGCTTGCGGCTACAAAAGACCGACCAGGCGGCGCGCACCGTTTCTTCTTCCATCTCCCTACGCGGCACCAGCGGTGTACGCAAAGTGGGAAACCAGCTGCTCAACGCATTGCCGGCCAGGAAGCCGGCGCACAAAACCCCCACCTCCCAGGCCAGGGACAAAGGCTGGGCCGCCCCAAAGCTGCCGCTGCCGCCGTTGTGCAAGCCGTGCAGCAAACCCAGCAGAATCAATCCAAAGGCGAAACCGACCAGGGCCTCGGCCCGATCGTAGCGACCCGATTCGCTGGCCACAACACAGACGATCTCCCCGGTAGTGGTCGACTCGGCCCGCTGCAGGGCCTGACGAATCTGTCCCCGCTCCTCTTCGCTATAAAGCTTGCGCGCGTCTACCATCGGTCGCTCGACCCGCCGCCCCAGCAGCTTTCAAAAAAGGTCTCCACCAAACCGTGGGATCGGTGATGGGAACTGCCCCATCCAAACCAGGAATGGCAATGATGGTGGTTGTTGGGCAACAACATCATCACGCCGACCAACAAAATGACTCCGAAAACCGGTAGGGCGATGGTCGAAAAAGCGGTGGCCAGCAAGGTGACCAACGAGGCGCCAATGACACTGGCCCGACCCAACTCGCGCGGCACACCCAGCACGCCCATGACCAGCAAGGTGATGCCCAGCGCGAACATGGCCAGAGCAACCGGCCAGGGCATCCGGCAGTAGGGCAGACCGCGCTGCAGTCCGGCCTGAATTTTCTCCGAGAGCGGGGCGCCGGCCGCTTTCGTACTCTCGGTGCCGCCCTCGATCAGCCGGTGAATGGCATTGGCCCCCCGAAACACGGCCAACGAGTAGTCGCCGTGGCCAGCCGGAGGCATGACCACATCTCGCAGAATAGCGTCAGCCTTGGCTTCCCCCGGCCCTCCCCATTCCGAACCCAATTGGATCCAGGCTTTCCGGTCACCCACCGAAAAAAGGAAGAGGACATCGTCTTGATCCAGACCCCAGGCCTCAAACCAGGCCTTGCTCCCGGTCACGATATCTACCAGCCCGTAGCCGCTCAGATTGCTGACCGTCACCACATAGAAACGCGACTTGCCGCCGGCATTCCAGGACTTCAGGTCAGCGCGCAGTTCTTGTTTGGTCTTCTCGATGTTGATAACGTTCGCATAGTCGTTCAGATACTCGCTACCGGGCTTGGAAGGAAGCTTAGCCGCCGCCAGACCCAACCCGAAGACCAGCAGCCACAAAAAA
>JALHOV010000159.1 GCA_022842865.1 Vulcanimicrobiota bacterium | reverse complement strand
GGACCGGGGCCTGCCCTGTTTCTTGTCCTGGACAAATACCTCGACCGATCGGGGACAAAAAGCGCGACAACTGACACATTACGGCCTGAACCGTGGTAGGCAACAACATTCGGATGGTTCAGGTCCTGAATAGCCTTGACTTCTCGAGGAAAGGAGGTCTCCAGCGTCTCCCGCAAATGCGGGTCCTTCGGGATCTCCAGGATCTTCAGAGCCACCAGAGCGCTCGCAACGGGCTTCGACTGGGGCACCGCCAGATACCCATAGCCATTGCCTCCCCCACAGGTGAGGAGGCCAGAATTTGCAGCGGAGCTCAACTTCATAGAAGACGGAGAGCACTATACCTTCGCCGGCCCTTTACCCGGGAGAATGGCCAACTGAGTCTGAGGGGAAGCCACAGCCTCACCGTGCCAGGAACCTCTGCAGATCCGTCTCAAATTCCTGAAAAGCCGGCAACCGGCGCAACGGCGAAAAGTCGCCGATCAACTCTGCCAGTCGGTGAACGCACTGGGAGGGCCGCAGAGAACTCAGCTGGCGTCCACGTAATCCCGAAGCGAGCCGGAAGTTCAGGTAAAGGACCTCCTTAGGGTCGACCAGCCCCTCCAGACTCTGGATGGCAGGCATCTGCAGAGGATTTTTCCCGTTCGGATTGCCGGCGGCCCTGCGCAAGGCGGGCTCGTCAATAAGGAACCACGCCTCTGTCATTCGCACCGGCACGATGGCCACCGTTCGTCCTTGCGCGGCCGTAATCGATTCCACCGCTGCCTCGATCTCGGCTTTCCGGACCCTCCAGAGTTCTTTCTCCGCATCGCGGTGGACCAGGAGCAGGTCTGGCTCGCCCTTCAGCGCCTCTTCCAATCGGTTCCGCAAGGGCTGAGGCCTGCTGGGCTCAGGCAGAAACAAGACATCCGTCGGCTGACCCAATTCGCGAAACAGCCACTGACAAGGGAACTGAAGCACCTTATCCGAGCTGCCGTCACCAGCCAGGAAAACCCTCAAGGTAGTGGCTGGCTCAACGAGCGGGTGAACGCCTCGGCCTGCGCGGCCAGGGTTTCGCCAGAATCGCTCGAGTTGTGGAGAAATCCCCAAAGCAGATGGGTGGGCACGCCGGCCGGGCCGACCGGGAGAAAGCGAATCTCCCCCAAATTACCACTTCCCCGCACGGCAAAGCGCATCTCCTCTGCCCGCAACAGCCCGACCAGGCCGGGGCTATGAGTAGTAAAGCAAACTTGGCGCAACGGATTGGTTTCATCCACGGCCAATTCCGTGTCGCAGGCGATGTCCCGAATCAAGTTCAGCAGCGCTGGCAACTGGTTGGGATGCACTCCGTTTTCCGGCTCCTCCAGTAGCAAGGTGCCCAGCACCTTTGAATCATGGAGCAGCAGCGCCAGTCCCAGAACGCGCAGAGTGCCATCGGACAGCGCATCCGCACTAAACTTGCGCTTAGCCAGGTCGCTCAGTCGGATCTCCACCGTCTTAGTACTGGAATTACGCTCGGCACTCAAACTATCGACCCCGTCGACGACCGAAGCCAGCGTATTGGCGACTCGCGCTGGAGCGGACTCATCACGTTCGCTCAGGCGTAAAAGCGCCAGCGGCAGATGCCGCCCTTTCGAATCGATGGCTTGCTCTTCGTCAAAGCCCTCGGCCAGTGAATCCGGCGCCCGTAGAGAGGACGGTTCGAAGTGGTAGAGAGCCAGACGCTCCAGAGTTCTCCGGGCCAGGAACGCGGTGGGATGATGCCCCGCCTGAGCGCAGGTGCTCAGCAACGTCCGCTTCATCCCACTCGTCTGCGAATCCAGCTGGGACTTTTCTTCCCCATCGAATTCTAGCCGAGTTACATCAAGCTTGGGATCGGTGCGAATGAAACGTCGCTCACCGCCATCGACCAACACCGAACTCACCCATTCGATCGCTCCAACCCGCAGCAGTGTCTCACGTGCATTCGCGAGCGAGGTCAGATCTTCTCGCTCGATCTTCACTCCACGATCAGTAACGCTAACTTTCACCTCGTAGCGCAGAAAAGTAGCGCGTGCGCGCGCGGGCATTCCGAGCTCATCCACCCCCAGAGGCTCGATCAAAAAGTCAACCTCAAACTCGATGCTGCCGCCCCCCTCGGTGAAGGGGTTGCCACGAACCTCTCTGATTGCCTCCGCCGTCGTCCCGCTCACCAGACCGCGTAACAGTCCGAAAGCATCAAGCAGATTTGACTTGCCAGCGCCATTTGGACCTGCTATCCCAAGCAAAGGACCCATCTGTACCGGGTTCGGAGCCAGATTTTTGAAACCGCGCACTGTGAAAGAGATGACCACGTCCCGTACTTCTCAGAGTCAACCGCGCGATCCTGGGGCCTGATAGGTAGTTAGTTCAAGTCGGCCTTAGCTGAGCGAATCAACGCAGGTAGGGCAGCGGCCAAGTTCCTCCCTAAAAGCGAACAGGCCGCCAAACTCACGGCCATTCCTCGCAAACTTCAGACTGGAGCCCGCGAGCTAACGGCGATGGACTGGGACAAGGCAGAGGCCCTGTATGATGCAATTCGTGAGACTTCTGGGGACGTCGGGCGCATCTCCGAGGCGACCGGGATTCGGCCCATCAAATTTCAGCGAATCAAGGACCACCTTTTCCACAAGCTCCATCAGCTCGATCACGGAATGGCTCGTTTCGATGCGGACCCCATGATCGCCAACGCCTGGTAACGCCTGGAAAATGGCGCCCACTTCCCCAAGGATATTCAACTCCTGGAGCACGAATTCTTTGAGTCCCGATTTGAAGGCATCTTCAGAACCGACTACCGGACGGCTCACGAAGCGGCCAACCGCTCAGGGCGGCTGTCTGGATTGGAGTATCTTGACAAAAAGATAAGCGGGCGATCGTGCTCAACTCTCTAATCAACTCCCAGAGCATGAGCTTTTGACTCAATGTTTATAGGGCATTGCGGAACTTGACCGTCAGAAGCTTCGAAAAAACTGGCTCTTTCCAACTAGAGTGGCCCGCCCAAATGCCATTTGGAGGTCTAGCGAAAGCGGCTAGACGGACCGGCAGCTCCGAATTCCCGAGACCACGATTCGGATCGACTTTTGTCATCGTGTCTGGAATGTCTGAGACATGCGCTGGCCCAAGGCTACCGCGACGGCTGGAAAGGCGGTAAACCGCCCCCTGGTCGCTCCCCGAAAATGGACCAACGGCTGGACCGAAGGAAACCGGGAGCGCCGCCACGGCTGGGCCCGGCCCCGCTACGCCAACCTCATCGACCGGCCCCCTAGAAGGAAAGAAAGTGAAGCCGGTTAGTTGGCAAGTCCGTCTAGCCCAGTGAGGCGTATGCCCGTTGGCCGGCTGTGTTCCTTGAAGGTCGATCCTCCTGGGAGGGTAGCCGAGCTGAATGATGGCATCGGGTTCCAGAAAGTCCTCGACGGTCAATCCGACCGAACCAAAGCCAAACTCTTTAAGCGCCGAAATTACCTTTGAGCCGTTCTCCAGGCTCGGTCGAATCCACACACCTAAATCCTTGGTATAGCGGGGATGGCCGTGGGCGGCAACCGCATACCCGCCAATTACCAAATACTCAACTCCGTTGGAAGCGAGAAATCCTAAGAACTCTCTGAAGTCCTGATTGAAGCTGATACTCATTGCCGTGATATTCCGCTCTGCACTCTTCCAGGGCAGCGAGTCTCTCCAATACCGGCCTCGTCCGCCAATAGACCGACTCTTTCTCCGCCTCTGACATCTTGATTCGTCGAGCAACCTTCTTCATCGCCATCATGCTACTTTCGCTGTAGGGCCTTAGAGTCCCGCATCACAAGGGCCTTCCGGGCCCGCGTCACCTGCAACCCCGACATCTGCGGTGGAGAAGCCGTCATACCAGGCACTCGAGTCACCCTGAGGACCCTCTTGGCCAGCCTCGCTGAGGGGGACACTCCCGAAGACCTCTTAGCTGCCTTCCCCATCGGGATCGGCCCCATTAGAAAGGCTCAAGAGATGAGGCGGAAGCCGGCCCAGCGGAGGCGCATTTCGGGGGGGTCTTCGAAGCGGGCGGAGGAGTGCATGTGGGGCTCGAAGTTCAGGGCGCAACCGCCCTTTTTGGCCATCAGCGGGCTGTCCGGCTCCCAGGGGGTGGTGGTCCACTCCCAGACGTTGCCGGCCATGTTCAAGCAACCATAAGGACTGGCGCCCTCCGGAAAGGCAGACACCGGCGTTAGAAAACGCCTTCCCGACTCGGCGGAATTGACGCGCTCACCGTCCCACTCGTCCCCCCAGGGAAAAAGGCGCCCGTCCGGGCCGCGAGCGGCTTTCTCCCACTGCTGCTCGCTGGGCAGTCGTTTGCCCAGCCAGGCCGCGTATTCGGCGGCCTCCTCGCAAGAGACGTTGACGGCCGGCAGTTGCGCCTCCTCGGGCGGAAAGAAGTGCACGTGCAGAGGTCGGAACTCGCAGTAGTCGGCGTTGGAAACCAGGCGCAGGTCGACCAGGAACTCCTCCAGTTCCACTCGATGATAGTCGGCTTCACTTTCGATCCGTTCGTGCAGATCCGCACGTAGCCGGGCTTTTCGACTCTCCTTGTGCTCCCGCGTAGAACCGATCCAGGCCGGGCCGGCGGGAACTCGGGCCATCCAGCCCGGCCCGAAAAAGCGCTCGTGCACGGCTTTAGCCAGCGCCTGGCGCAGGGGCGAACCGGCCTCCACGCAGTTCAAAAGGTGAGGATTTCCCACCTGACGGGCCGCCTGCAACATTCGCTCCAGGGCCTGCCCCTCCAGGGGCATCGCGCACAGCACCCGGATGACGTGACGAGCAACATCGCCCGGGATCTCTTCATCCAGCACTCCCAACAAAACCTCGGTTCCCTCCCCCAGCCAGGCACCCGGATCCAGCCCTTGCAGCACCGAAGAACGCACCAGCATCGCCTGCTCGGAGGGCCCGAGCACCAGGGCCGACTTCTGCGGCTCCAACAAAAGCAACCGGTCCTTGGGGACGATCAAGCCCAGCTTTGAATAATTGCGCATTTCGTTGCTGAGCACCGCCTGGGCGTGCTTGGCCGCGACCTCCTCGGGGGTCTCCCAGGCGGCGATTTCCTGGGTCAAAAAGTCGTGAGCCAGTTCGTAACAGCCGCGTTCGCCTTCTTCCCAGGAACGCACCAGACGGCTCTCCACCAACAGCTTGAGCACGGCCATCAAGTTCTCGCGCGGCCAACCCAAACGCGCATCCAGTTCTTCCAGAGTGGTGACCAGCTTGGTTTTCTGATCGGTCACCATCACTTTGAGCAACTGCCGAGCCCGCTGGCGCTCGGGCCCCAGACTGTGACGCAGGGTTTCCTCAAAATAGCCGCGCAGAATGCGTTCGGCCCCGCCTAGAGACTGATAGGTCTGCCAATCGATGTGCTGCCCTTGCCGGTGCTCGTAGAGGCGATCCAGAATGATTTGCAGCTGAGGCGGTTCGATGCCCTGCAGACCCAACAGTTCTTCCACCAGCGCCGGCTCGATTTCCAGATGAAAAAGCTGGGCCGGCTTGAGGATGGCCTCCATGGTCTGGGCCCGATCCAGCGCCGTGACGCGAAAACGTTGCTGCAGAATGGTGGGCACGAACTCTTCCAGCTCGGCCATCTGCGCCAGAAAATCTTCGCGCAAAGAAAGGACCAGGTGGCTGCGCCGCAGATCCAGGCGCAACACTTCGGCCAGCTCGCGCCCGAACTGGGCCCGCTGGGCCGATGTGCAGCGTAGGAAAAACTCCTCGAACTGATCGAGGACCACCACCACGGCGCCACGCACGCACTGCTCGGCCCGCACCAACAGGCTGGCCAGCGATTCGTCCTGCACGCTCAGCCCCAAAACCTTGCCCAGCAACTGGCGCAGAGCACCTACCGGTTCGCTGAGCATGCGTTGGGTCACCACCAGGTCCTGGGGAGCCTGAAAGCGCGAAAGCAGGCCGGCTCGCAGCAGCGAGGTCTTGCCCACGCCGGATTTCCCGAAGACCACCAGCACAGAACTGGACAGCAGGCGGCCGTGCAGCCGCTCGCAATCTGCTTCCCGGCCGAAAAAAATAGCCCGATCCTCGCGGGTGTAGTAGTTCAAGAACTTGTAGGGACGGGCGGGTAAAAGGCTGAGGCGGTGCTCCTCTTGACGCTGCTGGCGCAGGAATCGAAAGCGTTGCACCAATTCCTGAAAGTAGCCCGGCTCCCAGGCCACCAGCTCAAAACCGCGCCGGCTCCAGCGTTTCAATTCCCGCTCCGGCCAATCCCAATGAATTAAAGTGCCGGGGCGACTGTTTTGAAAGCGGTATTCGAAGTCGGCATAGAGCAACTTCAGGTTATCGGCGCTGCCGGGCGGACCCAGCCAGAGCAAGCGTCCGCGCCGGAGTATAGCCTGCTGGTCGGGGTGCAAGTTACGAAAGGCGGCCTCCGAACCGGCCAGGTTGGTCCAGTCAAAAATCGGGCAGTCCAGCTGGCTCAACAGCCCGGCCACAGCCGGATCGGCAGCCGGCAAGCCAGCCGGATGGTCCCACCACTGGGCCGCATCCTGGTGGGCTAAAGCCTCCCACTGCGACACATTCAGCAGAGGACCGCAGACAATACAGGCGCCCGGCACGCCCGTTTCTTGCGCACCTTCCGCCAGGGCCGCCTCCGGGTGATCGCCGCGATAACCCCAGCCGTCGCCCTGGCGATCATAGCGCAGTGGCGCCGTTCCCCATAGCCCGGCCAGCTGCGGAGCTCTCTCCAACAAGTCCATGGCCTCTTCCAGAGCGCTGCCCGACCAATTCAGACCTTCCTCCCCCACTCCGCTGTGCAGTACCACCGTTCCAAAGGTGGCCGACGCTCGCGCCGCGGCGGGCAGAACAAAGGGTGGGTCCTGAGCAACCGGGCCGGTCCACAGCAGCAGGTGGGTGTGCTCCCTCCATTCCAGCACCTGGGCCAGGCCTTGTTCCCGACTTTCCACCGCCCAGGCCAGCCAGTCCTGGCGGGCCGCTTCGGGCGTGTGTAGAAGGTCCACCACAAAAACCCAACTCCCGAAGCTTTCCGCGGTTTCCTGTTCCAGGCGCGCCAACAGGTCCGCTCCGGGCTCCAGATAGGCCGTCCGAAGGGCGGCGTGTCCGGGCAGCGAGCGTTCGCTGGCGGGCTCCACCAGCGAACGCTCGCCGACCAGCTCGGCAGGGCAGTGCAAACATCCCGTCCGACCCGAGGATTCCAGGCGCTTGGCCAGGTCCACGGTGGGGCCGAAGGGCTCCGGCGGAACGCCTGCCAGGGTCACTTCTCCCCAGGCCAACCCGACGCGCAAGCGAACCTGACGATCCTCCGTTTGATCCCGGTTGTAAAGAACCAGCCGGGCCAACAACCAGAGAGCCGCGTCCACCGCCTTGTGCGCATCCGCGAACGAGCACCAGACGGCGTCGCCCTCGCGCCGATAAAGCTCTCCCCCGAACTCCTGAGCGGCCTGTCGGGCCAACCGATAGTAGGTCGAGAGCAGCAGGGTGATCACGGCCTGCTCATCGGCTCGCATGCGGCCCGAGAAGCCTTCCATGTCGGCGGTCAAAATCGCTAGCATCTCAGGGAGCCTCCAGCGACATCAGACGGAAACCCACCCACTGCAGCACAAAGTCCGGGAAGGCTTCCTGGCGACTGGAGGCCTGCTGCAGGGCGGCTGGATTGAGGGTGCTGCCGCCTTTCTGCACCTTGAAGGGACCGCCCTCACTCCAACTCGAGGCCGTCCATTCCCAGACATTGCCGGCCAAATCCAGGCAGCCGTAAGGACTCGCGCCTTCGGGATATTTTCCTACATCGGTGGTGGTGCGCAATCCGCCTTCCTGAGCATTCAGATAGCCAGGCTGGTACTGGTTTCCCCAGGGATAAAGGCGGCCGTCGATTCCACGGGCGGCTTTTTCCCAACGGGTTTCGCAAATCAACTCTTTGCCCAACCATTGGGCGTATGCCTGGGCGTCGTGCCAGCTCACGCTCACCACCGGATGATCGTCTTCCTCGTCCGGATAACGGTCGATGTGAGCCGGACGAAATTCGGCAAACTGCAGGTTGGTGACGGGAGTTCGGTCCACCCAGAAGGCGCCTACCTCGACTTCTTGCAAAGGCCGTTCGCTGTCGATACGGGCATGCCAGTAGCGAGGCAGGCAGGCTTTGCGCTGTTGACGATTGGCCGCATCTGACCCCAAAAGCGCCGGCCCCTCCGCAACGTAGGTCATGGGAGCAAAAAAACGGCGGCGCGTGGCCAGGGCCAGTTGTTCGCCAAAAACCTGGTCGAGTTTGGGGCGCACCCGCTCCAACAAGCTGGGGTTGGAAAACAAGCCGGCCGCCTCCAGGTAGCGCTGCTGAGCCATGCCCTCCAGCGGCAGTGCAGCCAGCTGCTCGAGCACGCGCCGCTGCACCCAACCGTCCCAACCCTCATCCAACAACTTGATCAGCAATTCCTGGGGATGCGGACCGAGCCGGGGAAGTTCGACCCCGCGCACCATGGCGGCGCGCAAAAGCAGCTCCCACTCCGAATCCGTCGGGCTGATACGCGGCAACTGCTGCGCCACCATGGCCAGACGCTCAGGAGTCATCAGGCTCTGCACATTCTCCCAGCTTTCCAACTCCGAATGCAACACCATCTCGGCGTGCCTGCGAGCCAGTTCCTCATGGTCGGCCCAACTCTGGATTTCCTCGATGAGATACTCGTGACAGAGCTCAAAGTAGTTTTGCACGGTGCGCACCAACCGGGACTCGACCAGCGACTGCAGCGCCCCCTCCGGATCGTCCACCTTGGCGCGCAAGGCGGCCAGCGTCAGGGCCTGTTTGGTGCCGCGCTCGGACACCAGAGCGGTGAGCAACTGGCGCGGTTTCTCGTCGTTCCAAGCCTGCATGGCCTCGTGCAGATAATCCAGCAAGATGCTGCGCACGCCCCCCAGCCTTCGATAGTCTTCCAGGCCGATCATGCCCTGATGGCGGAATTGCCAAAGGCGGTCCATGACGATCTGCAGTTCCGGGGGCTCTACGCCCTGGGACTCGAGCTCATTCAGCAGTTCTTCGACCAGCTCAGGCTGCAACTGGAGTTGAAACAGCTGGGCGGGCCCGCAAATGCACTGACGGGCCTGTTCGCGGGTCAACGCCGTGAGGCGATAGCGCGAATCCAGCAAAGTGGGTATCCATTCCTCCAAACCCGCCAGCTCGGCCAGAAAGTCTTCACGCAGAGAAAACAGCATGTGCAGTCGGGAAACCGAGGTCAGTTGGGCTAACAACTCGCCCAAGGCCTGGCGCTGGGCCATCTCGAGGCGCACAAAGAACTCTTCAAACTGGTCAAAAAAGAGCACCAACCGGCGGGGAGTGGCTTCGGCCGCCTGGCGCACCTGCTCGAAACCACCGAGCTGCTGCAAGGGGTCATCCAAACAGCGCACGGTCCAGACCTGACAGTCAGACTCTTGCAGTAAAGGAAGCACGCCGGCCCCGAGCAGAGAGCTTTTGCCGACTCCGGAGCGACCATAGAGCACCAGCCAACGCCGCGTCAGGATCCAGGAGTAGAGCAAGGCCGCCTCGCGCTCGCGACCGAAAAAAATCGACCGCTCGGCCGGGCCGTAGGCATCCAGAAAGCGGTAGGGACGTTCGGCCAGCGGCAAACTCTGCGCCACCTCTTTTCGACCGACGCGACCGAGCAGTTCGACCAGCTGCAGGCGACCCGAGAAAACCGGCAGACCGCGCTTTTTCCAACGACCCGCCGCCGAACCGTCTCCCAGGTCCAGCACAAACTGGCGCTGCTGGGGACCGGCCGGAAAGCGACGGCGCAATTCCCGGTAGAAATCCTCGATCCAGTCGGCCGGTCCCACCCAGAAAATGCGATGGGTGGTCAAGGCCGTTTCCCAACCCTGCAATTGAGCGGCCAGGCCGGGCCAGAACTCGTCCAGGTCCTCTTCGGTCAGCACCTCGGGGGCCAGGCAGAGCGCGTGATCCAGACGCGTCTCGGGGAAAAAGCAGAGCGTGGGCGCCGTCCAGGCCGCCAGCGCCGGCAACTGGCAGCGCCAGGCCTGGAATTCCTCCAGCAGCTGCGGCCGACCCACTTCCGCTTCTCGGTCCTGAGCGGCTTCGTAGAACGGCTGGCCCCACAAACCCTCGAGTTCTCGCGGCCCGCCTAAGGGTCCCACCAGGCACACCAAAAGTTCGCCGCGCTCCAATGCCTGCCAATCGTCCTCTTGAAGCGAGTCGGCCAGAGAAAACTCGGCCAACACCAGCCGGCGCGCGTCCACCGCGCCCAGACCCTTGAGCTCCAATCGTTGACTCTCTTCCAATTCGAACTCGCCGAGCCGCTCGGCCGCTTCCTGGGAAATCAGCAAACAACCCGGCGTGGTGGCCGTCTCCAGTCGCTTGGCCAGCGAGAGCACGTTGCCCAGCACGTCGCCCTCGGCGGTGATGATCACATCGCCGTAGTGCAACCCGAAGCGAAATCCAAAAAGCCCGGCCCCCTCGGCCTGGCAGATGTCGCGGGCGCTCAATACGGCTTCGCGCAAACTGGGAAACGAGCACCAGATGCCTTCTAACTCGCGGCGAAAGAGCCAGCCCCCGCGACTCTCGGCGGACTGCTTGACCCTTCGATAGGATTCGTTGAGATTGGCGTGTGTCGAGACGCCTACCGACAGGATGGCACGTAATTCGCTGCGCTGCTCGCTCATGCAGGGCAAACCCGGCGTCCGCACAAATCCCGGGCGCGATGCTTTTTCTGCTGGACGGCCCCTCGGCCACGGGCAAATCCACGCTGGTTGGCCAGCTGCTGCAAGCCTGTCCGTGGCTCACCTTCTGCCGCCGCCTGACCACGCGCACACCCCGGCCCGGCGACCTGGAAGACTATGACTTCGTGGACATGGAAGAGTTCCGGCGCCGGCAGGCAGCCGGAGAACTGGTCTTGAGCCGTGACTTCGAATTCGGGATGAGCTACGGGTTGCCGCGCCGTCCCGTGGACGAGGCCCTGCAAGCAGGCGGCTCGGTGCTGGCTCTGGTCGACCTGGGCACCGCCCCCCAAGCCCGCCGCATCTGGCCCGACTGCGTCACCATCCTGCTGTGCGCTCCTTTGAGCGAACTGGAGCGACGGTTGCGCGAGCGCGGCGGCCATTCCCCCGAACAAATTGCCGAACGGCTGGGCAATGCCGCGGCCGCGCTGGCCTCGGCTCCCGAATACGACTACGTGGTGGTCAACCGCCCGCCTGGCCCCCAGCGAGCGGCTCTTTTGCGCTGGATCGTTCAGACGACAGCTCCCAGCGGATGATCGCTTTGCGCGCGCAGCACGCGCACGAAGGAGCCGGGATTGGCCCGGAAAAAGGCGCGCACACCGTCGATCGGTAGTCGATAGATTTCCGAATCGGTGACCACTTTACCGGCCACCCGATGCAGACACGGGGTCAGATCCTCGTTGACGCGGCCAATCAGGGCTCCACGGCCCACGCGATGCTCGCCCAGCTCGGTCTCTCCTTCGCGCACCAGCCAGAAGCAGTCCACGACCTTGCCTTTCTCGAAGAGCTCGTCGCCGGCCTTGAACTGGCGGCGTTCCATAATGGCCAGCAACTGAGTCTTCTGAAAGGTCGACAGGGAGTCCAGCAAGCGGTTGTCTTGAAAAACCGCCCACGAGCCTTCCATTTTGTTGAGCGAGACGCGCCGGAACCAATCGGCGATCTCCGTGCCGCGGATGAAATCCAGAAAATCCTGACGCTTGATGGAAAGCACTTCCAGCGGGGTCACCGCTACTACGTCGGCGATGCGCGGCCGATCGAGCACCACCGCCACCTCGCCGATGTAGTCGTAGCGCCCGGCCCGCTTGACCAGCTGGCCTTCGCGCACAATGTCGGCCTCACCGTTCAGGATGATATGGAAAAACTCGCCCTTCTCGCCTGCTTTCACAAACCGGCAGCCCTGGGGGTAGCAGACATATTGAGAAATGCGCAGAAACTCGGCTGCGCGAGCGATCCCCAAAGGCTGAAACAAGTCGACGTGGGCCAATGCCTCCAGCATGTGCTGAGCGTGGCTGACGTCGGGAGGCTCTACCTCCAGGCGAATGGTCTGCCCGACCCCCGGTTGAGCCAGTCGCAGGCCAGAGTCTGCCGGGATGGCCGATTCCGAAACATGGGTAAGGTAAAGGTTCGCTTTCACCTCATCCGGCAGCGCCGCCAGCACGCCCATCGGCGTGTGAATGGGAGGGATACCGGCTTCGTGAATGACCAGGTCCGAATTCCAGGGAAAGTCCATCAGGTCGGCGGCGCGTTCCGGCGAAAGTACGCCTTCCTGGGTCAGCTTCTCGATCGCTTCAGGATCATAAAGGGTATCGCAGGAGTAGGCGATGCTTCGCCCTTGATAGTGCATGGCGAAACCCAGAGTGGGAATGGGGTGCAGCATATATTTGAAGGTGAAGTTGGCGCCGGCGATGTTGACCGACTGGCCCACCGGGATGGCGCGGAAGTCGAAGAGTTGGCGGAACTGGCGGCCGCTCAAGTTGGTGATGGAGCGGTATTTAGAGACAAAACTGTTCATCACCGTGGGGGTGGTGTGGATAGTCACGCGGCCTTCCTGCAAGATCTTCTGCAGGGTGCCGGAGTCGTGGTCGGCGTGGCAGTGAGTCAGGATGATATCCTCCACGCTGCGACCGTCGATATTGGAGTGGCGCAACCATTCGGTGGTGTGCACCGGAGGATCGACCAGAACGCCTTTGCCGTCGATCCAGATGACAAAACCGGAGGTAAGCGAGCGCACGTCAAAGCCGTGACCGCTCCCCAAGATGGTCATTCCCAGGGCAGGCGGACGAAAACGCTCGCTGGCCGGCGGCTCCTCGAAAACCACTTTGCCCGGACCGCGGTAGCTGAACTGGTGGCTTTCGCCGTCTCGCTCCAGACGATAGTCATCCTGGCCCAGGTCGTGGAGCGTGTAGCCGTCCACCTCCACCTTGCCCTGGTCGTCGAAAACCAGGGGAGTGACGATGTCGGCCAGCATGAGGCGGCCGCGTTTGCGCTTGGGCTCTTGCTTGTACCAGCGCATCTCGGTGGCCAGGTCGGGAACGTGGGCCCCGCCGGGAAACTCTTCCCCGAGATTTAAAGCGGACGGTCCGAAAATCGCTTCCTTGAGCACGCGCACCAGCGGGCGCAGTTGCTTCTTGCGACAGATAAAGCGCAGCTTGCGCCCCTTCAAGTAGAAGTTAAAGTAGACGGGAAATTCCAACTCGGCGGCGCTCACCCCGACGAAGGCGTCAAATAGGCGCTCGGGCACCACAAAAATCTGCGGTACGCCTTCGCTGCTGGTCATGGTGTCTTTAATGGTTTCCGGGTAGGCGCCTACCTGAAAGTGCAGGTCGCCCCACTGAACCACCTGACCGCCTCGGCCAAGTTCACGGCAAGAAAAGGGTTTAGAACTCACGCAGCACACACTCCTTGGACACATAGAGGGGGACCTTACAAAGGCCCGGGGGTCGTTCGTTTTGTCCCCGTGCTTCTCCTCGAAAGGACCGGTTGCACATGGAAGGACACCATACAGGGGTCGATTTGGAGAAACTCCAGCAGGCCCAACGCCTGATGGCGGAAGCTCTCGGGGAAGACAGCCCGGAGGCGTTGGAAAACACGGCCGGGCGCTTTGCTCGCTGGCAAAAAGCCGCGCTGGTGGATCCCCGCACCCAGTACGATCCGTTCAATGTAAAACTATACCCGGTGCCGGACCCGGCCCTGGTCGAGCTGGTGACGATCAAGGTAACCGCCTTCTCCGCTTGCGAGCACCACTACGCTCCGGCATGGTTGAAAGCCACCATTGGCTACCTGCCGGGCGAGCACTATATCGGTTACTCGAAGCTGGTCAAAATGTTCCGCCACTTTGCATGCAAATACACCATGGACGAACGCATCTGCAATGACTTTTTACACGAATTGATCGAAAAGGTGCAGCCACGCGGGGCCGGCATCCTGATGCGCGGCAAGCACTTTTGCGTAATCTCGCGGGGCGGCAACGAAGACGACTTCCCCATGATGAGCGCCTTCTGGGGCGAGTTAAAGACCTCGCAAATGCTGCGGGCCGAGTTTTACCAGCACGCCATGGCCTCTTGGGACACCGGAATTTGAGGATCCATGTGACGCGCCGGTTGCCCGACAAGGCACTGCAGGCGCTCTATGCCACCGGCTGGGACATCTTTGTCGGTCCGGAGGAGATTCCCAACCGCACCCGGCTGCTCTGGGGCGTGGGCGGAGCGGTCGGGCTGGTGACCTTGCTCACCGAGAAAATCGACGCCGAGGTCATGGACCGTTGCCCCGAACTGCGCTGCATTTCCAACGTGGCGGCGGGCCTGGACAATGTCGACCTGGACGAGGCCGCCCGCCGAGGCGTGAAGGTCTGCAACACCCCCGGCGTGCTCACGGAAACCTGCGCCGACTTTACCTGGGCGCTGATCTTGGGGGTGACCCGGCGCTTGCTGGAAGGCGACCGCATGATGCGCGCCGGCGAGTATTCCGGTTGGGGTCCGATGATGATGCTGGGACTGGACCTGCACGGCGCCACCCTGGGAGTGCTGGGAATGGGCCAGATCGGCCAGGCCGTGGCCCGCCGCGCCTCGGCCTTCGGAATGCGCGTGCTCCCCTGGATTCGCGGGGGTTCGCTGGAGGAAGTGCTGGCTTCCTCGGATGTGGTCACCGTGCACTTGCCTTTGACGGCCGAGACCCGCCACTTACTGAACGAGGAAACCCTGGCGCGGATGAAGCCGGGAGCCTACCTGGTGAACACTTCCCGAGGCCCGGTAGTAGATGAGGCGGCGCTGGCCGCTTGCCTGGCTTCCGGAGCGTTGGCCGGCGCCGCCCTGGACGTCTTCGAAAGAGAACCGGCCGTGCATCCGGAGTTGCTTTCCTCCGACCGGGTGCTGCTCACCCCCCACATCGCCAGCGCCACCGAAGCCACCCGCGAACGCATGGCCATGCTGGCCGTGCAAAACCTGATCGACAGCCTGGGCTAGGAGCGCGGCCGAAAACCCCATTGACATAGCAAACTTCACCGCGGTCTTG
>JALHOV010000158.1 GCA_022842865.1 Vulcanimicrobiota bacterium | reverse complement strand
CCTGGGTGCGCGCACGGTGGTCCAGGGCTGGCTGCAGGTCTGCTGCTACACCGTGTTCAGCGAAGGTCTTTTTGCTCTGCTGGTGCTGAGCGGCTACCTGGTGGCGGCCGCACCCTGGAGCCAGTGGGGATGGCCGTTGGCCAGTCTGCTGCTGCTCCCGCTGGCTTCCCTGACGGGGGCCTACGTCGGCCTGGCCCTGTCGGCGGCCAGCCGCAATCAGCGGGAGGCGGGGCAAAGGCTGATCCTCTGGTGCCTGTCGGCGCTGCTGGGCTGGCTGGTGGCTTGGGGCCTGGGCCAGGGGTTGCGGGCGACCTTGTTAGCGCCCACGGTCGCGCCAGGAGACCAATCCCCCCCGGTTTACTTGCTCGGACCCATGGCGCTGCTTGCCCTGGTTCCGGTCGGATTGCTAATGGCCCTGAAGGCCCGACCGCTTCTAAAAAAGCTGCCCTGCATCGATCCGACGGAACACAACGAAGTCAGCAAGCGCTACAGCCCCGTCCTCATCTACCTTGACCTGGGGAGTCTGCTGGTGCTCGGCTACGCTCTGGGGGCCTGGGATGCGCTCTCCCGACAAGCCGATCTATCGGCCGCCAAAGGTGCCACTCTGCTGCTGGCCGGCGGGCTGATCTGGCTACTCGGCGTGCGCTTACCCCTGGCCACACTGGCGGAGTTGAGTATGGGACGCCGTTTCAGCCTGGTGCTCGGCCCCTTGTTTGGCCTCTGGTTGGGATGGGCTGCCTATCTTGCGCTCCAGCTAGCCAGCTTTAAGCTCGAGGAATCCTCCCTGCTCTCGTTGGAGATCGAATACACCTGCACATTGGTCTGGCTACTGCTGGGAGCGGTGAGCGGGGCTTTGGCCTGCCGAGCGCCGCTGGCAAGCCCACTACGAAGGCGCCGACTCCAACCACGCCTGGCCCGATCGGCTATCCTCAGCGCAGTCGGGATGCTGGCTCTTTTTGGTTCGAAATCTAAGCTGGTGGTCCCGTCAGAGAGGTGTCCTAAGCCCTCCTCCGGCTCCACGCTCTATGCGTCCCAGCTGCAAATCGCCAGAAAAATCGTCTTCTCGGACTGCGACCTCTTTCTGTCGAGTGAAAAATGGGATGAGTTCCCCAGCACTGAGCAGGCCGAAGACTGGCGACGCTATGCCACGCGCCATGCCCAAACTCCGGCCTTAAAACGACTTCGGCGAGAACTGCCTGCTTTTGGTCGGTCCGCCTCCGTTCCCGAGGGCACCTCGATTCGTCCGCGGTCCTGGTCCCGCACCTTGCTGGCTTGTTTGCGGGCCCAGTCCATTCTCTATGCCATCAACAACAAACAGGAAGCAGCTCTGAATTGCGACCGCTGGGCACTACTCTGCCTGGACAGCCAAGTGCACTGGGACCAGAAATGGAACCTCGATTGCGAGCCGGAGATGAGCTGGGTCCTCGAAGATGTGCAGAAGAGCCTGAGCAATGGCCTGGTCAGCGACGGGTTGATCGAACAGCTGCTGGACTACGGCCTGGTCAGTCACTGGTTAAATTACAGTTACATGGTGAACCCCCGGGCCTACGCCGACCTGGCCAAACTGTTACCGCAATACTATTTAGAGCGCGAGCAACAGGCTCAGAACCTGAGCACCGCGCGAGCCCAAACCTTCGCGAAGGAGTTCAAGCTCTGGGAGTTGAGTCACGATGAGGGAGCCCAACTTCTCGAGGGAGTCCGCTTCACGCCCCTGGCCCGCCGCCAAGTCTACGAAATGACCGTCTCGAACGGCGTGCGCGGCCTGGCCCGCTGCTGGACGCGCCGAGAAGGGCTGGCCCTGCTGGCCGCCATCCAGCTCTATCGCCGCGACCACGGTCAGGCCTGGCCCGACAACCTGGAGCAGGTGCAGAGCTATCTGCCCCGACCGGCTCGCTGCTACCTCAACCAGTCAGGCAGTTTCGACTACGCTCCCGGCATCCTGAGCTGCTCTCGCGACGACGGCAGCGAGCGCATCGTGATTTACCAGGAGGGCAAAAGATAGCCATCGAAGATAGCCATATGGCAAAACAATACAGTATTGCGGCCGCCCGCGACCAATTGGCCCGGCTGGTTCACGATGCCGAAGAGGGCCAAAGAGTGGAATTGACCAGGCGAGGAAAGCCAGTGGCCGTGTTGCTGGCCATCGAAGACTATCGGCGACTGCAAACACGGCCGATTTCCTTTGCGTCCGCGCTGAAGGAGCTTCGAGCCGAGGTCGACTTCGGGCTCGAACCGGAAGAATGGCTGCCGCCTCGAGAAGCTTCCAAAGGCCGCGACTTCTCCTGGTGAGATACTTGCTCGATAGCAACGTTCTTTCGGAACCGGCCCGACCGCAGCCCCGCCCAAAAATCATCACCTGGCTCGAGGAGAACATCACCCAGAGCGCGACCGCCTCGGTGGTTTGGCATGAACTCCGTTTCGGCGCTCTACGTCTACCCAAATCAAAAAAGAGATACGGCCTGCTCCGCTACCTGAAGGAAATCTTGGAACCCAGGCTGGCGGTCCTGCCCTACGACCAGGATGCCGCCGACTGGCACGCCCAAGAACGCACACGCCTGGCCGCTTTGGGGCGGACACCTCTTGCGGCCGATGCTCAGATCGCCGCTGTGGCAGCCACGCGGGGTCTGAGTCTGGTGACGCTCAACGGAGCGGATTACGCCCACTTCAAGTCGCTGCAAATCATCAGCCCGCTGGAGGCTTAATTCGGCGGTCCTTTGGGTAATTTGTGCAGACTCGAATTCCAAGGAGTCCGCATGAGTTCAACCCAGGTCACCGCACCGCAAAGAACCGGTCTTTATCGATGCCACCTCGAAGCCAAGGCCAAGATGGTGGATTTCGCAGGCTGGGAGATGCCCATCGAATACAGCGGCATCAAGAAAGAGCACGAGGCGGTGCGCAACCATGCGGGCCTCTTTGACCTGTCCCACATGGGTGAGTGTTGGGTCTGGGGCGACGGGGCGCTAGATTGGCTGCAGAGCCTGTTCACCAACGACCTTTCCAAGATCGAAGTGGGCAAGGCCCAATACGGCTGCATGTGCAACGAGCAGGGCCGCGTGCTCGACGATATGATCATCTACCGCTTTGAAGACAAGTGGATGGTCGTCATGAACGCCAGCAATCGCCAGAAAATCGTCGACTGGATGGCGAAACACAAGCCCGCCGGAGTGGAGATGGACGACGCCTCGCTGCGCACCTCGCTGATCGCGATCCAGGGCCCCAAGGCCCAGGAGATCCTGCAAAAGCACGTCGCTATCGATCTGGAGCAGGTGCCCTATTACGGCTTCCAGGAAGGCGAAGTGGACGGCCTGGAGGGCATTATTTCGCGAACCGGCTATACGGGCGAAGACGGTTTTGAACTTTACCTGCCCTGGAACGAGGCTACCGGGGTGTGGACCAAGTTGGTCGCTGAAGCCGAACCCATCGGCCTGGGCGCCCGCGACACGCTGCGCCTGGAATCAGGCTATGCCCTCTACGGGCACGAACTGAGCGAGAACATCACTCCGCTGGACGCGAGCCTGGGCTGGGTCACCAAGCTTGACAAAGAATTCATCGGCCGCGACGCCATCAAGGCTTACAAGGAAAAAGGCGTCGAGCGCTGCCTGGTAGGCCTGGAAATGGAAGGCCGAGCCATCCCGCGCGAAGGCTATCCGCTGCACGCTGGCGGAAAGCAGGTGGGAGTGGTCACCAGCGGCACTTTCAGCCCCACGCTGAAGAGAGGGATCGCTTTAGCATCCGTGGAAACCGCCCTGCGCGCTGTTGGGACCGAGATTGAGGTCGAAATTCGGGGGCGAAACGAGAGAGCAAAAGTGACCCGGCTGCCTTTCGTCAAAGGCAGCGTAAAAAGGGGTTAAGAAGGAGCTTTTTCGTCCATGATTCCAGAAGAACTACGCTACACCGAAGAACATGAATGGGTGCGCCTGCAAGGCGACGTGGCCGAAATCGGCATTACCCACTTCGCCCAGGACCAATTGGGCGACATCGTCTTCGTGGAGTTGCCGGCCGTCGGCTTCAAACTGCAAAACGGCAAGCGCTTTGGCGTGGTGGAGTCGGTCAAAACCGTTTCCGAACTCTACTCCCCGGTTGACGGTGAAGTTGTCGAAATCAACTCCGTGCTGAGCCAGGACTCGGATCAGTTTGATCCCGAGGCCGTCAATCGCGAGCCTTACGGAGCCGGCTGGATGATCAAGGCGAAAATCGCAGATCCCGGCACGGTTGCCAAATTGCTCGACGCGAAAGGCTACGCTTCTCACACCGAAGGACACTGAACATGAATTACGTCCCCCACACCGCCGGCGACCGCCAGACGATGCTGGCCTCCATCGGCAAGCATCAGGTCTCCGAACTGTTCGACAGCATTCCGGCGAGCGCCCGATTGACGCGCGCCCTGGACTTGCCCGAACACCTTTCGGAGTACGAAGTGGCCATTCACCTGGAAGAACTGGCCTCCAAGAATATGGTCCCCAGCCGCCTGTCTTTCCTTGGCGCCGGGGCCTATCGCCACTTTGTGCCGGCTGTGGTGGACACCATTATCCAACGTTCCGAGTTCATGACCGCCTACACTCCCTACCAGCCTGAGGTGAGCCAGGGCACGCTGCAGACCATCTTTGAGTTCCAGACGATGATGTGCAGCCTGACCGCCATGGATGTGTGTAACGCCTCCGTCTATGACGGCGGCTGTGCAGCCGTGGACGCCGTCTTCATGGCCCTGGCCATCAGCGGGCGCTCCAAGGTGCTGGTTTCTCAGGGGGTGCACCCGCAGACCCGCGAATTATTGCGCACCTACATCGACACGCACGCAGGCGAACTGATCGAGGCTCCCCTCCAGGACGGGCGCACCGTCTGGCCGGAGCTAACCGACCAGGTGGCCTGCACGCTCTTCCAAACGCCCAATTTCCTGGGAGTCATCGAAGACGGCGCGGCTTTGTGCGGCACCACCAAAGCTGCCGGCGCCATACCCATCGTCAGCGTGGGCGACCCCTGCTCCCTGGCCGTTCTCAAGCGGCCTGGAGACTTTGGTGCGGAAATCGTGGTGGGCGATGCCCAGCCGATCGGCCTGCCCCTCTCGTTCGGAGGCCCCTACGCCGGTTTCGTCTCCTGCAAAAAGCAGCATATGCGCCGTATCCCTGGTCGGCTTTGCGGATTGACCGTGGACAGCCAGGGGCGCCGCGCCTTCTGTCTGACCCTGCAGGCCCGCGAGCAACACATTCGCCGCGAAAAAGCATACTCCAACATTTGCACCAACCAGGGACTGTGCGCCCTGGCCGTGACCGTCTACCTGGCGCTGCTCGGTCCGCAGGGCCTCAAGGAAGTGGCCGACGCTTCGGCCAGTTTGGCCCATTACTTCAAAAAGCAAGTAGCCAGCCTGAGCGGCTATCAGGTGATGCTGGACAAGCAGCCGGTTTTCCACGAAGTGCTGGTGCACTGCCCCGGTTCGGCCGACCAGACCCTGAAGAGCCTGGAGGAGCGCGGCATCATCGGCGGCTATGCGGTCGAGCGCGACTATCCCGAATATAAGAACTGCTTGTTGTTCTGCTTCACGGAGGCCAACGGTAAAGCAGCCGTCGACGAACTCGTGGGAGCCCTACAGCACGCCCACCGTCCTCTGCAAGGAGCTGCCCGCTCGTGAGCCTGACCGCTGAACCCACCCTCTTTGAAAAGACCTCTCCCGGCCGCCGCGGAGTGATCCCGCCCCAGGTCGACGCCGGAACCAACTGGCGGGACGGAATCGCCGCCGAGTTGCTGAGCGAGAAGCCTCCAGAACTACCCGAGCTTTCCGAACTGGAAGTGACCCGGCATTTTGTGCGTCTCTCACAATTGAACTACGGCATCGACACCACCATGTATCCGCTGGGTTCGTGCACCATGAAGTATAACCCGCGCATCAATGAAGTGACGGCCCGTCTGCCCGGCTTCGCCCGCCTGCATCCCATGCAATCGGAAAGCACCTCCCAGGGCGCGCTGGAGCTGATGGTTCACCTGCAAAATCACCTGGCCGAAATCACCGGCATGGACGCCATCACCCTGCAGCCGGCCGCCGGCGCTCAGGGCGAGCTGACGGCTCTCCTGATGGTGGCCGCCTACTTCAAGAAACGCGGCGAAGACCAGCGCAAAATCGTGGTGGTCCCCGACTCCAGCCATGGCACCAATCCGGCTTCCGCGGCTCTGGCAGGCTTTGAAGTGATCACGGTGCCTTCCAACAAAAATGGCGACGTCGACCTGGAAGCCCTCAAGCCGCACCTCAATGAAAAGCTGGCCTGCTTGATGCTCACCAACCCGAGCACCCTGGGCCTTTTCGAAAACGGCATCGAGACGATTGCCAAGGGCGTTCACGACGCGGGCGGTCTGCTCTATTACGACGGAGCCAACATGAACGCACTGCTGGGCAACGCTCGCCCGGGCGACATGGGCTTTGACCTGGTGCATCTCAACCTGCACAAAACCTTTTCGACGCCTCACGGTGGCGGCGGTCCGGGAGCCGGTCCGGTGGGCGCTCGCGGCGAACTGGTCAAGTATCTGCCTTCGCCGCGCGTGCACCAAGTCGATAACCGCTACAGCTTCTTCAAGCCCGAGCACAGCATTGGTCGGGTCCGAACCTTCTGGGGCAACTTCCTGGTTTTGGTGCGCGCCTACACTTACATCCGCTATCACGGGCCGGCCGGCCTGAAGGAGGTAGGCGAAGGAGCGGTGCTTTCCGCCAACTACTTGCTGAGCCGCCTCCGGAATCACTATGAAGTGGCCTACGACCGCACCTGTATGCACGAGTTCGTGCTCACCGCCCGCGGCTCGAAGAAAGAAAAAAACGTCAAGGCTATGGATATCGCCAAGCGTTTGCTCGATTACGGCTACTATGCACCCACCGTCTACTTCCCGCTAATTGTGGAAGAAGCGCTGATGATCGAACCGACCGAAACAGAATCCTTGGAAACGATGAACCGTTTCGCCGAAACGATGATCAAGATCGCGGAAGAAGACCCCGACCTGGTGCGCTCCGCACCTCACAATACTCCCGTCAGCCGCCTCGATGAGGTACGCGCCGCTCGCAAGCCGGTGCTTCGCTGGGAGGAGGGCTTATCCTGAGCGACGCCACCTCGCGCTCCAAGGCTTTTCTGGTAGCGGCGCGACTGCTTTTGGAGCAGATCGAGCCACTTTCGCAGAAGGTATCCGACCGCTGCTTCGCCGAGCTGGAGTCCTATAAATCCGGCAAAATTCCGCGCGAAGAGTCTGTGGGAACGGTGCGACGCCTGACGGCTTTCCTGATCCGCGCGCTGGAATCGGGTCACTCGGAACACGCCTCCGAGCAAGGCAGCACGCTTCACGACGAGATCATCACCTTCGATGAGGGTATCGCCGCCCGTCGCGTAAAGATGGCCATTCAATTCGAAGACTTGATTCGTGGCCTGCAGTTCATGAGGGTGGAAGTCTGGGCCTGCTTGTCCAAGTTGAGCGAGCATCTGCATGCCCAGGGCGTCTTCATGTTGGAAAAGCGCATCAACGAGATCTTTGACGCCTACTTCCTGGGGCTGTCCTCGAGTTACCGTAACAGCCAGTCGGCCATGCTGGCTGAGCAACAAAAAGCCCTGGACAAATGGGAAGAAGTGGTCAAGTCGGCCTCCGAAATTCGCCTCAAGATACCGTGTCTGAACGAATTTGCCGCCATCGTGCGCCTGCAGGCCGAAGCCATCGCCCGCCGCGTGAACTTCACCGAGGAAGAAGTCTACGACATCATCACAGCCGTCGGCGAAGTCTGCGACAACTCGATTGAGCACAGTCAATCCGAGCAGGGGATCGACGTGGAATACACCATGAACGATCGTGAATTTCAGGTAGAGGTGCGCGACTACGGCAAAGGCTTCGACCCGGCCGGTAAAGGTGATCTACCTCCTGATATGTTTTCCGAAGACGGCCGCGGCATTTTCTTGATGCGCAATTTGATGGACAAAGTCGAAATTGATTCGAAAATCGGCCAGGGCACTCGCATTCGCATGGTCAAGGCTCGCAAACGCTGAACTGGCGACTGATCGTTGACGGTCCTCGGCCCGGACCCTGGAACATGGCCGCCGACTCCTTCTTGCTCGACCAGGCCGACCGACCCACCCTCAGGCTTTATCAGTGGGAGGGCCCCTGGCTTTCCCTCGGCTACGCTCAGACCCATCCGGTGGCGGAAATTCCCACGGTGCGCCGGCCCAGCGGCGGACGGGCGGTTTTGCATCAGCATGAGATCACTTACGCCCTGGTTTTGCCCGAGTTTACAGGCAGCCTGGCGCAGGTTTACGCGGACTTGACGAGCCTTTTGCTGACCTGCTTGAGTCGGCTGAACCCCGCTGTGACTGCCGCGCGCCGTCAAGAAAGCGGCCAGCGCGACCCTTCGTGCTACCAGCTGTCGCAACGCGGCGAGATCCAACTCAATGGGCGCAAACTGGTGGGCAGCGCCCAATTGCGCAGGGGTCGGCGCCTGCTCCAGCACGGCTCCATCCCGACCCGCCTGGATGAAGAACTCTTCGCGCGCATCTTTCCCGGAGCCAGATTCCCCGCCACTTTCGGTTCCTTGAGCGCCGAGCAAATCGCCGCAAACTTCCCTCAAACCTTGCAGCGAAAGGACTGGAGTCCCGAGGAAGTAGCCTGCATCGAAGAGAAGGCAAGCCTTTATCGTGCCTGAAATCACCTTAACCTCCCGCAGTCTGGCTCGAGGCGAAGTCTTACTGCCCGGTTCCAAAAGCCTTTCGAATCGCATTTTGCTGCTGGCCGCGCTGGCTGACGGCCCCACCATTCTTCACCATTTGCTCGATTCGGACGACGTGCATCACCTGCGCAAAGCTCTTTGCAAGCTGGGCGTACCGATTGAGGAACAAAGCGGAGTGGTCACGGTAGGGGGGGGCGGTTTCCAGAAACCGCAGGCCCATCTGTTTTTAGGCAACGCCGGCACGGCTTTTCGGCCCCTGACTGCGGTGCTTAGCGCTACACCGGGCGAATGGGTCATCTCCGGCGAGCCCCGAATGTGCGAGCGGCCCATCGGGCCCCTGGTAGACGCCTTGCGGCAATGGGGCGCGGAAATCGAGTATCTCGGTCACGAAGGCTTCCCGCCACTGAAGATCAAGGGCAAAAAGCTGCCCGGTGGCCCCATCTACGTGGATGCCACTCTTTCCAGCCAGTTCGTGAGCGCCCTTTTGATGGCGGCCCCTCTGCTGGAGGGGCCCTCCAGCCTGCAGGTGGTGGGAGAACTGGTTTCCCAGCCCTACGTCAATATGACGCTGGGACAGTTGCGCCAGTTCGGCGTCAAGATCCAGCACGAAGACGCCCGCAATTACCACATCACTCCACAAAAACTGCGCACTCCCGGAGAAATCCTGGTCGAGGGAGACGCTACCGCCGCCAGTTATTTTTTGGCAGCAGGCGCCATCGGCCACGGGCCGGTGCGTGTTTGCGGAGCGGGCAGCGAGAGCGTTCAAGGCGAGATCCGCTTTGCGCGCCTGCTTGAAGAAATGGGCGCTGAGGTCAAATGGGGACCGGATTGGGTGGAAGTGTCGCGGGCGGCCGACCATCCCTTACACGGGATTGCCAAAGATCTCAACGACATTCCCGATTCGGCTATGACCCTGGCCGTGCTGGCGCTTTTCTCCGACAGCCCCTGCGAGATCCGCGGAGTGGGCAACTGGCGAGTCAAAGAGTGTGACCGCCAACAAGCTCTTTATCAGGAGCTACGCAAGCTGGGCGCCAGGGTGAGCCTGCTGGACGACGGACTGCGCGTGGAGTCCCCGCTCAAGTGGAAGCCTGCCCGGGTCGAAACTTACAATGACCATCGAATGGCCATGTGCTTCTCACTGGCCGCCTTCGGCCCCACCGGCGTCACCATCCGCAATCCGGCCTGTGTCTCCAAGACCTATCCGCACTACTTCGCCGACTTTGAACATCTGAGCGACGACCTGTGACCATTCGTCCGGCCACGGCCGAAGATGTCGACAGCATCATCCAGTTGGCCACCGATATGGTGCTGCACTCAGTCAGTCCCTTCCGCAGCGTGCCGGCTGAGCAGGTGCAGCACTATCGACGGGAGGATCTGCAGTCCCTGCGCGACATTCTGGGTCTCGATCACAGTGGGCTTTTCGTGGCCGAAATCGACGGCCAGATGGTCGGCCACATTATCGTGGTGGCCCACCAACGCGATTCCTCCACCGGTACGGCCCAGGCCTGGATTTACGACGTCTCGGTCCGAGCCGGCTATTGGGGCCGCGGCATCGGCCAGGCGCTGATGGCCCGCGCCGAAGAATTCGCTCGACACTGCGGCATGATCTCGATTGGCCTGGGCGTGACCATGGCCAACCATCGGGCCGTCCACTTCTATGACCAATTGGGTTACCAACAGGAACGGGTCCAGATGTTGAAAAATCTCTAAGCATGACCTCTTTGACTCCACTCGTTCTGGGCTCTCCCGAACTCCCACTGCAACTCACCGACTTGACCCGTTTGGCCACGGGAGCCCGCCTGGAACTTCATGCAAGCACCCGCGAGCGCACCAGGCCTTCGCGCGAGTTGATCGAGCGGGTGCAAAAAGAAGAACGGGTCGTTTATGGAGTCAACACTGGCTTCGGACGCCTATCCTCAGTGCGCATCGAGCCGGATCAAGTGGAATCCCTGCAGCGCAACCTGGTGCGCAGCCACGCAGCTGGCGTGGGGGATCCGCTGCCGCTGGAAACCGTGCGCGTGGTCATGGCCCTGCGAATCAACTCGCTGCTGGGGGGTTACTCGGGGGTAACCCAGGAACTGTTGGATTCCTTTTGCGCCCTCTACAACAGTGGGGTCGTGCCCTTTGTCCCAAGTCGTGGTTCGGTAGGAGCCAGCGGCGATCTGGCTCCCCTTTCCCACATTGCGCTGTGCTTGATGGGCGAAGGCGAGGCCTACTGGCAGGGTGAGTTGATCGAAGCGGGTGAGGCGCTGCACAAAGCCGGCCTCAAACCGTATACCTTCCAGGCCAAAGAAGCGCTGGCGTGCATCAACGGCACCCAGTTGATGACGGCGGTGGGCGGCCTGTCGCTGGCCCGAGCCCAATGGCTGGTCAAGGCCGCCGACATTATCGCGGCCATGACGGTGGAGGCCTTGTTGGGAACAGACAGCGCCTTTCACGAGGCCATTTCACGGGTGAGGCCTCATCCTGGACAGATTGCCAGCGCCTCCAACCTGCGCCGCTGCATGGAGGGCTCAGCCCTGGTGGCCTCCCACAAGGGCTGTGCCAAAGTTCAAGATCCCTATAGCATGCGCTGTTGCCCCCAGGTTCACGGGGCCAGTCGCGAAGGACTGACCTTCTGCACCGGCCTGATCGAGCGGGAAATCAACTCGGTCACCGACAACCCCCTGGTTTTCCCCCAAGAAGAGCTGATTCTGAGCGGCGGCAACTTCCACGGCGCCCCGGTGGCGCTGGCTTTGGATTCCGCCGCACTCAGCCTGCAGTATTTGGGCACCATCTCGGAAAGGCGTTGCGACCGCCTGCTCAATCCCGACACCAGCGAACTACCGCCATTCCTGACTCCGCACCAGGGCCTGCACTCAGGACTGATGCTGGTGCAATACGTGGCCGCCGCCCTGGCCAGCGAAAACAAAGTCTACTGCCATCCGGCCAGCGCTGACACCATCCCTACCTCAGCGGGACACGAAGACCACGTCAGCATGGGTCCCGCCGCCGCCTACAAGTTGGAAAAACTGGTCGACAACCTGGAACAAATCCTGGCCTGTGAGTGGCTGTGCGCCACCCAGGCGCTGGATTTTCGCCGGCCGTTGACCTTTGGGCCGGCCAGCGAAGTAGCCTACACGGAACTACGTAAAGTAGTGCCGACCTGGCAAGACGACCACCCTCCCTATCCCGAGCTCAAGTTGGCCCGACAGGCGCTAGAACCCATGGTTGCCGCGGTAGAACAAAAAATTGGTCGCTTACAATAGTACAAAGGAACCGCTCATCTGGCCCAGAAAGCTTAGCCGATCTTAACAAATTGAGGAGCCAACTTTGGCCAGACGCAGGCGCAGAAGACCCGGAGAGAGCATCGAGGGAGAGGAGAGTCTCCTTGACGATGATGATGACGATCTAGACGTTCGCGTCACGGCGATTGACGAGGAACTGCAAAGTCTGGTCATTAGTAGCCAGGAGGCAGCTCGCGAGCAACGCGCCATCCGCGCCAAACTGGACAAGCTGGCCCGCGAATTTGAAGAAGACGCGGAAGGCGACGATGAGCTTTTCCAGGAGTTGGATGGACTGAAGAATCAGACCGTCGCTCAACTCGAGCAGCTGACTCAATCCCATCGCCTGCTGACCGAACGGGTCGCCGAGATCACCGAACGACTTGCCAACGTGGGCGGAAACGGCCCCTTGGAGAACGTGACCAGCAAGCTGGAAGAGCTGGTCGCCCAGGTGCATTTATCGGTTCAGCAGCGTTTTCAAACGCAGGACGCCACCCGGGAAGAAGAGATGGATCTGGTGGCCACCCGTCTCGAAGAGCTGACCCACAACCTCGAATCGCAGACGTCCAGTTTGCGTGAAGCTCTGGCCGATCAGACCAAAAACGAGAAGTTGGCGGCCGATTTCCGCCAGGAGTTCGAAACCCTGTCGCGGGAGTTCGATACCACCCTGGCCGACCTGTCCTCAAAATTTAAGTCCAACCTTGCCGAAGTGGGCCAGCAGCAGCAAGCAACCCGACAGGAGCTGGAAGCCAATCTGGCCGAGTTAGCCGACGCCGTAGACTCGCGAGCCGGTCAGGAAGACATCGCCGAGGTCAAAGCCGAGATGGAGTCGCTTAAGACGACCTACTCGAACCAGAGTGAACTGGGAGCGCGTGCTTCTCAGGCGGTGACCCGCGTGGAGCAGTTGGAGGCTCTACTGCAGCAGCAGGGAGAGCGCTACGAACAACTGCTGGGCCGCTCCAAAACGCTGGCCGACGAAACCGAGAAGTTTTCCGACAAGGTCGATCTGGCCGTGCGCCTGGTCAAGGCCTTAGATGAGCGCGGACGGGGCGGGGCTCCGGCGGATTTGAACTCATCCCCGTCCAACTACTCCGTCAACGAGGCGGATCTGGAAGCCCCTGAGAAGACCGACCTGAACTTTGGACTGCGCGACCTGCTCAACGTCATGAGCCAGAACCAGGCCAGCGACTTGCACATCAAGGTGGGCTCCAACCCGATGGTCCGCCTGAACGGCGACCTGATTCCGGTCGGCAATAACAGCCTGGGCGAAGAAGACTGCCGGCGGCTCATTTTCTTCGCGCTCTCGAAAGAAGAGCGACGCCGATTGTTGCAACAACGCTCCCTGGACTTCACCTACGAGCAATCCGGCTTACGCTTACGAGGCCACGCTTTCTACCAACGAGGCCGCCTTTGTGCCTCGATGAAGATGCTGCGCAGCCAGACAAACTTGGAAGAACTTGGCCTGCCGGCTATCTTGCGCCGCACCGTCGGCTCGCTGAAGCACGGAATGGTTCTGGTCACCGGCCCGCTCGGCTCGGGCAAAAGCACCACCCTTGCAGCCATCGTGGATGAACTGAACCGCAACCGCAAAATGCATATTCTCAGCCTGGAAGCCCCGATCCACATCATTCACCAGGATCTTCAGTCGCTCATCACCCAACGCGAGTTCAACAGCGACTACCAGGACACGGTCAAAGCGATTCAGGACGGCTTGAAGCACGACCCGGACGCCCTGGTCATTGATCCCCTGCCCAGCCCCGACGCAGCCGCAATCGCGGTGGCCGCCGCCGACAGCGGCCACCTGGTGATCGCGGGACTGGAAGCTCCCAACCTGCTGTCGTCCCTGGAACGCCTGATGAACTTTGTGGATCAGGCGCCTAACGTGGTCGACCGCCGCCAACTGGCCTACAACCTGAAGGCAGTGGTGTCATTGCGACTGCTACCGCGCGCCGATAAGAGCAAAGGTTTGGTGCCGGCGGCCGAAGTGCTATTGGTCAACCAGGCCGTCAGTCAACTGCTGTCCGAAGGTAACCTCGACGCCCTCAGTCAAACGGTGAGCAAAGGCCTGGCCGGCGAAGGCAGCCAGACCATGTCTCAGTCTCTGAGCCGGCTGATCGATGCCGGCATGATTTCGGAATCGGAGGCCGCCAATCTGGTGCCAGCCGCTTCCAACGGACACAGCGGACTGGCCGAAGACGCTCCCTTGATGAGATGGCTCTAGCCGAGCGCTATTCCGCGGTCAAGCAGAGAATCGAAAAGGCCTGTCAGGCGGCCGGTCGCTCTCCGGATGAGGTGCGCCTGCTGGCCGTAAGCAAGACCTTCCCGATCGAGCCGATTCGTGATTTGTTAGCGGCCGGCCAGACGGACTTCGGCGAAAACTACGTGCAGGAAGCCGAGGGAAAGGTTCCCCTTTTACCGGAAGCGCGCTGGCATCTGATCGGTCCCTTGCAGAGCAACAAAGCGGCCCGGGCCGTGCAGCTTTTTCCGGTCATCCACTCGCTCGACCGTCTTTCCCTTGCCGAGCGCCTGGATCGTCTGGCACTGGAAGCGGGACGGGTGGTGGAAGCGTTTGTCCAGGTTCGTCTGGGCGAGGAAGATTCCAAATCCGGCATCGCGCCTGCGGACCTGGTTGCCGAACTGGAACACTGGAACGCCGCCCGAAGCTGGCGCGGGCTGCGCTTGGTGGGCCTGATGACCCTGCCTCCGCCCCAGACCTCTCGGCCTTTTTTCGCCCAACTTCGGGAGCTACGCGATCGCCTGCAGGATCTGCAATTGCCTATCTTCCAGGAATATCAACTCTCCATGGGCATGAGCGACGACTTCGAAGCCGCCATCGCCGAAGGCACCAACTGGATCCGCATCGGCCGCGCCCTCTTCGGGTCCCGTTAATCGGGGTCGCCCTGAGCTCTCGGCTTTCTTTAAGGGGGATGGGGGGATGAGAGGGGACAGGGGAGATACTTTTGCGGCAAGGCCCGCCGGACTCATATAGCTTTTTTTGGGGGGGGTTGGATTCAAAAGCTCTACCAAACTTCTAAATTCAATAAGGGAATGAG
>JALHOV010000157.1:786-15000 GCA_022842865.1 Vulcanimicrobiota bacterium | reverse complement strand
GAGGCCGGACATCAGGCAGCCGATGAAGGTATCGAATTTCTTTCCGCCCGCCTCGATGGGAGCCGGGTTGGCCCGGACCTCGAGCGGTTTCTGGCTCTGGGTGATGGTCACCTGATGGGGGTAGGAGAGGTCGGCTTCGCGCAAAAACCAGGGCAGGTGGCTGCGCTCGGGAGCGCTCAGAATCGTGGGCTTGCCCTGGGCCAGGGCCATTCCGGCGGCCAGCAATGCATCTTCCGCTCCAGGGCTTTCCAGGGCCAGCGAAACGTAGTCGCACTGGGCCAGGTTTTGCGGGGTCAGTTCGCGGCTGGGGGCACCGGCGGCGAGCCACTGATTGCGTTGCGGAATCTGCGCGTTGATATTCATAGGCAGAATGTAGCCGACCCGTATGAAAGATGGCTGAAATTTTCCGGGCCGTTTATCCTGGCGAGTGCGGCGGCGGTGGGTTAAAATGGTGGGATGAAATGGGTGCTCTGGTTGACATTGACTTCTCTGGTCTGGGCGGTCCCAGGGGGGCGCGGGACACGCTGTCACTACTCGGGCTACCGTTCCAACGGATACCGAAAAAGTAGCTACTATTACGGCTCGGGATATGGCTACGGCTACAGCCGCCGGGCCAGAGGTCCGGAGCTTCCCAAGGTAGGAGGCACGCTCCCGGGCTACGACAACGAGGAGGCTCGCCACTTTCCGGAACTGAACCGGCGTCAACCGGTTGGTAACATGGCGCCTTTCACGCCGACTCCCTTTGATCCGTCTCGAATGGGAAAGCCGGGCGGCACGTTCCAGATCGACCATCCGGTCGATCAGGCGCCGCCAGGGTATTGATTTTACTTCTTGAGAGGCGGGGTCACCTGAACCCAGCCGCCGTTTTGATAGTCGAGAATAATGTTCGCGGTATTCATGGCTTCAGTTTAGCCAGACACCCTGAAAGATTTCTGGAAAGTGGAGTGCGATTGTAAACAGTTCGACAATCTGGCATGGTGAAGGGATGAGAATTGCCGCCAGTCTTCTGGGACTCGCCCTGCTCGGATGTCAGTCCTCCACTCCCGCTCCCAACGCTGCTCGTGCCGGGGAGCCGACTCGAGTGGTGACTAGCAGCATCTCCTCCGGAGTCGCAACGCCACCTCGCAGGCCGTTGACGCGCCTCAATCCGCGCCGCCAAAGACTCGAGGTGGGTGAGGCTCCCCGGCGGCCTCGGCCCCGGCCTCAGAAAGTGGGCGTCGTGGTGATCTCCTCCCAGATTCCCGTTCAGGGTTGCCCCCCTGCTGCGCCGGCCAGAGCGCGAAGCTCGCAAGCTCGAGTGGACCCCTTCATGGCTCATTGGGACCGACCGCGCCCCGGAGTCAGCCTGACGCCGGAAATGCTGCGTCTTGCCTATCCACAGTCGCCCCTGTTCAACACGGTGCTACCCGACACGCCCTAGAGTGAAGTTTTCCTCTCACTGAGGCGGAGGGGTGGTCAGCACCTTGACCTGCGCCGGCCGATCGGCGGGGGCTTTGTCGGCCCGAGGCTGAAATCGGGTCAGCAGTGGAAGAATCTTTGCGAGCAGGTCGTCGGTGACCTCGAGGGCGCGCTTCTGAGCGGATCCCTGCTCGTCGAAGGAAAGGAACGGCATATCGCGGGTGGAGTTCACGGTTTCGCGCACCTGGCCCTTGCCGTCAGACAAGGTGGCCACGCCCTGGATGTGTTCTTTATCGGCCTGAATGTGCAAGGAGATGACGCAGTCGGCCTCATTGTCAATCAGGTCATACTGCACCAGGGCGCCGCGCAGTTTGTCCTTGATGGGATTGGCGTCGAGAATCACCTGGTAGGGCTCTTCCCAGCTCTGATAGTTCCGCCCGCTACCGCTGGTCCGCGTGTTGTAGCCGGTATAGCCATCGGCCTGGAAGTCACCCAGAGCCACCCGCAGCCGGATGGGCACCAGGGTGATCTGCATCGAGGTCAGTTGCTCGGGAGGAACGGTCACCTCTCCTTCGGCGGCATAGTGGCCGGGAGCCCAGGCTCGATAATGATGGGCACCGGCCTTGACGTCGAGCAGAGCCGGAGCGGGGGCGGGCGGGCTGTTGTCCAACGAAAAGTCGAAGGGCGCGCCGCTTGACTCAATGCGCAGATAGGCCAGCAAGGGCAACAGCTCGGCGCGCTGGGAGACGAACTGGCCCAACTGCAGCGTGGAGTCCCGCTGATAGCTCTGGTAGTTCTCTTGAACCACCTCCCAGTGGTGACGGCCAGGCTTCAAGTCGAGCTGGCAAGGAGTCGTGCCTGCTTCTGCCCCGTCCACCAGCACCTTGGCGCCGGTTGGTTCCGAGGTCAGCGACAGGCCGGTGCGCAGCCGGGTCTCTTTGATAAGATTGGGAGACTGCAGCTGCAGACAGCGAAAAGCTCCCTCCACAGCCTGCGCTGGCGAATTGTAGCGGCGCAAAAGGTTGTCGAGCGTAATCTTGTTGCCCTGACGCCGAACCACCGCAAGCGCCGGCAGCTCCTTACCGGTCAGATCGAAGTCGCGCTGCCAGCGGGAAGCCGTGCTGGGATTGGCCCAGTCCGCTGTGTTGATGGAAAGCTCGACTTCCCCAAGCTGGTTGGCAGCGCGCAGGCGCTGAAGCAGTTGCCCGGCCTGGGCCGAAAGTTTTGCCTGACCGGGACTGCGACTGTCGAGCAGCAAAGTGACGCCTGGCTCAGCAGCGAGCGGAACCGTCAACAACAGGGTCAGGGCAATCCGAGGGACCACCCTGACCGGTTCCCGCCTCAGGCGGCCTGAACCTCCCGCAGCTCTTCAACCGGCAGACCGGCCAACACGCTGTCGAGAGCTTCGCCGAGGTCGGCCAAAAGATCCTGAGGACCCTCCAGGCCGATCGAAAGGCGGATCAGCTGGTTGGAGATGCCGGCCTTGGCCCGGGCCGCTTCGTCCATCGAGGCGTGGGTCATAGTGGCGGGATGGGCGACCAGGCTTTCCACGCCGCCCAGCGATTCGGCCAGACTGAAGTATTCCAAAGCCTCCACGAAGGTGCGCACCTGCTCTTCGCCGCCGGCCACCTCAAAGCTGATCATGGCCCCGAAACCGTGTTGCTGGCGGCAGGCCAGCAGGTGGCCGGGATGGCTGGTCAGGCCCGGGTAATAGACCTTGGCCACAGCACCGTGCTGCTCCAGGAAGCGGGCCACCTGCAGCGCGGTCTTTTCTTGCTGACGAATACGCACTTCCAGAGTGCGCAGGCCTCGCAGGGTCTGGTAGGCGTCGAAGGGAGAGCCGGTGTTGCCGATGCAGTTGGCCCAAAAGGCAAAGTCCTGGTGCAGTTCGGAAGTTTTGGAAATCAGTGCGCCGCCCACCACGTCGCTGTGGCCATTGAGATACTTGGTGGTGGAGTGGATGACGATGTCGGCGCCCAGCTCGAAGGGGCGTTGCAAAACGGGGGAGAGGAAGGTGTTATCGGCAGCGCACAGGGTTCCATAGCGCTTGGCCAGTGTGCACACGGCGCGCACGTCGGTGAGTCTTAGCAGGGGATTGCTGGGGGTTTCGATGAGAATGAGCTTGGGAGCTTCCTCGGCAAAGGCCTGCTCGAGCTTCTGCAAATCGGTCTGGTCCACCCAACGCACCCGGAATGATCCGCGCTCGGCTTTGCAGCGCAAGAGGCGATGGGTTCCACCGTAGCAGTCGTGGGGGGCAAAGATGAGTTCGCCGGGTTTGACGGCGTAGGTGAGCAGGTCGAGGGCGGCCATTCCGCTGGCCACCAGCACGGCAGCGTGGCCGCCTTCGAGTTTGGCGATGGCGTTGCCGGCCGTGTCGCGGGTGGGGTTGCCGCTCCGGCTGTAGTCGTACTCGCGCTTGTTTTTAAAACCGTCAAAAGTGTAGTTGCTGCTCAGATAGAGGGGGGGCATCACGGCTCCGTGGGCGGTGTCGGTTTCAACTCCGGCGCGTGCAGCCAGGGTGGCGGGACTACAGGTAGGCTTAGACATGGTGATTTTCCTCTCTATGTGCGGAAAACCATCGAGCCGCTCGCGGCGGCTCGTTGTCGAAAGATGCGTTGGCAGAAAAAAGCCCGCGTTTGCGATGTGCCGGTAGCACTACGCCTCATCTCTCGGCATTGCTGCCGCAGGAGTTGGCACCTTCGCCGTTTGCACGGACAGGTTGCCCCAGCTTCACAGGGCCTGAACCCTCTGCTGGTCTCGATGATTTGATAGGTTTAGGTTAGGACAGACGGGCCCGGCCTGTCAAGCACGACATGTTCACATCTCGGCTAAAAGTCGTTGGCTAAAGGTAAAAGTCGTTCTTCTAGCAATTCTCTCTGGTTATGAGCGACGTTTCCGAACTGGAAAAATTCCTGCTCGATCAGGTGGGCGAGGGGCAGCACGACTCGGCCGGAAAGTTCACGCTGGCGCGCGGCAAAGCTTTGGAAAAGCTGGCCAGTTTCCAGTTGCCGCGCGACACAGCCTGGGTCAGCAAACTGGTGCAGGCGGCTGTGGCCGGCGGCTCCAGCGGGATGGCCGTGCGCCAGACCTCCACCGATATCTTCTTCGTCTTTGAGCCCCCGGCCCACTGGACCTTGAACTCGGTCGAAGAAGCTTTTTACGACCCGGAAGTGAGTCCCGACCGGGCTCTGGACCACTTTAAGCGTGGCCTATGGCCGGTTTCCATCCGCGACATGCGGCCCTTTCGCCTGGTTCTGCCCGAGTCCACTCAGGCGTTATTTTGGACCGGAGAGGAGTTCCTGAGGCGTCCCACCGAGCCGGTCAAATACCTGGAGCTCACCGTTTCCCATCGCAATCGGCTGCAGGGCAGCGGCTTTCCTTATCTGCGCGAGATCGAATCGGCCCGTGGCAATGCCGGCATCCTGCGCGAGCTTGGCGAAAACTGCTTTACCTGCCCCATTCCGCTCAAGGTGGACGGGCGCCGGTTGGACGCTCTGCAGGGGTGCCCCATGCACGGCTTCAGTCCTTCCAGCTACCCGATTCGCGTGGCTCTGGCCAAGGCGGACCTGCCCGACTTTCAACCGCCACGGCTGACCTACGGGGGTTATGCGCCACTCAATGCCGGCCAATCCCAGCTCAACACCATCTTCCAGACCAAGCTCACCATTCCATCGCGCATCAGCGTGGGACTGCTGATCTGCGCTTCCATCGAGAAAGTGGCCCTGGGAGACGCCAGCCGGCCCGTGCCCCAGCCGCGATCGAGCACCCTGAATTGGGTACGCGACGGCGTCATCGTGGGGCGGGAGGCGCTCACGGTGAACCAGTTGAGCTGCGCGGCCGGGCTCTTTCTCAGCGCCGAAGGACTGGAGTCTGACCTGACCGGATTTGGCCTGATTCGCACTCCAGAAGTTCAGCGACGCCAACACGAGGCCTGCCGGGCGGTGCTGCCGCTGCTCTCGGAGACCAGCGTGTCGTTGGATGTCTACGTGCGCTCCGTGCTCAATCGGGCCTACTTGCTGGGCGGCCTGATGTTCTTGGGCGGCCTCGCGCTGTGCGCGGTCAATCCCATCAGCGGCTTCTTCATCGCCGGCGGCGCCGCCACCGGCGGAGCGGCGGTGACGGCGGCCGTCAATCTGAGCGCCGAACGCGCCCTGGAAATCACCTTGCAGCGAGATCTGCGCACACTGCAATACGAGTGGTCCCGCCAGTGGGGTCGATAGTCGCGCGGGCTTTTGGCTACCGGCTGGGGTTTGCCTGGGAGTCGGCCGCAGGAGGCGAGTTGGTAAAGGGAGTCCTGCTTCCCGACTGGGAAACATCGGAAAGCAGCGAAGCCGAACACTGGTTTCGCCTCGACGACAAGGATTGTCTCTATGACGGCGATCAGCTCTATGCTCAGGGCGGCGATCTACGCCTGAAACTGCAGCAGCTGGTGCAGATGCGTCTGACCGGAGAGGCACGCGAGTTTCTGTTCGTACATGCGGGAGTGGTGGGCTGGCGAGGACAGGGTGTGGTGATACCGGGACCATCGCGGGCCGGCAAGTCGACTCTGGTGCTGGCGATGGTGCGCGCCGGGGCGCAATATCTTTCGGATGAATTTGCCGTTTTCGACCGCTCAGGTCAGGTGCACGCCTACCCCCGGCCGCTCTGGCAGCGCCTTTCCAAGACCAGGAAGCAGAGTTTTTCGCCCGCGGAACTGGGCTGGCAGCCGGGTCCACCTCTACCGGTGGCAACCCTGCTCATGACGCAGTATGTGGCGGGAGCCCGCTGGCAGCCGCGCGAGCTGGACCTGGAGAGTTCGCTGAACGAGATTTGGAAAGAAGTGCGCTATCCCAGCTGCCGCCCGGGAGCGCGGCAATGGCTGGCAGGAGCTCTGGCAGGCGCGCGCCGCCTGAAGGGTGCCCGCGGCGAAATCGGCGAAATGTTGCCAGGGTTGCTAGCCGGGGTCTAGAAATGGTCAGGGTGCTCAAAGCGATGGTCCTGGTTCTCCTGGTGATGGCAGTTCAAGCCTGGTGCATTCCGGTCAATCCAGGTCCCAGTCCCTCGGCTTCTCCCACGGCCAGTCCGAAACTTCTGCCTCACCAGCGTCCCATTCCCATGGAAATGCAGCTGCCCAATGCCAACTGGCAGCGCATTCGGGGGGTCGTGGTACGACCCGTCGACGGCAAGCTCTGGTATGCGCGCACCAATGGCTTGATGCCGCTGAATTCGATTATCAGCATTCAGCGCCAGGGCGCCAAAGTCAACGGCGGCAAAGTCATTGAGGCGGCCCGCGACGGCATCTTTTTGGAGCCCTGGGCCAGCGATGCGATTCAGGCCGGAGACGACGTGATCATCGAGTCGGTGGCTCCTCCTCCGCCGTAGACTGCAAATGGACCTTTTCGCCGGCGCAGATCTGGTCAATCCACTTACGCACCCATTCGTCCCATACGGCTGGCTCGATTGAGATCTCGGCATCGCCTTCGAAGCAAAGGTGAACTTCTTCCCAGCCATACGAGAACGAGCACAACACGCCGTCGCCGATGACAAAACCCACAGGAACTCCGAATTCTAGTTCAAGGCGGCTGTGGCTGCGAGAAAGGCGGCCGTTGCAGTAAATCGAAAGCCGGCTCAGCTGGCCGTCCTGGTGGAATTCAGCGCTCGGGCCATGAATGACTTCGTGGGCCCGCGCTACCCAGGTGCCGCTTCTCAGCCATTCCTGGTCGACTTTACACCAGCGCTCATCTCGGACACGCTGACGCGAATCCGCCGACTTCTTCTTGCGGCGGGAAAAAGGACGGAACATCTGCTCTCCAAATTACAAGATTGATCTGACGGGACCAGACTATTTTCTTCGGGATAAATGCGATGTAAATTCTGACTCGTCACGTAACTTATGAGAGCCGTTTCTTTGCATTTTAGCTATTACTGCGCCCTCCCTTTGAGAGCCTGCGAGAGGCGGTCCGGAGTGTTGGGGATGCGCTCCAGGTGGGGATAGTGGGGACCGCCGCTGTAGTTGACGGTGAGTTCTCGGAAGTAATCGCCATTTTCAACCAGTAGCTTGACGGGGGCGGATTTGCTGGCAATGGCTTCGTCCAGGATTTTCTTGGTGTATTTGCGACCGTTAATGGCTACCACGGTCATACCCGGAGCCAGCCCGGCTCGGGCCGAGGGGCCAGCTTCGTCGACGTCACGCACTTTGGCGCCGGAATCCAAGGAAAATCCGATGCTGAACATGCGGCTGACTCCGCCTTTGGAGCGCTCGTCGTTGGCTGTCATCTCAGTATTTTTCTTATCATTGTAAATTAACCGGTAGCCAGATTTTTCCAGTGCGGCGCGGAAATACTTGCCGTCTTTAGCGTCCAGGCGGGCGCGAATTTCTTTGCGCCAGTCGTTTTTCACCAGGCCATTGAGTGTGCTGTAGACTTCCTCCTCCTGGTAAGGCTTGACGCGAACCTCACCGCTGGGCCCGCCGAAAAAGCGGGCGCAAAAGTCGTCGAGAGAGAACTTCTCCTCACTCAACTCACGCAGGCGCGCATCCACCTCTAACCAGAGCATGATGGACTCGGCATAAAAATCAGTGCTGCGACGCAACGCCCTCCAACTGGTGGGCGCCTCATAGAGACGCTGGGCGGCGGTGGCTGTATCGGCCAGGGGTCGCCAGCGTTTGCCGGCTTCGTGTTCGTAGGAGGCGGCCACGTAGGCCAGGGTGTCCTGCCAGCGGTCCGGCTTCATGACTCCGGCGCGCACCGGTAGAATCTCGCCCCAGAAGGTGGTCAACCCTTCATACACCCAGAGCAGGCTGCCGTCCATCGGCTTCATGTAATCGGGACTGAGCAGACCGGCCGGGCGCCGGAACTTTCCGCACCAGGAGTGAACAAACTCGTGAGCCAGCAGTTCGGCCAGCGCCTGGCGGCCGGACTCCTCGAGCAAGGTGTCTTCTTCCATGACGTTGTCGGAAGATTGGTGATGCTCCAGCCCGCCGAATCCACGCGACACCTCCGTCAAGGAGATGAGCCAGTCGTAGTGGGCGTAGTGACGGCTTTGGAAGACCAGTCCGGTTTCTTCCACCAGACGATTGAGGACTTTGTTGTAATCGGCCGGCATCTTCACGGCCTCGGGACGCTCTCCGGCCACATGCAGGCCGTGGGGCAGGGCGGGCACGTTAGGGAAGGCGCGGGGCTTGAAGGGCACGTGGGTCATGTACTGACCCATCAGCAGCGGCGAGTCCACCATGGTGGTGAGATCGGCTTCGGGCAGACGGATCTCGCCGCTGGCCGGGGTCGTGGCCATGGCTCCAACGCCTTGCCAGCCGGCAGGCAACTGGACGGTGCCTTGCACCCGGATGTCGTCGCCACTCTTTCCCTCGGGATAGAGCAGCAATTCGTTCCAGCAAATGACACCCAGCTTTTCGCTGGCAAAACCGCCGACGAAAGAAAAGCGAACGTCCAGATGATCGGCGCCGGCCGGGACCTCCACTTTGAGGCGATACATCTCCAAAGGGTCCCGCTGCCAGTTCAGTTCTTGGGCGCCGGCCAGGATATGCAGGTCGACCAGGCCATCAATCGGACCGGTGGGGCCGTGTTCTCCGGGCAGCCACTTGGCGTATAGAAGGTTGCATGGTCCCGGGGCAACCGGAACGCTCAACTGCACTGCGAAAAGGCGGCGTGAGGCCTGGGTCGCGTCGATTTTGGCAAGGATGGGCTGGGCCTGAGCAGCGCCGGCCAGCAGCGCGGCGAGGAGGTGCATTTTCATAACCGCTCTTTTTCCGCGAATGAGCTGAAACAAAACAGGGTAACTGGAGCGCTATGCACGGGATGGAAAGTCTTACGAATCTCTTCCTGCGGCTCTCCGACCCGCTCTACCGCTACGCCTTCTCTCGCTTGGGCATCCAAGCCGAGGCGGAAGAAGCTGTGCAGGACGTCTTTTTGGCGCTGCTCAAAGGGCGCCCGCCCAAGCTCGAGGACAGCTATTTGTTCCAAGCGGTGCGCAACCGCTGCACCGACTTGACGCGGCGCCGACAGCGCGAGCTGCAGTTTGACTGGATCGATGGGCAAAGCCTGGACAAAGTCGACCGGGAGCAGTGGCTCTCGGCCCAGCAAGGGATTCGTGAACTGCCGGAAGAGCAACGGGAAGTCTTGATTTTGCGCAGTTTATGTGGCCTGACTCTGGCCGAGGTTGCCGCCATTCAAGACGCTCCTTTAAATACCGCAGCCAGCCGCCACCGCGATGCCATCAAGCATCTCACTGACGTGGAGGATCTGGATATTTGGCTGCAGTCGCTTCCCAAACGGCCCGTCGACGAGGGCTGGAAACGCGCCTTTGCCCATCGCCTGCGCGCTCAGCAGCAAACTCGCCAGGTATTCTGGGCTGGCCTGGTCATGGGCGTAGCCGTACTGTTGGGGTGGAAGGCACAACCTTATCTGCAGCGTTTGAAACCGCGCCAGGGTGCTCTGCCGCGTTCGGTTCACCATCTAAAAGTTCACCCTCTCATGGAACTGGATGGTAAGAGCAAGGAAGAAATCCTGGAATTGCGACGCAAGGCAGTGGCCGAGTTACCCGAATTGGGGCCACTCTGGCGACCCGATCAAGACCTGGAGCTTCGCCCGACCTGGAAGGAAATTTCCTCGGGCAAACGCTGGTTGGGCCTGGAAGGACAGCTGACCGCCACCAGCCAGGATTTTCCCGCGAACTTCCATCGGGGCGATTCGATGGAGAGCTTTTTTGTGCTCAACCCCATGGCATTGATCGGTCTGCAGACGGGGCTTGTCTCTCAGCACAACCAGGAGCCCGGCAAACTGGACGGAGCGCGCCGAGAGCTGGTGCCCGCTTCTATCGTGGTGGACGGACCCAATCAGCAGTTGGAGCTGACTTATCAGATCGGGACCCACTCGCCCGTGCGGGACCGTTGGGGAGAAGACGTGCCAACTCACTCGCTCAACCTGGTGAATGCTTACGAGATGGGTTTCACTCACTACACAATTGATTCCAGCATTGGCTTCAGCAAAGTGCCCAAGGCGGATTTCTGGGAGTGCGCGCAGTTCTACAAACCGCTGCCGGTGAAACATGGCACAGAAGTGGCCAATCAACTTTACATCCGTACGGCAGGCTTCGTGCTGTTCCGGCTCGACTCCGTGCCCGCCCGGCTGCAACTGAAACTGTGGCGCAATCGCCCGGAGCACTTGACCGATCCGCCTGATTTGACCGAGGTCATTCAAGTGATCGAATAGTGAGCCGGCTGATCTTTTATGTGGGATTCGCTTTAAGCATCGTTTCCCTGGTTTGCTTCGCCGATATTGGCGAGGATATGGCCGATGATGGCTGGGCCGATTTAGAGCGCACCATCTCAGACCCTATTCGGGCCTGCCGCGGGCCCTGGCTCAACCAGTTGATGCGCGCCCTCACCTGGTTGGGGAGTTTCTGGTGTCTGGCGATGGTTGTGCTCATCGTTCTGTTCTGGCCGGGTGGACGCTTCGGTGTGCGCGACAAGTCTGTGTTTCTGGGCCTGGGTCTGAGCGAGGGCGTGCTCAACGGTTTCCTGAAATCCTGGTTCGGGAGGCCGCGACCGGGCGAGGACTACGCGCCCATGGTAGAGGAAAAATATTTCAGCTTCCCCTCCGGACACTCCATGGGCAGTCTGTGTGTCTATGGCTTTCTAGCTTACCTGCTGTGCCGCCACTTTCCGCACTGGCGCTGGCCGGTGCGCCTCGGCACCCTGGCTTTGGTGGGAGCGGTAGGGGTCAGCCGAATTTACCTGGCCGCTCACTATCCGGGAGACGTGGTGGGCGGATTCGCAGCCGGGATTCCCTGTCTCTTTCTCGCTCTGGTGGTCCACCAGGGATTACTCCTTACAGGCAAAGGAGAGACGGGAGGTGCTTAGGGCCTGGTTACCTGCCCGGTGGCTTTGGAACTTCTTGCTGGTGGTGGTTCCCCTGAGTGGATTGGCCCTCTTCTTTGTGCTGATGCATTTGTCGCTGGGCCTGCCCGACGTGGACGGGTTAAAGACTTTCACCACTTCGCAAACCACTCGCGTGCTGGCCCGCGACGGGCAGGTGGTGGCCACTTTATTCGTGGAAAAACGCTCACCGGTGCTGCTGGCCAAGGTCTCTCCGTGGCTGGTGAAGGCCCTGCTGGCGGTGGAAGACAGCCGTTTTTACCAGCACGGCGGCGTCGACTGGTGGGGCGTGGGGCGGGCGTTTTTCGCCAACACGTGGCTGCGTCGAGTCGATCAGGGCGCCAGTACCCTGACCATGCAGTTGGCGCGCAATCGCTTTCTCACCCAGGACTTGAGCTATCGGCGCAAGGTTCGCGAGATGATGCTGGCGCGACGCATCGAGAGCCAGTTTTCCAAGGATCAGATCCTGGAGCTGTATCTCAATAACGTCTATTTCGGAAGCGGCGCCTATGGAGTGGCGGCTGCCTCCCGATTATACTTTGGCCGCGGGCCAGGTCAACTGAGCGTGGCCCAGGCGGCCTTGCTGGCCGGGTTGGTGCAGGCGCCTTCGAACCTGTCGCCGCTGGTCGATGCCAGGGCGGCGTTGACACGTATGGAAACGGTGCTGCAGCGCATGCGCGAGACCGGAGTCATCGATGCCGACGGTTACAACAGAGCGCTGGAAGAGTCCCGGCGTTTTCGTTTCAAGGCCCACGGGGCGGCGGTCGAGCCGCTGCTCAAGCATCCCTACTTCACCACCTACGTGATCGCTCAGTTGGCCCACGATTATTCCGAGGAGGAACTTTATCGTGGCGGGCTGGTGGTCAGCACGACCCTGGATGTGAAGCTGCAGCGCCTGGCCGAACGCGAGCTGACCGCCATAATGGCCGACTCTGGGCCCGGAGTGAACGCCGATAGCGCTGCCCTGGTGTTGATCGAAAACTCCACGGGAGCGGTCCGGGCCATGGTGGGCGGCCGCGGCTGGAACAAGAAGAACCAGTTCAACCGGGCCTGGCAGGCGATGCGCCAGCCAGGCAGCAGCTTCAAGCCGTTTGTCTATACGGCGGCCCTGCAGTCGGGTCTGACGCCGGACAGTCTGGTGGACGACTCGCCGGTTACTTATGGCAACTGGAGCCCGCGCAACGCCGATGGCTCTTTCCGCGGTCGCATCACTCTGCGCCAGGCACTGCGCGAGTCGCGCAACGTGGTCTCGGCTCGCTTGTGCCATCAGGTGGGGGCCGCCACCGTGGCGGAACTGGCCCACCAGCTGGGCGTGCGCGAGAAGCTGGAAGCCCATCTGGCCATCTCACTAGGAGCTTGCGAGGTTTCGGTGCTTTCCATGGCCACAGGTTATGCGACGATTGCCAGCGGGGGTTACTATCATCAGCCGATCGCAGTGACGCGCGTAAGCGGTCTGGACGGCAGCAGGGACTACCGCACGGGTCTGCTGCCCCTGCCGGTCCTCACTCCCGAGGTCTCCTGGCAAATGCTGGAGATGATGCTGGGAGTAGTACGTGGCGGTACCGGCACGGCCGCTCAGATTGAGGGGGTGGACGTAGCCGGCAAGACGGGCACTACCGACGGTTCCCGGGACGCCTGGTTCGTCGGCTGCACGCCGGACTACACGCTGGCAGTGTGGGTGGGCAACGACAATCACTCGCCCATGTACGACGTCTACGGCGGTGGGTTGCCGGCTCGACTGTGGCAACGGGTGATGAGTCAGGTGCCCCAGGCTCGGAAGCGCTTTGTTTCGCCGGCACGGAGCGGGGTGCGTCGTTCCGAGGAGCCAGCTTACGAGCCGCCGCCCTCTTTTGAGGTGCCCCCCGCGGCGGAGCCAGAGATCGTGGAAGAAGAGCCGTTGCCCCCCGTGATTCCCTGGGAGTCTCCTGAGCCCACTCCGGAGGAGCCGAAGGAGGAACCGAAGGAGGAGCGACTGGTGGAACCGTCGCCGGTCGTGGAGGAAGCCCCTCAGCCCTCGCCCGTGATGGAGGATACCCCTTAGGCTTTGCGGGCGGGACTGGCAGGTCGGCAGGGCGGGACGGAAATGCCCGGGGAAACGTAAAAGCCCCGGTCCTTCCGAACCGGGGCTTTCGTTGAGTGGCCTAGGCCTGGCCAGCGGGCGGAGCCGGTTGAGCCGGAGGAGCCGGCGGGACGGGCTGCTGAGCCGGGGGGTTGCTTTCGGGCCAGCCGCCATACATGTAGTTGCCGTCGACCTTGCCGTTGATGCCCTCGACATTGGACCTATCGGTGTATTGCCAGGCCACCATACTGCTCCAGGGAGCGGAGCTGGGTGGCTTTTCTTTGTCGCTGGACTGGTAGTTGGCCAACCACAGTGGATACTTGGTCAACTCGCTGCAATCCACTTTTTTGACCATCGCGCTGTAGCTATAGAACCAGGGCGTTTTTCCGGTCCTTTCCGCGACCACCGACATGAAATGGGCGGCCCACTGGCCGAGCTGCTGGGGAGTCAGGCTATTGCTGACCTCGAAGTCCAGAACCGGAAACTCATTGGCGCTCATGGTGCCCAGCTGGGTGAGGAAATTGTTGGCTTCGACGTTGGCGTCCGCCACCATGTCCTTCCCGTTGGGGCGAGCAAAGTGGTAAAAACCACACTTCAGTCCTCGATCGGCCAGATCTTTTCGGTGGGCCGCAAAACGAGTATCCACCCAGTCCCCACCTTCGGTCGCCTTGATGATGGCGCCGGTCCGGCCGGACAGCTTATAGGCATCCCAATCGATGGCTCCCTGGTGATGGGAGATGTCGACGAAGTCGGGCCGCGTGGCCGCAATTTGCTCTTCAGTCGGGACATCCCCATCGGAGTAGGTGATGCCTGGGTGGTCAATGGGGCTGTGGATTCTTGGTTGAGGAAGGTGGCTCGCTGCTTGTGTAGATCGGAAGAGCACACG
>JALHOV010000157.1:0-776 GCA_022842865.1 Vulcanimicrobiota bacterium | reverse complement strand
ACCGGCCATGGGTTTGCATCTTGTTACAAGCGCCCCAACTTTTTCAGGATTCTTTCATCAGGAACTTTCCCAGCGAGGGCGAACTTGCTTGAATATGGCAACTCAGCGCTTTTGGGAAGATAGTCCGCTGGCCGCTCTCACCAGAGTCAGGGCGCGCCGACAACTACAAGACTTGCCCGGGTGGCGATTATGGCCTCCCCTGCTGGCAACTCTCTCCTACGCAGCCTGGAACTGGCTGGAACCAACTCACTACACCGCCCTGCTGATCCTGACTTTCCTGGCCCTCTTTATAGGTCTGCCCGCCTACCTGAACGGGCGCGACCTGGCCCACCTGCGGTCCTTGCGTCAAGGACGCTGCCTCGAGGAAATGTTGGCCGTTGGCCTCACTCCTCAGTCGGTGGCCGACACGCTGGCCTGGTCTAGTTGGAGCCTGTTGGCCCGACTGACCTCGCTGTGCTGGCTGGCCGCCGTTCTACCGATGGCCGCTCACCTGAGCACCTCGCTGTTGCTGGCCCTGCCTTTGGGCCTGGGCGTCATGGCTCTGACCGTCTACCTGAGGCAGGTTCTCTTGCTTCTGGCCGACGATCCGAACCGGCTGCTGCGTCAGGGTCTGCGAGTTTATGGCCAGGCCTGTTTTTGCCTGGCACCGCCCGTTTGGGTGGCGGCCGTAGTCGACTTCCCGGTGGGCGGTCTCCTCTTGCTGCTGGGCACCGGCCTCTTACTCATCTGGGTGCGCCGCCGAGCAGTGGATTTGTGGCGTAAGGATTTGGATCCCC
>JALHOV010000156.1 GCA_022842865.1 Vulcanimicrobiota bacterium | reverse complement strand
GAAGGGGTGGATCAAACCATAGAATTCGTCGACCCTGACTTCGAGGCTCCGCCGACCGCGGTGGCCTACGAACTACTGAGCCGGCGTAGCGGCGGCGATTTAAGGCATCTGCTCACGGCCGCTTTGACGGATGGCCAGGCCGGTGGATTTGACGCTTCGCTCTGGGAATGTCTGGAAGTGCAAGTAGAGCACGCCGTAGAACGCATCGTGACGGCCCTCGGCGAGGGGCCAGAGTATACCCTGGAGATGATTTCCACGGCATTTATCCGTGGCCGCGGTGTGTATCTGGTTGGAAAGCTGGAGCGAGAGGGGGCGCAGTTGCCCCTGGCTTTGTGTCTGCGTCACGAAAGCGAGAGGGGGATCACGCTGGATGCGGTGCTGGTCGACGAACTGGCGTTGTCCATCTTATTTTCCTACACCCGCTCTTATTTTCGAGTCGACGTGGAATGCCCCTATGAACTGGTCCGCCAGTTGCGCGCTCTGTTGCCGCGGAAGCCCTTGGGCGACCTCTACAACGCCATCGGCTATCATCGGCACGGCAAAACCGAACTCTATCGGGATTTCGTCTCGCATATGCGCCAGTCCAACCAGAAGTTCGTGGCCGCCGAGGGAACCCGTGGCATGGTGATGTTGGTCTTCACATTACCGAGCTATGACGTCGTCTTCAAGTTGATTAAAGACCGCTTCGACTATCCCAAAGAGGCCAGCCGCAGCGATGTCGAGCAGCGTTACCGACTGGTTTTTGAGCATGATCGGGCCGGGCGACTGGTGGAGGCTCACGAGTTTGAGCACTTGCGCATTCCGCAAAGTCGGTTCGAGGAAAGTTTGCTGGCCCATTTGCTGCGCGACGCCGGCGAGTCCGTCCGCCTGGAGGGCAAGGACGTGGTGATTGCTCACGCCTATGTGGAGCGGCGGGTGCGACCGCTGAACCTTTTTCTCAATGAGGCCGAGGAGACCATGTCGGTAGCCGCTGCCCTCGATTATGGTCAGGCGCTTAAGGATCTCGCTCGTTCCAACATTTTTGCTGGCGACCTTCTGACCAAAAACTTCGGGGTTACCCGCACCGGCCGCGTGGTTTTCTACGATTACGATGAATTATGTTTTATCACAGACTGCAATTTTCGCGACATGCCTCAGCCGACCACGCCAGAGCAAGAAATGGCTGCGGAACCCTGGTATTCGGTGCGCGAAAACGATATTTTTCCCGAGGAATTTAAGAAGTTCCTGGCCTTCCCAGAGCCGGCCCGGACCGCCTTTTATCAAGAGCACGGGGATTTGTTCGATCCCGAGTATTGGCGGGGCATTCAGGCCAAATTGCGGGCTGGGGAGGTCCCCGAGGTCTTTCCCTACAAGTCGGGCCCTCGTTTGCCGAGGTGCTGAGGCCTTGACAGCGGGGGTCAGAATTTTGCTGGTGGACGACCATTTGATGTTTCGCCAGTGCCTGGCTCGGGCGCTTAACGAGCAGTCTGATCTGCGGGTCACCGCCGAAGCGGAGAGCCTGCAGGCAGCCCGCCGCCTTTTCCAACCAGGCCTGTTTGATGTCATTTTGTTGGACTTGCATCTGAGCGACGGTTCCGGATTGGATTTCGCACGCGAAGTCGGCTCTCAGTGTCCGGTGTTGATGCTTTCCATGAGCCTGGACGACCACGCCGTTACGGCCGCGCTGGACGCCGGCGCCCAGGGCTACGTTCCTAAGACGGGATCGGTGGAGGACTTGTTTCGGGCCTTGCGCGCCCTGGTAGCCGGCTCTCCCTTTATTCATCCGCTGGTCGGCGGGGCGGTGCTGCGCCATTTTCGCAGCGATCGCCAGGCTTTGACCGAGCGGGAACGTTCCATTCTGATGGCTCTGTCTCGTGGTGAGGGCACCTCCAGCATCGCGGTGGACCTGAACGTCTCGGCCAGTACCGTGAAAACTCACATGCGGGCGCTGTATCAGAAATTGAGTGCCCGCAATCGCGCCGAGGCGGTCACTCGGGCGTTGGAGTCGGGTCTGATTTCCAGCCGCGGCTTCCGGGCATAAAAAAAAAGCGCCGGCCGGGTGGCCGACGCCCTTTGGTTGACGGATCTAGTCGTTCTGCTGCACGCGGAAAAGGGCGTTGGGGTTTTGCACGCTGGTGAGAAGCAGGCCGGGGTTACCCGCCGCAGCCGCCGAGGGCGTGTTGGCTGCACTCACATTCCCGCCGGAACCACCGGAACCGACGGACCCACCGCCGCCGCCTCCACCGATGCGAGCGTTTGTTACCGAATTGGCGGCTCCGGTCGCTCCAGCCGCTCCACCGGTGACTGCGGTCGTTCCGGCATTGGTCACCGCCCCACCAATCAGTTGGATCAACCCACCGCCGCCGCCGCCGCCCGGGCCGTCGAACGTATCACTGGCCGTGCCGGCTCCACCACGGGCGTTGAGCACGCCGCCCGCCTGGTTGGTGACGATCCCTTGAGAAAGCAGCGTGATGAATCCACCGCCGCCGCCGCCAGCCCCCGCAAAATCGGAAGCCGCTCCATCCGCGGTGATGGTCCCGGTTGCACTGTTGGTGGCCGAAGTCAGGGCGAAGACGGTGAAGGTTCCCCCGCCCGTGCCTCCAAGAGCTGCAATCCCGGAGGCCCCGGAGCCGCCGCCTACGCGGTCGAAGTTGGTCACCGGGGTCAGGTTGGTCAGACCCGTCGCGCCCTGACCGCCCTGTCCGCCGAAAACGGCCGTTGCGGCCGCTCCATCGGTGCCCTGCCGAGCCTGGCCTCCGAAGAAGCTGACGCCGGCGGCGGCGACCTGAGGACTGTTAAGCTGACTGGTAAAGCCCGTTGCGGCGGAAAAGGGGGTCACTACAATGGTGCCATTGTTGATGAAGGTCCCGGTGCAGCGGATTTTCGTCCCGGAAGGCACCACCAGAGTCACGCCGTTGTTGACCGTAAAGTTGGTGAACTGCAGGTTACCGTTGGCATTGACCAACGCCGCCAGGTTATTGTTGGCGGCTACCGTCACCGCGCCGGCTGAACCATCGCCGTAGATGCGCAACTGGCCATCGCTACCGGTGACACCCTGAATTCCCTGGATGCCTTGAGTGCCCTGGGTTCCCTGAATCCCTTGAGTGCCCTGATTGCCTTGCGGTCCCTGAGGTCCCTGATTGCCTTGAGGTCCCTGGCTTCCGTCTCCGCCGCAGCCGGGAAGTCCGGCCAGCATGACCAGGGAGCCGGCCGCGAAGAGGGCTTTGGCCAGGGTAGTAACGATTCTCTGATTGGATTTCATGGGGTTCTCCGTGCATAAAAGAGTTCTCCGGCGCAGCAAAAAAGCGCCGTGAACTCACGACGCCAGAGAGACAAGCACTATATGCTCGGTGGGATAACCAGGCATCGGTCAGTCGGGCCGAAAAGTCTACCCGGCCGAACTCGTAATCCAGTATGGTTGTACCTGTTAGGGAAGGAAGTTTTGTTGTAGAGCGCCGAGATTGGGCAAAGGCGTCGCGGCGCCCAGACCGAGGTCGGGCCCAAGCAAAGCTCCATCGCTGGGAGCCAGCAATGCCTCCGTCTCCGGACTAAAGCCACCGGCGCCAAACACGGCTTCGGAAGAGGCCAGGCCCGCAGGCAAGCGTTTTCCCATTAAATCGGTGCTCAGCATCGAAGATTGGGCCGCGCGCGCGTCCAGGATCGCCGACTGTTGTTCCAGTGCTGCGCCTGTGAAGTTGGAAATTGCCATGGTTCAGTCCTCCGCTTTCTTAAAGTATAGCTCTTTCTTGGGACGGGAAGCGTTAGCAGAATGTTGACTGGGTTAAAGTTTCTCGCCCGTTTCCAGCGATCGAGCGATTCTGGCCAGCGCCGCTTTGACATCTCCCGAGCTCTGGAGTTCCTGATGCACTCGGTGGAGCAGTTCGCGCTTGGTTTCCTGGATGTCGGTGGCCACTCCCAGTTGCATTGTTTCATCCGCATCCAAGGCCAGGAAGCGATGCATAAACCAACGGTTTTGGCCGGACTTTTCTGACAGGCAAACTTCTCCATTATCGGCCTGAACCCAAAGCGGGTTCAGGTCATAGCTGGCAGCCTGTTCGTTGGAGAAGGCAAGGCACTGTTGGGACCGGTCGTAGAGGTAAACAATGGCAGGAATCAGCTGAGTCAGTCGCTCGGTGAAATGGGTCGTCAGGCGCAGTTCGATTTCCGCATTGACCGTGGCGGCCAAATCTTGCAGCGCCAGCCTGTCCGCTTCGCTCCACTGACGCGGCTGGCTCTCCAGGACGCACAAAGACCCGATGCATTTGCCCTCTGCCCAAAGGGGAGTACCCAGGTAAGCGATCACTCCCAGCTCGGAAACAGCGGGGCTGTCTTTCAACACATCATGGCTACGGGCGTCTTCTACCACCAGCGGCTTGCCGGAAGCGGCCACGTACTGACAAAAGGAGTAGCTCAGGGGCGTCTGCCTCTGGCTGGCCAGAGGCTCGCCCAGTCCAAGGGCGCTTTTGAAATACTGGCGGTGTTCGTCGACCAGCGAGACCAGGGCGGTAGGGGAGCCGGTCAGGCGGGCTGCCAGACGGGTAAAACGGTCGAAGCTCGGTTCCGGAAGCGTATCCAATAACTCGGTGCGCCTCAGGGCCTGCAGACGGGCCGCCTGAGTGAGAGCCAGCTGGTGCTGTTGGGAATCCATAAAAGCCTGCTTTGGCAGGCTTTTTGTTGGCTCCTGCCTGCGCTCAGCAGTCCAGGGCCTCCGCTTCCAGCGCGGCGATGAAGGCGTCGGGGTCGGCGCCGTATAGGCCCCAACTGTTTACGCCACCGATTTCTATGAGGCGCATGCGGCCATCGGAGCAGGTAGCCAGGTCTACAGTGCAGAGGGCCAGGCCCTGATGGTCCATTTTCACCGCAGCCTCCTGGGCCAGGAGGCGCGCTTCCTCAGGTACCTCCCGGTAGGGCGGGTCTGGATAAGAGCTGCCGCAGACGAACTTTCCGTGGCTGCAGAAGCAGCGATATTCCTGCAAGATGGGAATGACTTCGGAAACGACCGCCAATTCCGAGGAATGGTCTTGCAGCCAGTCAGGTAATTCGCTGGTGGAATGAACTGCGGCAGGAAATATCTTATAGTTGCTATCGCTGCGTAAGAAGAAGTGAGAGCCGAAGATACGCTCGAGAGGCAGCCTGCCCAGGGCAGCCACTGGTACAAGAAGGCAGCTTCGACCGAGTAAATTGTAGGTCCAGCGGTAATAAGATGAGCATCGCAAGAGCGTGTAGTCGTCCGAAACCGCCCTCCCCAGTTCTTGGTGGCGGCGCAGTCGGGTCATAGTGAACATGGTTCCGTAGCCTACGAGGGGTCCGCTAAGCTTGGGCCATTTCCCTTTGACGACGTCGTCGCGCGTTACGACGATAGCTTCAGGCCGACGGTCGAGAACGAGCTGGGACGAGGGGAAGTCCGGGTGCAGGTCCAGGATCCATTGAGCTCGAGTTTCCATGCCGGCCTCAGCCAGGGTTGCCCTGACTTGCGCGAATCACTCGATTGCGTCCGAGTTCTTTGGCTCGGTAGAGGGCTTTGTCGGCGCTGCGCAGCAGATCCATTTTGTCCTCGCCGTCTTCAGGATAAGTGGCCAGGCCCAGGCTGATGGTCACCGGCAGCTTCTGGTTCTTGTAGAAAAAATCCCGGTTGGCGACGAGGGCGCGCAGCCGTTCGGCCAGGAGCAGACCGTCCGTCCCGGGGGTGCTGGCCAGGATGAGGGCAAATTCTTCGCCGCCGTAGCGGGCCACCACGTCGTGCTGGCGCAGTTCCTTGGAGATAAGGCCGGTCAGTTCGCAGAGGACCAGATCTCCGGCCTGGTGTCCGTAGGTGTCGTTGAGGCTCTTGAAGGAATCGAGGTCGAGCAGCGCCACCGTCAAGGGTTTCTCGTGGCGGCGGGAGTCGGCCAGTTCCTGGCTGAGACGCTGATCCAGGTAGCGGCGATTGTAAATGTTGGTCAGTCCATCCAGCACCGAGAGTTCGTAGAGGCGGTGGCTCTCGAGCGCTAGCGAGATATGGGCCGCAATCAGCACCACCAGTTCCAGTTCCTCCTGGACAAACACGTGTCCGGGGCGTGCGGTGGTCAACGTCAGCACGCCGATCAGGCGCCGGTGCATTTCCAAAGGCACGCAAATCATGGAAACCATCTGGCGAATTTGCCCGTCGTGCTGCTTGAAGCGCGCATCCTTGTTGACGTCTTCAATGAGCACGGCTTCGCGGTTCTGGGCCACCCAGCCGGCCACACCCTCACCCAGGCGGAAGCGGATGTTCTCGCGTTCCCATTGCGAGAGGGCCGAGGAGTCGTGAAAAGCCAACTGGTGGTTCTCGTCATCGAGAATAAGCACCGAACAGCGGTCCGCGCTGAGCAGCTGACTGAGCTCCTCGGCTAATCGATGGACTACTTCCTGCAGGGGGTGATTGGCAGCGATCAGCCGTGTAGTGGCGAGCAGAGCTTCGAGAAGGCGCTTTTCTCCAGACATGCCCACAGGGTTCTGGGCGCACGTCCGGTTTCACCTCTTTAGCGGCTGGCCGCCTCGATCCCCATGCTATTCAAGGCCTGGCTCAAGGCGGCGTCGTGGGAGCGTGCCAGGGACTGGTTACGGCAAAGATTGAGAGCAGTATTGGACTCTTGCTGCTTTTTCCAGTAGGCGCGGTCAAACTGGGCTCCCTGGAGCAAGGCCATTGCGTGGTACTCCTGCTGCTGAGCACCCGTAGGACCGGTAGCCATGGGCATCTCGCGCGTCTCGGCAAGACGGGCCAGCTGCTTGAAGTCGGTTCGGCTTTCCGCCTCGACCCGGCGAGCGTGAGACAGAACGGATGGATCGTGGGACTGCTCCAGAGCCAGTCGGGCGTAGCGGCCTATTTCCTGGGTGACTTCACCGGCCTTGGCGGCCCAGAAATAGTCGCCGCGGGTAGGGACGGCCTGGGCGATAGCTGCCAGGCAAAGGACGGGAATGAGCATCTTCATACTGCGTATGATAGCGGAGGCAGTGCCTGAAGGCTTCGTGGAGACATACTACCGTGATGTGACGGCGGTACTTTTACAGCTTGTGAAGGACCTCGCGGGCGCTAGCGGGTCGCTGTTCTGGCTCTCGCGCAATCATTTCCATGATCAGGTGGACCAGCTCGGGAGTGGCCTGGGGACAAAGTTCAGAAAGGTGCACCGCGTCTTGAGTGAGGCGAAAAAGAATGGCCTCTCCCGGATTGGAGTGTTTGAAGGGATTCTGGCCGCTCAGCATTTCATAGGCCATGACACCGACAGCGTAAATATCGGAGCGGGGGTCGTCATTGGAGCCACGGATCCGTTCCGGGGCCAGGTAATCCAGGGTGCCAAATATCTCGCCACTGCGCGTCAGCTGGCTGGCCTGGGAGTCAAAGGCCAGACCGAAATCGACCAGTTTGAGGTCATAAAATTCCCAAGGGGGTGTCAGCGAGCGGGTGCGCACCATAACATTTTCAGGTTTCAGGTCTCGATGCACGACGGACTTTTGGTGAGCGTAGTCGAGAGCTTCCAGCATGGGCCGAAGCAGCGACACGACTTGAGATTCGTCCAGCGGCTGCCCCTCGATGAGGTAGGCGCGCAAAGGTCGACCCTCCAGCAGTTCCATGGTCAGGTAAAGCAAGCTGGATTCATCGCCGGACTGGTGCACTTCCACAATATGGGGATGGTGGAGCTGAGAGCTAATGCGGATTTCACGCATAAAGCGGCGGCGGAACTCCTGGTTTTCCGCGGCGCCAGGATGCACAATTTTGATGGCCACGGAGCGACGGATGTCGAGGGTATCGGTGGGTATCGCCTGATAGACGGTGGCAAACCCGCCCGTTCCCAATTTGCGGACCACCTGGTAACCTCCCAAAACCCTGAGAATGAGCGGGTCCTCGGAGTCGGCCAGCTTTTGCATTTCCAGCAGGCGAACGTGGCGCAGACGCGCAGCCAGCCAATATTCGCTAAAGCAGCAGAGGTTCCAGGCCAGCAGCAGGCTCACCCAGGGTAAAAACCAGTGTGTGTAAATCGGCAGCGCCGCACCCAGCACCAACCAGGCCAGGCTACCCAGCAGACTGGGAAGCCAGCCGGGGCGGGCGGTAAGCACCAGCAACAAAGCAAGCAAGCCATTGCACAGCCAGCCGGTGGGGACGAACCAGGCATCTTGAAGGATTGCGTTGAGAGCCATCGCGTGCATGCTGACTTTTGGGACTCGAGCGTTAAGGGGGGTTGTGCCCAGGTCTGCAGAGCCCGGGGCCACGTAACCGATGAAAACAACGCGGCCCTCCAAATGCGGGATGCCTCCTTCTTGATTCCATCGCTTCAGTTGAGCGGGAGAAACGTGGACAAAGTTTCTGGGAGTTGCCTGCTGCCAGACGGCCCGCTCGTCGAGAAAGACTCGCTCGGGGAAGACTTTTTCGACCATCTCGCCCTGTTCGTTGTAGTCGCTGACCCGAACCCTTCCGTTGGCCTCAAGGATCTTGGGATCCCACGATTGCTCTCGTAGATTGAGGAAAGCAGAGAGAGCCAACGACGGCAGGGGGTGCCCGTCCTTCCCCCTGGTCGTCCAGGCATATTGTCGCAGTTTTCCGTCCGCATCCGGAAACAGGTTGAGCAGTCCTGACGCCTGCTCCTGGCCGGCAGGCAGCCGACTGGTCTCGGTGGTGGTGCGACCGAGCACTACATCGACCTGGTCGGTTACTTGCTCCCAAAACCTGGCGAAGTCAGAGTCCTTACCTCGAATCAGCAGCAGGTCCAGGGCAAGGACCTGTGCGCCCTGACGGCGCAGCAAGTCCATGAGATCGGCGATTCCGTCGTATTCCGCTCTGGTGTCAGACCAACTGTCCAGTTGCTCTTCGGTGATGTCCAGATAAGCGATGCGACTGGATACCGGCGCAGCCAGCGGGGCTTTCAGCCTTAAGAAAGTGTCAAATCCCCAGGTATCGAGCGGGCTCAGGGGAGCGGTCAGGTAAAACCAGCCGAGCAAAAAAAATAGGGCGCCGAGGCGCCAGAGCCAGATGCGTTTCACTTGCCGAGGCGGTAGATGAATACTCCTGGTTTGTCTGGGGTGCAGGAAATCCAGTCAGCGTTGTTCTGCCACTCTCGGCTCTGCCCTGTTCCCGCCTCTCGGGATTTTGCTTCCAGGGAAGCCGCACCTCCGGCCGAAGGGGCTTTGAGGGTCGGGTTGGCCGGCCGCGCCGAGGTGGTGCGCACACCCCCTAGTTCGCTGGGTATCGGCCCCGAGTAGTTGAGGCTTTGGTCTCGACTGGTCAGCCAGTGGCTGAGTTGATCGTGCAGAGCTATGCGAGCCGGCTGACTATTTTTTGACTGCTTCCACTTCCTGACCAGGTCGATCAAGGGCTCGGAAGTGGGCGAGCTCTGCGGCACCACTACCACAAAAAAATCGCTGGCTCGCAAGGGTTTGTCGATCATGAAATCTGTAGAAGTCTGTTCCTCCGCCTGGAGGCGGTAGGCGGTAGGGGGCAAGGCGGCAACTTCGCGGGCGTTGCCGCGCAGGAAAGCACTGGCCACGATGGTGCAGGGCTTTTTCCTCGCCTCCACCCGAAAGCGCAACTTGCTTCCCTTTGGAATCACTTCCTCGGGAGCAATCTTTTTCTCGTCTCCCGCTGAATTCACCCGAGCCAGCCTGAAGATTGCGCCCTGCTCGGGAACTTTGGCCTGGACCGCAAGTGGCAACACCAAGAAGGAAATCAACATCGGGAAGAATTTGAGCACACAACCTCCTGCACTGGTCTACCGGTCGACAGATCTTTCCTTTTATTCCGGAGCTTCCCTTGAACTTAGCGGCTGACTTTGCGAACCCCGGTGGCGCAACCGAAACTCAAAGCAAAGATGCCCAGGCAACGTACGACTTTGATGTCTTTTTCTTGGGGGTCGATATTTTGGGCAATACAGAGCCAGAGAGCGAAACAACAACCAAGGAATGCCAGCAAGACGGCGCCAATCGTTCCGAAGACGACGATGGCCAGACGAAACGGGTTGGCGGGGCGATGCGGGCGCCGCCCGCATTGGGGACAATAGACCCGGTCCGGGTCGGGCAGGCGACAATGCAGACACTTTCCTGATGGCTTACCAGCGAACACCAGCAGCGAAAATATCCCCAGCAGCCCGGCCAAAGCGAGCGGTCCGTATCCATAGGCGGAGGCGCTGCCGGAGGTGTTCAAGCCGAAGAACAGGGCGCCGATCAACCAGGCGATGACAACGGGTGATCGGTGCCAAACGGGTTTGCGGCAATGAAGGCCATACCCAGAGTATGCTGTGAAGTCGTCCGAATGGCGTTAAACGTTGCGTTCGTTTTGTCTGAACGAATTATGTCGAGTTTATCCAAGGGGCAGTTGCGGGTATCAAAGCCCAATGAATTTAAACGACTTAGAGGCGAGTAAAATAATGGATGTTATGAAGTGTCCCGTCATGAACGGAGCCCAGAAGCACGCAGTGGGGGGAGGGACCACCAACAAAGACTGGTGGCCCAATCAGTTGAGTCTTCGAGTGTTGCATCAGCATTCGGCGCTGTCCGACCCGATGGATCGAGAGTTCAGCTACGCTGAGCAGTTCAAGAAGCTCGATTTGGACGCGGTCAAAAAAGATCTCCACGCTCTGATGACGGACTCCCAAGACTGGTGGCCGGCCGACTATGGCCACTACGGTCCATTGTTCATCCGCATGGCCTGGCACAGCGCCGGCAGCTATCGTATCCAGGACGGTCGCGGTGGAGCCGGCACCGGCTCTCTGCGGTTCGCACCGCTTAACAGCTGGCCGGACAACGCCAACCTGGACAAGGCTCGACGCTTGCTCTGGCCGATCAAACAAAAGTACGGCAACCAGCTCTCCTGGGCCGATCTGATGATTCTGACGGGCAACGTGGCTTTGGAATCGATGGGATTCAAGACCTTCGGTTTTGGCGGCGGACGCGCCGATGTCTGGGAGCCGGGCGATGAGATTTACTGGGGCAGCGAAAGCGAGTGGCTCGGCGATAAACGCTACGAGGGCGACCGCGAGTTGGAGAACCCCCTGGCGGCCGTGCAGATGGGCCTCATCTATGTGAACCCGGAAGGCCCCAACAGCAATCCCGACCCCGTCGGTTCGGCCCGCGACATCCGCGAAACCTTCGCCCGCATGGCCATGAACGATGAGGAGACGGTGGCTCTGGTGGCCGGTGGGCATACTTTCGGTAAGTGTCACGGCGCCGGTGACGTGGCCCTGGTCGGTCGCGAGCCGGAAGCGGCTCCCATGGCCGAGATGGGCCTGGGCTGGAACAACCGCCTCGGCGAAGGCCACGGTGTAAGCACCATCACCAGCGGTATCGAAGGCGCCTGGACCCCCACGCCGACCCAGTGGGACAACAGCTACTTCGACACCTTGTTCGGTCACGAATGGGAGCTGACCAAGAGCCCTTCGGGCGCTCATCAGTGGAAGCCCAAGGGCGGCGCCGCGGCAACGGCAGTTCCCGACGCCCACGATCCCAACCGACGTCATGCACCCATGATGACGACGGCCGATATGGCCCTGCGCATGGACCCGATTTATGAGTCCATCTCTCGGCGCTTCCATCAGAACCCGGATCAGTTTGCCGATGCCTTCGCGCGCGCCTGGTTCAAGCTGACCCACCGCGATATGGGACCCCGTGACCGCTATCTGGGCAAGGAAGTTCCCCAGGAGGTGCTGATCTGGCAGGACCCGGTGCCGGCCGTCGATCACGAGCTGATCAACGAAGCCGATATCAAGGACCTGAAAAATCGCCTACTGGCTTCCGGCCTTTCGATTTCCCAGTTGGTCTCCACCGCCTGGGCCTCGGCCTCGACTTACCGCGATTCCGACAAACGCGGTGGCGCGAACGGAGCGCGTATCCGGCTTGCACCCCAAAAAGACTGGGAAGTGAACCAACCGGCTGAATTGGCCTCCGTGCTCAATAAACTGGAAGAGATCCAGAAGGGCTTCGGCAAGAAGGTCTCCTTGGCCGACTTGATCGTGCTGGGCGGTTGCGCGGCCGTAGAGAAGGCTGCCAAAAACGGCGGCCACGACCTCGTCGTCCCCTTCAACCCGGGCCGCACCGACGCGACTCAGGATCAGACCGATGTGGAATCGTTCGCCGTGCTCGAGCCCAAAGCGGACGGATTCCGCAACTATCTCCGTGCCGGTCAGATCCCTTCGGCCGAAGAACTGATGGTCGACCGCGCTCAACTGCTGACCCTGACGGCGCCGGAAATGACGGTTCTGGTGGGCGGTATGCGCGTTCTGAATGCCAACTACGGGTACGCTCAGCACGGCGTCTTCACCAAGCGCCCGGAGACGCTCAGCAATGACTTCTTCGTGCAACTGCTGGATATGGGAACCACCTGGAAGCCCACCTCCGACGAGCAGTCGCTTTTTGAAGGCCGCTGCCGCTCCGGTGGCGACCTCAAGGGCACGGCTACCCGCATTGACCTTCTCTTTGGCTCCAACTCGCAGCTGCGGGCGATCGCCGAAGTCTATGGCCAGAGCGACGCGCAGGCGAAGTTTGTCCGCGACTTCGTCAAAGCCTGGACCAAGGTCATGAACCTGGACCGTTTCGATCTCACGAAGTAGTCTCGGAATGGAAAAAGAGCCTGGCCGCGAGGTCGGGCTTTTTTTTTGCCTCCAAGAGTCCGGCGTTGGAATTCCTGTAACTTCCCAGCAACCCCCAGTACGCCCGTACCGGGTATTCTGGGTAAGAGTTATGCATACGTCAGCCCAGAATCGAAGAGTCAGCCCGCGCAAGGTGTTCGCCACCTTCCTGATTCTGGGCGCCACCAGCATCGGTGGGGGCATGATGGCCCATATCCGCGAGGCCGTGGTCGCTCGCGAGGGCTGGCTGACGGACGAGGAATTCCTTGAGTGCTACGGTCTTTGCCAGACTCTGCCCGGACTCAACACCACCAACCTGGCCGTTCTCATTGGCGACCGCGTGGCCGGAACCTGGGGCGCCTTGATGGCTCTGCTTGCCGTCATGGCTCCGGGCGGCGGAATTGTGCTCGGCCTGGCTACTTACTTCTTGAGCGGTCCGGCGCCCGCCTGGACTTTTGCGGGCCTGAAAGGTGTGGCCGCGGTGTCGGTGGCGCTGCTTTTCCACGCCGCCCTGAAGGTGGGAAACAAGCTGTTCGGCCAGCAGACCGACTTGCAGATCATCTTGATTACCTTTTTATGTGCCGGCATCTTCAAGCTGAGTCTGCCTCTTACGCTGGCGTTGATGCTGCCGGTCTCTCTGTGGATGAAGCGTCCCCAGGTGGCCACGTGCTGACCCTGCTGGCGCTGTGCATGTCGTTTGGCACCTTGAGCTTGCTGGCTTTCGGCGGCGGCTCGGCCATGCTTCCCGAGATGGCCCGTATGTGCGTGGCCCACGGTTGGGCCAGCGGCGATGAGTTTACCTTGCTTTATAATTTAGGGCAGCTGGCTCCAGGGCCGAACTGCATGATGGTTTTGACCGTCGGTCACAAAGTGGCCGGAGTTCCGGGAGCCATCGCGGTCCTGGTCGGTTTCTTTCTGCCGCCCGCCCTGCTGGCGTACCTGCTGGGCCGTAGCTATCGCCATTTCAGCAATTCTCCCCACCAGGAATGGTTTCGTCGGGCCATGGCCCCGATTTCGGTGGGCCTGACCCTGGCCGGCGTGCATTTGATGGCGACCTCGGCCCTGCACGGTTTCGGCTCTTTGGTGATTTTCTCTCTGGCCTTGGTGGGACTCCATCGCTATCAGCGCTGCCATCCATTCTTCATGGTGCTGCTGGGCGGCTTTCTCGGCATGAGTCTGCTCTAAGTCGGTAACAAACCGGCAGCATCGGCAACAGCCTGTTTACATCCACCTCTAGGGTGGTCTCCCCGCGGGGCTTAGACTGGCGGTATGAGCCCCGAGATTCGCGCCACGCCCCGGGCGGTGGCACTTCCCCAGCGACGGAACCGCCAGCATCAGGTTGCCGAACCCGTTGCCGATCGCTATACTCCCACCGTCAGAGCCGAACGCTTTCCTACCCGGGCCGAGATGCAGGCCCTGGTACGCGGACCCAACGAGGCGCAGGAGCGAGAGCTATTGGGGGGCACCAATCAGCCGGGCCGTCTGATCCCGTTAGTGCAAGGACGGAATGGCGCGGTGGTCACCATTCATGGCGTGAATGCTGCACCCGGCGCGGTGGATTCTCTGGCCGAGCCAGGTGTGCGCACCGGCCAGGAGGTTCATACCTTTGCTTACGACGACCGCTTTCGCCGTCTGGGCGACAGCAGTCGGGACCTGGCGGGCCAATTGGCCGAGTGGATGGATCGCAATCCCGGTCAGCCCTTGAGTCTGCGAGCGCATAGTATGGGAGGCCGGGTGACCCTGGGGGCGCTGTCCGTGCTCCAAGAGCAAGGCCGTCTTGGCGGCCGCCGCATCAACCTGGACCTGGTGGCCCCCCCGCTGGGCGGGTTCTCTGCGGCCAACTGGGCTCGTGCTGATGTGACCGGAGTGCTTGGCCGCGTGATTCCCGTCTTGCGGCCCGGTCAGGATATGGGAACGAGTTCAGGTTTTCAAGAACAATTGGAAGCTCTACGTTTGCCCGCCAATGTTCGCACTCGCATTTTTGTGGGCGGACGCGATGAAGTGGTCGACCCGAACCTGGCCGGCTTCCAGCGCATTCAGCGCAACCTCGGAGCGGAGCTGATCCGTCTGCCAGAAGCCGACCACAATACCATCTTGGAGCAGGCGCGCTAACTGCAATGCGGGCGAGCCGCAGCCGGCACTAGCACATCGTAGGCGCAGACCAGTTGATGCTGCCGTTTTGGGGCGGGATTTCTAATTCTCGTTGGATGGGACCCTGCGCCACCAGGTGCCCGTTGTCTACGGCATAGCCCCGGGCTTCGACGCCCTGCTGGTAAAGAAGGCGCAGGTCGGGGTCGTGGAGCTCCAGAGTCGGGGCGAACGAGGCCAGATAGGCCGGGTCGCCCTGGAAATACTGCACGGACACGTCGTCGAAGGCGTGGCGGTAGTGAGACCTGGCCCACTCCGGGCTGGCCTGGCAGATCAGGTCCAGGTCGCTATTGGCACCAAAGCGCCCCTTGACCAGGCTGCCGGCCACATAAAAGCGGCAGGGATAATCGCCATTTCCTTCCC
>JALHOV010000155.1 GCA_022842865.1 Vulcanimicrobiota bacterium | reverse complement strand
CCAGGACGAGTCCCTGGAAGCGCTCCTGCAACTTCCGGCCTCGCTCTGGCCGGCCCAGGCGCGCTCCCAGCTGGAAGCGGTGCGCGACAGCCTGCAGCAGGGCCGCCTGAGCCTGAGCTTTGCGGAACTGGGCGGCAAGCTCAACAGCGCCGGGGCCTTCAACAAAGACAAAACCCTGGGACTGGCCCGCGCCCTGGAGAGCGTCTACGTGGGCCTGGAGCCGGACGTGCTGGGCGGCGCCAAGCTGCCCAAGGCGGAGGACCGGGTGGTTCTCTTCCACTCCCGTCCCGAAGACGGCCAGCTGCGCTCCACCCCCAGTTACCACGCCGCCGCCGTGGCCATTGGACTGGCCTTCAACGTGGCCATGGCCGACGGTGATTTCTCTCAGGACGAAGCGGATTTTCTGGCCGAGCGCATCAACAGCTGGCCGGACCTGAGCGAGGCCCAAAAGCTACGCCTGCACGCCCATCTGCACATGCAGAAAGAACAGCCCATCAGCCTGGCCACCTACAAGAAAAAGCTGGAGCCACTGCCGCTGCCGGCCCGCGCCACCATCGGCAAATTTCTGTCCCACCTGGCCCAGGCCGACGGCACGGTTTCCCCCAGCGAAGTGAAGCTGCTGGAGAAGCTCTACAAGACGCTGGGCCTGGATCCGCAGACCGTCTTTGGCGATCTGCACAAAGCGCCGCCCGCCAGCGCCAAAGCCAGCACTCCGGGCTTTGCCCTGGACCTGGATCGCATCGCCGAACTCAAGAAAGAGACCGAGCAGGTGACGGCCATCTTGCGCGAGGTGTTCGCCGATGAGGAAGTGGACAAGCCCGAGCCGGAACCGGTCCCCAGTGGACTGCTGGGGCTGGATTCCGATCACAGCGTCTTTCTGCGCCTGCTCTTTTCGCGGGCCAGCTGGCGCCGTCAGGAAGTGGAGGACGCCGCCAGCGATATGGGCTTGATGACCGACGGCGCCCTGGAGCAGATCAACGAAGCCAGCTACGAGAAATTCGCCGAGGTCTTGCTGGAAGGCGATGACCCCCTGGAGATCAACCCGCAATTGATGGAGATGGTATTAGCATGAGCACGATCAAACCGAAGGACCGCGACACTCTGATTCAGGCCCTGAGGGCCGGCGTGGTGCCGCGTTCCGGCCAGCACCTGATTCAGGTGGGACGGGTGCGCGAAGTGGAGGGAATGCTCAAGGACATCGAGCGGGTGGCCTCGGGCGGATCCGCCTTTCGCATCGTGGTGGGCGAATATGGCGCAGGCAAGTCCTTCTTCCTCAACCTGGTACGCTCGATCGCTCTGCAAAAGAAGCTGGTGACCATGCACGCCGACCTCAACCCGGACCGGCGCCTGCAGGCCAGCGGTGGCCAGGCCCGCTCGCTCTATGCGGAGCTGACCAAGAATACCTCGACCATGCTCAAGCCCGAAGGCGGCGCTCTGACCGGGGTGGTGGAAAAGTTCGTCGCCCAGTGCAAGTCGGAAGCCAAAGCCGGTGGGGGAGACACCGAGAAAGTGGTGCGCGAGAAGCTGGCGCCGCTCACCGAGCTGGTCAACGGATTCGACTTCGCCGACGTGCTGGTCGCTTACTTCCGGGGCTTTGAGCAGGGCAACGACCAGCTCAAGTCGGACGCGGTGCGCTGGCTGCGTGGCGAGTTTACCACCCGCACCGACGCGCGCAACGCTCTGGGCGTGCGCGCCATCGTGGACGACAGCACCGTCTACGACCAGCTCAAGCTGCTGGCCCAGTTCGTGCGCCTGGCCGGCTACCACGGGCTGCTGGTCTGTCTGGATGAATGCGTCAACCTCTACAAACTGGCCAACACCCAGGCGCGCAATTCCAACTACGAGCAAATCCTGCGCATTCTCAACGACTCGCTGCAGGGTTCCGCCGATGGCCTGGGCTTTGTGCTGGGTGGCACGCCCGAGTTCTTGATGGACACGCGCCGGGGGCTCTACAGCTACACGGCCCTGCAGTCGCGCCTGGCCGAGAACACCTTTGCCAAGGATGGACTGCTGGATCTATCCGGACCGGTGCTGCGCCTGACCAGCCTGACCCCGGAAGACTTCTACCTGCTGCTGACCAAGATCATCCACGTCTTTGCCCACGGTCAGGAAGACCAGGCACTGTTGCCCGAGGAGGCGGTGCCGGTCTTTATGCAGCACTGCTCGCGCCGGCTGGGGGACGACTACTTCCGCACGCCGCGCACCACCATCACCGCCTTTGTGAACCTGCTGGCCATTCTGGAGCAGAACGCGGGCACCGAATGGCAGCCGCTGATCGGCGGCCTGCAGGTGGAAGAGGACCACGGGGCCGAGGCCGAGATGGCCGCCGAAGAGGATGACGAGCTTGCCAGTTTCCAGCTCTGAGCAGCGCTCCTCGCACTTTGAGCTGCTGCACGAGAGCATCCGCCACTGGATTTGGAAGCAGGGCTGGACCTCGCTGCGCGACGCCCAGGAAGCGGCCATTCCGGTGCTGCTGGAGGGTCAGCGCGATCTGATCATCGCGGCCGCCACCGCCGCCGGCAAAACCGAAGCCGCCTTTCTGCCCATTCTCAGCCACTTGCTGCAATCGGATAACCCGAATGGAACCGTGCTCTACATCAGCCCACTGCGGGCCCTGATCAACGACCAGTGGGGGCGCCTCAACAACCTGTGCGAGCACCTGGACATTCAGGTCACTCCCTGGCACGGCGACATCAGCTGCAGCAAAAAGAAGAAGTTCATGAAGCAGCCGCGCGGCATTGTGCTCATCACGCCCGAGTCGCTGGAGGCCATCTTTGTGTTGCGCGGCCACCAGGTCGGCGGATTCTTCCGAGACCTGCGCTACATCGTCATCGACGAACTGCACTCGTTCATCGACTCGGAACGGGGCAAGCAGCTGCAGTCTCAGCTATGCCGCCTGCAGGCCCATCTCGGCCACGAAGTGCCGCGCATCGGACTGTCGGCAACCCTGGGGGATATGGGCCTGGCCGCCCGCTTTCTGCGTCCCCGCCAGCCCGAACGGGTGGAGATGATCGTCTCCGTCTCCGCTCAGCAGCCGATCAAAATCCTGCTCAAGGCTATAGAAAATGCGGACCCGCTGGATGAAGACGACGAAAGAATGGGCGTGCTCACCATCGCCGACGGGCTCTACAAATGCCTGCGCGGTAGCAACAACCTGGTCTTCCCCAACACCCGCGCCGACGTCGAGAAGTATTGCGACCTGCTCTCCCGCCGCTGCGAACGCGAAGGCGCCCCCAACGAGTTCTGGGCCCACCACAGCAGCCTCTCCAAAGAAACCCGCGAAGCCACCGAAGCCGCCCTCAAAGAAGGCACCCGCCCGGCCACCTGCCTGTGCACCAGCACCCTGGAAATGGGCATCGACATCGGCAGCGTCAAAACCGTGGCTCAGATCGGCGCCCCGCCCTCGGTGGCCAGCCTGCGCCAGCGTCTGGGTCGCTCCGGCCGCCGACCCGGGGAAGCGGCCATCCTGCGCGCCTACCAGCTCATCACCCCCGCCCACGACCTCGAAGGCGTCGTCGAGAACCTGCGCCCCGACCTGCTACACACCATCGCCAGCATCCAGCTCTTGCTGCAAGGCTGGTGCGAACCGCCCCGCCTCGAGTCCCTGCACGCCTCCACCCTGGTCCAGCAAATCCTCTCGGTCATTGCAGAACGCGGCGGCGCCACCGCCGCCCAGCTCTGGAAACTGCTGGTAGGGGAGGGCGCCTTTCAAGTCAGCCGGCCCCAGTTCACCGACCTGCTACGCGAACTCGGCCGCCGCGAACTGCTCATGCAAGAAAGCTCCGGCCTGCTGCTGCACGGAGCCAAAGGCGAGCAATGCGTCAACCACTACACCTTCTATGCGACCTTCCAGACCGACGAAGAATACCGAGTGATCACCGAGGGCCGCACCCTGGGCAACCTGTCCGTGTCGAACATGCTCCTGCCCGACTCCAAGATCATCCTGGGCGGCAAACGCTGGTGCGTCATCGAGGTCTTTCACAAAGAAAAGACCATCGTAGTCCGCCCCGACCCCGGCGGTAAACCGCCCCGCTTCGAAGCCCACGGCGCCCTGGCCCACGACCGCGTCCGCGAGCAGATGCGCCTGCTGGTGAGTGAGTTGGAGCCGGTCGTGTTTCTCGATGAGACGGCCGCCGAGGCCCTGGCCGCTGCGCGCCGGTTTTATGCTGAGCTGGGTGGGCGAGTGCTCGTGGAGCAGGGAGCCGAGACCTGCGTGCTCACCTGGATGGGCGACCGCGTCAACGACGCCCTGGTGCTGCTGCTGGCCCAGTTCGGAGTCGAGGCGATGAACGAGGGGATTGCCCTGACCGTGCGGGCCGAAGAGGAGCGCACCCGCGAGGTGCTGGGCCAGATCGCCGATTGGGACGGGGAGGATGCTGCCCTGTTTGTGCTTGCGGAGGTGCCGCCGCTGGAGAAGTGGGACTGGGCCCTGCCGAAGGAGCTGCTGTTGGCCTCGTATCTGTCGTCGGCGTTGGATGTGGCCGGGGCTAGGAGCTGGGCCGTCTCTTTGGACTCTAATCGGATAATAGGACATTTGGGCTCTGAATTGAAGACCGCTTGGACGGAATGGGTGGAAGAATGCGGCAACTAGCTTTTTGGGGCATCGGTGCCTAGGAAATGGCAAGCGAGGGCTACAGTGAAATTCGTGGTGTTCGTAAGGGCCGGGGTCGAAAGGGGAGTCGGCGTCAGAGCCCCTGCATCATAAAAGTTGGAGACGACTTTCGCGAAGAGCGGCCTGTAGTATATGTTCGAGCGGAAGATGCCAGTGGAACAGCCTCGCTAATAGCCCAACTCGATATTCGACGCACTGTGACACTTATCGGCGAGCTTCGAAAGGCCGTTGCGAAGCTGCAGGCCGAGGCCTTCCCAAGGATTCACGGTTACAGCCTGACAGAGACAATTGGAGAGGGCGGGTTTTGTCGCGTCTTCAGAGCCATAAGGCACGTCGATGAGTCCGAAATTGCTGTCAAAGTACTCTTGGTGCAGAATGAGGAGTCCATCGCACGTTTTACAAGAGAGGTGGAGATACTGACCAAGTTGTCGCACCCCAAACTCGTCAAGATAATAGACAGCGAAGTATGCAATCCACCGTTCTTTTATACAATGAGTGTCGCGTCCGGCAGCCTGAAGAGCAGTTTAAAATTGGAACTTTTGGAGGTCTTCGAACATGTCAGCTCGGGCGTTGACTTCCTTCACAGCCAGGGTCTGTATCATAGAGACCTGAAACCCGGTAACATCCTTGTTTTCAACGGGGGCGCGAGAGTTTCCGACCTAGGATTGGCCTACAAGCCTGGGTCAGCAGACTCGAAGCTCTCGTCGACCAACCAAGGGTTGGGCACGGATTTTTACTCCTCGCCAGAGCAGCTAGGCGGAGCTCATTTCTTAGATCCCACAACCGACGTTTTCTCGCTCGGCAGGATCTTGTATTGGGCAATCACCGGTGAGGATTCACAGTTTCATCCAGGCCTGCTTTCTCCAAATTGGAGAGACTTGGTTGAGAAAGCCTGCATGCAGAACCCAGCTTATAGGCACAGGTCCGTTCGGGAGTTTATGGTGGACTTCAGGAACGCCTATCGTAATCAGGGAGTATGGCCTGTTCGCGTTTCGCTAAGCTGGTGTTTGCTTTATCCGTCGTCGAAGCTGTTTTCCGGTGCATTCCAGGAATTGCTACTGGTTCTTGAAGGCGACGACGACTATGAGAAGTCGCAGGTGCTGAAGCTGTTCACTGAAGCCTTACCGGGACAGGTTGCCAACTATTTCAAATCAGTCGCTCACGAACTGGAAACGGAGTCACTAGGAAGGTCATCACCTCTACGCACACTCTCCGCCTTTTTCTCGGACAACGGAACCGCAAATCAAGTTTTGTCTGAAGCGCTTGGTCTCATCGACCCTGAGGATGAACATCGATGGGTGCTGGAATACGTGGCCAAGCCTAGTGAGTCTTCCGAGTAGATCAGACAATGAGCAAATTAACTTCTATGGGGAAATTCTGAGACATGGCTGCTAGGAGCAACTAGTGATTACGTCAAGCGTCAGCACGCGCAAACCTTCAGGGTATGGTACTCTGCGTGATCGGGTGTTCTCTTCGGGGGCAGTCGATAGCTCACCTAGAATTTTCCGAGGGAAGCGATTCTGGCACAGTCGGAGCCGGGCACCTACTCCAAAGCTTGATGTTTCTTAATAACTTGGCTGATACAAGGAATGCATTGATTGGGAGGGTGTTTTGACTAGAAAAAAGCTTGGTGCCAATAAAGAGCTACCTGTCAAGGTGATTTTGGATACAAACGTTATTAAATCAGATCCGTTTCTTCGAGGCCCGTCGTTTCAATCTCTGTTATATTCGATTGGGCGCAAGAGAGGCCATTTGGTCCTCACGGATCCCCTGGAGTACGAGCTCAGAAAGCATGTGAAGAAGGATGTGACCGACATTCTTGCGCGCCAGGACAAAGATGATCGATATCTCACTGGAATTTTTGGATGCCAACAGCCGCGCACCCCTCTCAGTGGTTCAAAAATAGACGAGATGATTACCGCGCGTCTCGCCGCTTTCAGAATGCTTGAAAGACTGGTCGCAACGCAAGTGCAGATCTCTCGTGCGGCTTGGCGGGTGATCAGTGAAAAGCCTCCCAATCATACCAAGGCCGGACAAATTGTGGACTCAATAACCTGGGAAATGATCAGTGATTTGGCTGACGAAGCACACGTGATTCTTATTAGTGCGGATAATGACTTTCGACTTGCCCAGGGGAACGACTCCCTTCATCCGGAGTTGGCGGCTGAGGTTCAAGGCAAATCCGGATCCGTAACGCTGTTTCGCGACGTCCAGACTTGTCTCTCTAAGCTAGAGGCTGACCTCAAAGCCCCAACATTCGAAGCCTTTGATTCACTCGACTATTATCTGAAGGCGATAATCCTTTCTCACTTGGATGCTCACCTTGAAAGCTTGCGTGCCCCCGACAAAGGCGGCATGATTATTAGAATGTTGCAATTTAAGAACGTAGAGGTTTCGGAGGAGGAGGCGAATGACATACGGCTTCGGGAAGCGAGTAAGCACACCACTTTCCTTTTTGAGGGCGAACGAGTTACCCGAAGCTTACGACTGTATCCCACTGGCGACCCTAACAAGGAAACGGTTGCTTTCGACATTGACTACCCACTCCAAAGCAAGGGCTACGCTCGTGTAAAGGGAACCTGCGGCTACGATGTTAAACAAAAATCCTTGGGAGGAATTCGCATTGACCAGATTCAATTTGTTGACGTCGAAAGTCCAGAAGGGAAAATCAATGGATTCTCTGGGCATCCCAACTTATTTGCTTCGGATATCGCACAGCTTCAGGCCCGCGACGCTGAGTTATTCTCGACGAACCATGTCGATAGAACTCACTACATAGGACAGATTCAGGCAAGATAGTCCTCTCGCCTAAGTCGGCCCAGTAATCTCAGGATCAAGTGGAGCTAGCTGTCCGTAGCGGTGAGCCGTGCCGTTTCGGCAACTGATGGTATCTTAGGCATCCGCGTGACCCTGCAATTTGGCCATCACCACGCGGAGGACCTCAGTTGGTTGTCTGACGCGAAAATGACGGAGATTCCGGCAGCGAAGGCCCTTGAAACTTTGGCAGCCGTGTCGATGGTCGTATGCTAGACGAGCCTTCCTCAGACCTGTCCACCCACGCCCTTGAACTTCTCCACAAACGCCGCGATTTTCTGGAACACACTTTGCTTTTTCGTGAGGTATTGTGGATTGAGCGGGCTCATCTTGGGCAGAACTGTATTCAGCTCCGTGCCACTGTCACTGGCAAACTCCCGCTTCAGCGAGGCGGTGATATAGCGTCGCGCCGCCTCGGCGTTCAAGTTTTCGGAGGTAATTAACTCTTGAGCCTCACTTTGCTGTTCAGCTTGGGCGAAGGTAAAGAAGGCGTCAATCACAGTGGCCTTGTCGCCAATCTTGTCCAGGTCGGTCTGATTGATGAAGTCCACGAGCAGGCTCTCTTTGGCGCGGTTACCCAGACTTGCGCGAATCAGGCGGCGAACTTCATCCACAAGGTCCGACTTGCTCTTGACCATCTTATTGTGTTCGAAGATCAGCTCCAGGATGTAATCCAGATTGATTTCCTGTGACTTCAGCAGATCGACCTCGAAGACTACGTCGTCCCAGTCAATGGAGGATTTTTCCTTCTCGGCGGAAGATTTTTCCCTCCGCAGCCAGTCGCGCACATCGTTATAGGTGGAGCGATAATCCTGAATTTTCCGCTCAGCGGGGAGCGTGATGGCTTGCAGTGTGGTCAGGTCTTCATCAGTTAGATAGTGTTTGGCCTTGAACGCCTCCACTGCCGCCGGGTCGGTCATGTCGACGCTTTGCAACGCCTTCAGGCTGGCGAACTCATCATAGTTTTGTAGCACGTTCTCCACACGCAAGTATTCGCCGAACAGTTTGGCGAACGCCTTTTTGTCGGCTTCCTTCTCAATCGCGGCGGGGTCGGGGAAGCGCGTTTCCAGCTCCTGCACCACTTCGGCAAAGCCACGTCGTGCCTCACCGGTAACCGCATCGGTGAAGCCTTCCATGTATTCCTTGTAGCTCTTCTCCAGCACCACATTCTTGGTGTTCTTGTCGCCGAACAGGGTGATGGCGTCTATGGTCGCCTGCTCCAGATCGCGGAAGGTGACGATATTACCGAACGTTTTGGTTGCATCATAAATGCGGTTGGTGCGTGAGTAGGCTTGCATCAGCCCGTGGTAGCGCAGGTTCTTGTCCACAAACAGCGTGTTGAGCGTGGGGGCATCAAAGCCGGTCAGGAACATGCCCACCACGATCAGCAGGTCGATTTCCTTGGCTTTGACCTGTTTGGCCAGATCACGGTAATAGTTCTGGAAGCCATTGCTATCGACGCTGAAACTGGTTTTGAACAGCGCGTTGTAGTCCGCAATGGCCGCACTCAGAAACTCCTTGGCGCTGCTGTTCATGGCAGACACATCGAAACTTTCGTCCTGAATGTCACCGATCGCATCCTGCTCCTCGTTGGCGGCGAACGAGAAGATGGTGGCTACTCTCAACGGCTTGTCGCCACTGTTTTGCAGCTGCCTGAAGCACTCGTAGTAAAGTTTGGCAGCATCCACGCTGCTGACCGCGAACATCGCGTTGAAGCCCTTGCTGCTCGAGTGCAGGCGGTGGGTTTTCTGCCGGAAATTGTTCAGGATGTACTGGGTGATCTCGCGGATGCGGTCCGGGTGCAGCAGTGCTTGCTTGTTCTCTGCCGCGCTCAGTTTCTTCTCATCTTTCTCGGTTTCGATGGCTTTGAACTGAGGGCGTACATCGTTGTAGTCCACCTTAAACTTGAGCACTTTCTCGTCCCGAATGGCATCGGTGATCACATACGCATGCAGTTCGCGCCCAAACACGCTGGCCGTGGTTTCAGCGCCCAGCGCGTTTTCGGGGAAGATAGGCGTGCCGGTAAAGCCAAACTGATAGAACTTCTTGAACTTCTTCTTCAGGTTCTTTTGCGCCTCGCCAAACTGGCTGCGGTGGCATTCATCAAAGATGAACACCACCTGCTTGCCGTAAATGGACAAGTCGGCTTCGCTCTTCATCAGGTTGTTCAGCTTCTGGATGGTGGTGACGACGATCTTGTTGTCGTCCTTGTCCAGATTGCGCTTGAGACCCGCTGTACTGTCCGAGCCGTTCACGCTGTCCGGTGAAAAGCGCTGGTATTCCTTCATGGTCTGGTAGTCAAGATCCTTACGATCCACCACGAAGAACACCTTGTCGATGAACTCCAGCTCCGTGGCGAGACGCGCAGCCTTGAAACTCGTGAGGGTTTTGCCGGAGCCGGTGGTGTGCCAGATGAAGCCGCCGCCCCCAAGTTGGCTCCAGTTCTTGGCCAGATAGGCGCTGTTGATCTTCCACAGAATGCGCTCCGTGGCGGCAATCTGGTAAGGGCGCATCACCAGCAGGGTGTTATTGACGTCAAACACCGAGTAGTGCAGCAGCACATTGAGCAGGGTGTGCTTCTGGAAGAAGGTAGCCGTGAAGTCCTTTAAGTCTTTGATCAGGCTGTTGTCAGCCTTCGCCCAGTTCATAGTGAAGTCAAAGCTGTTCTTGTTGCGCTGCGTAGTGTTGGCAAAGTAACGGCTGTCGGTGCCATTGGAGATTACGAACAGTTGCACATACTTGAACAGTGAATTCGTGCTGTTGAAGCTCTCTTTGCTGTAGCGGTGCAGTTGGTTAAAAGCCTCACGAATCGCCACGCCGCGCTTTTTTAGTTCCACCTGCACCAGCGGCAGGCCGTTGACCAGGATCGTCACGTCATAGCGATTGGCGTGCGTTCCGGTCTGTCCAAACTGCTTTATTGCCTGAACTTTGTTGCGGGCGATGTTTTTCTTGTCCAGCAGGTAGATGTTCTGAATGCGACCATCGTCGAAGACGAAGTCGTGGATATAATCGTCGTGAATCTTACGGGTTTTATCGACGATGCCGTCGCTAGGCCTGTCAAGAAACGTTTCCACAAAGCGCAGCCACTCGCCATCGGCAAACCGCATGTTATTGAGTGTCTCCAGCTGCGCGCGCACATTGGCGAGCAAGGCTTCAGATGTGTTCAGGCCCGGCGGGGACTCATAGCCTTGATCGATCAGGTCTTGGATGAACTCGCGCTCCAGATCTCCTTCGCTCTGATAGCTTTCCGCGACCTTCCATTCCTGGCTGTATCTGTCCAGAATGATGAAGTTATTGGATTCAGCAATGGGCTTGATGTAATCAACCATTTTGTTGCTCCTGCCAGTAGCCATAGTTGCCACTCAAACGATCGAGCAGGAACTTGACAGTCGCTTTCTCCGCCTGACTTGGCTCTGCAACGGCTTCATTCGATAGCGTGCTGTGGCTTGTGAAAGTGATGATTCTACTCAGGTAGAGTTGCTTGTCATCGGGCAAAAGGTCCGACCATTTCGGGTATCCAAGAAAGTTAGACGTTTTCTCGTAAAGATTCCGCAGCAAAGTGAAGTGATACCTTTCAACCTTGTTTTCTTCAACCGCCCGTTCGATGGTGTGCTTCAAATGCAAGTGATAGGAAAAACTCTGGTTAGAGTCGCCCTTCTTTCCAGTGAGCGAAAAGCTGCCATCTTCGAAGCCCTCCAGCATGTAGCATGCCCTGCTATTCAGCTCATTGTAAAGCACATTGTAGAACAGTGGATTGTGCGTAGTGATGATGAAGCGCAGATCGGTTTGACTGGATTTGATCAAGCTTGCTAGATTGACCGCCAATTCGATCAGATGATTTTCGTCCAGAGAACTTACCGGATCATCAATAAAAACGTATTCCAAATTATCGAAAACATCCGTAGACCGATTCGCGACCTCTGCGATGTTCAGCTCGAAAATCGCCTGCTCAATCAAAGAATGAAAGACGCTCCAAATGAAGTTACTCTCCTCGCCTTTGGAGATTTTCAGGTTTCCAGAATGTGTAGCGTCGCCGCCCTCGATAGAAAAAGTAACCTCTGAGAAGGCTCGGATAGTGACGTCTTTGCCGTCTTTGTCTTTCTCCGTTCGTTCCGGATTAAAACGCGGCGTCAATTTGTCGTTGGTGTATCGCTGAAAGGTCGTGATGACGTTCATGTCTTGGCCTTGCTCCTTGAGCACCCAATCCGTGAAGGTATTGGGCTGAATCCTCAGCTTGGGTTCAACATCTTCTTCCAGATCATTGTCCCAGTAGAACAAGTCTTCAGTGAACGCGCTATAGTAGAGAATTTTTCTTTGCGCTGACTCTGACTGCTGCCCGTCTTCAGAATCGGTTTTTGGGGCAATCAAATCTTTGAATGCACGGGAAAGACGCGTCTTGCCCGTGGCATTAAAACCATAGATCAGCTGCACCTTCTTGTTGGCGTCTTTCAGCTGCTGCGCGATTTCGGTCAGCGTCTTTCCCATATCAGGCCTCTACTTCTTCAGGCTTGGGGAAGCTCAACAGCAGGTCCCGATAATACGCGTATTGCTTCTTACGCAGTTCAATTTCCCGTGGCAAGCCTTCGATAACAGAGTTGGTAAGGTCGTCGAATTTGTCCAGGATCGCTACTACACGTGCCTGCTCCGCAAATGACCTTGCTGGATTTTTTGGAAATGGAACGAGTATTTTGGTTTTCCTGATATTGTCATTGTACAGGCGGTCTATCGTTCCACCCTCTGAAACAAACCATTTTGTTATTTTGTAGAAATGCGAAAGATACTTATTGGTAACAATACTCTCGTCATTATCCAGCCAGACGATATTGCTGTCCTGAAAATAGGCGGGCTCGCCGTCGTAGATTACTGTGCGGCCAATGGTTCCCGCCGCAGAAATTAGGACGTCTCCTGCTTTTGGGAAGGCGTACCGGCTTTTATAAGACTCATAAATTTCGCTGGAAATGAATGCATCGGCTTGCCTTCCAAAGGTGCCGATCTTGTAGAAAGGCACATAGCCTGAAGATTGCGTTTCATTTTTCAGAATACGCTTGCACATCTTCACGTCGCCAATATCGCCAAGGGTCCTCCACTCCACTTCGCCTTCTTCAAAACTTAACAACTGGGCGCGATAGTAGTTGTGTTGTTTCTTGCGTGCTGTAAGCTCCGCTGTCAGCTCGGCTGTAAGCTCGGTGAAGGTGTCCAAGATGCGGACGATTTCCGCTTGGATTGCGAGCGATTTTTGGGGGTCGGTTGGGCACGGGACAGGTATAGTAATCTTGGAGAACCCATCTATCAGCAATGTATTAACCTTGGTTCTGGCCACATATTTTGCCTTCTCGGCAATGAACGACGATGTCTGCATGCAATAGGAAACAAACTTCGGATTCATTGAGTGCCGAAAAGCATAACAGTGGTCGTGAATGGCAACCTTTCTTTCTCCAAGCCATGCCACGGCCTTACCGACATCCTCGACGGTCTCTCCGACGTCGGTTAAGACTACATCTCCATGCTCTGCGTAGCGCAATGAGGCCTCCAGGTCACTTCTGACCTGAGAAATCGCATGAGTCGTGAAGACGCGGTATCGAGTGTAGATCTCGCCGTAATGAATCGCTCGGATGCCGCTCTCAACATAATCAGCTTTCGTAAAGCGCTTGCCACGAATAAACTCGCCAATATCCCCAAGCGACTTCCACTCCATCTCAACCCCATTCAATAACTTTCCCAAAAAGCTGACGCCGCTCATACCTCCAGCTCCTCGCCTTCAATCTCGGCGACGATGACATCAATGTCCTTGCGCAGCTGGTCGATCCTGGCGACCGTGGTTTTCAGCTCGGCATTGAGCTGGGCAATGTCCACCACTTCGCGGGTGTCCTTGGCTTCCACATAGCTGCTAACCGAAAGGTTGTAGTCGACGGCGACTTTCTCGTAAGGCAGGGACTGGGCGAAGTGGTCTACGTTGGCCTTGCTATCGAACACGGCCATGATCTGGTCGATGTGCTTGTCAAGCAGCACGTTGTTGTTGGTCTCTTTCTTGAATAGGCCGCTGGCGTCGATGAACTGGGTGTTGGTGTCGGTTTTGTGTTTGGATAGGACCAGAATATTCACGGCGATAGTAGTGCCGTAGAACAGGTTGGGCGCCAGCGAAATGACCGTTTCGACATAGTTATTGTCCACCAGATACTGGCGGATTTTCTGCTCGGCACCGCCCCGGTAGAAGATTCCTGGGAAGCAGACGATGGCGGCGCGGCCCTTGCTGGAAAGGTAGCTCAGCGCGTGCAGCACAAAGGCAAAGTCCGCCTTGGATTTGGGCGCGAGCACGCCCGCCGGGGCAAAGCGTTCGTCGTTGATCAGCGTGGGGTCGTCGCTACCGATCCACTTCACCGAGTACGGTGGGTTCGAGACGATGGCATCAAAGGGCTTGTCGTCGCCGAAGTGCGGGTCAATTAAGGTGTTGCCGAGCTGGACGTTGAACTTGTCGTAGTTGATGTTGTGCAAGAACATGTTCATCCGCGCCAGGTTGTAGGTGGTGTGGTTGATTTCTTGCCCGAAAAAACCGTCTTCAATGATGTGGGCGTCGAAGTGCTTTTTGGCTTGTAGCAGCAGCGAGCCGGAGCCGCAGGCTGGGTCGTAGATTTTGTTGACGCTGGTCTGTTTGTGCATGGCGAGCAGGGCAATCAGCTTGGACACATGCTGGGGGGTGAAGAATTCGCCACCGGATTTACCCGCGTTGGCGGCGTAGTTGGAGATGAGGAATTCGTAGGCATCGCCGAAAAGGTCGATGTTGCTGCCTTCGAATTCGGCAAAGTTCAGCTCGGCCACGCCTTTGAGTACGGCGGCCAGACGGCTGTTTTTGTCTTTAACGGTGTTACCCAGGCGGTTGCTGGTGGTGTCGAAGTCGGCAAACAAGCCCCGGATGTCCTGCTCTGAGGGATAGCCAATGGCAGAGGATTCAATAGCGGAAAAGATGGCGGCGAGGTCGGTGTTTAAGCTCTCATTGGTGTTGGCGCTGGCCGCGACGGTGGCAAACAGGTGCTTGGGGTAAATGAAGTAGCCTTTGGTCTTGATGGCGTCGTCTCTGATCTCCGGGGTGATAACGCTGTCGGCCAACTCGGCATAGCGGATGCTGCCGTCACCGCCTTCGATGTAGGCGGCAAAGTTTTCGCTGATGAAGCGATAGAACAGGGTTCCCAGTACGTATTGCTTGAAATCCCAGCCATCGACGGCACCGCGCACATCGTTGGCTATTTGCCAGATCCGGCGTTGCAGTTCGGCACGTTGTTGAATGCTGGTCATGGTTGGCTTCCTGTCGAGTCGTTCGTCTTGTCTGGGCGTATTCCAGTTCAGTATGAAATAAGCCTCAAACGGGGAAAGCCTCCCTTGCTAACTTTCTGCCATGTGCCGAAGACGAGGAAGCTTTCTATGGAAAGCGTTCGACGAGACGACATCCCCTTTCCTCGGCAGGCGAGCAATTTTTCGTTGCTCGTCGCGCCTGCGAGCGGAGACCGTCGCCCTTCTCGAGTCCTGGCCTCTGGAGCGGTCGGGATTTTCGGCATTGTCAGTTGTCGCGCTTTTTGTCCCCGATCGGTCGAGGTATTTGTCCAGGACAAGAAACAGGGCAGGCCCCGGTCCAGGACACGGGGCCTGCGGTCTAAAACGGGATCTCGTTCAGTT
>JALHOV010000154.1 GCA_022842865.1 Vulcanimicrobiota bacterium | reverse complement strand
TTTGCTCTGGCGGTCTATCACACGATGCGCTGGCTGGGTATTCCACCGCATACCCTGGCAACTTTCGCCTTTTACGTTGTAGCCGTCAGCCTGCTGGTGATCGTCTGTAGTCTGGCGAGCTATCGCTGGATGGAGCGTCCGCTGTTACGCTGGAAAGAGCAGATGCGGCCTTAAGACTGGGCCTGTTGTTGTGCAAATCCCTTTAGTTATCCCTTGTCAGATGCCATGTTTTTTGCATAGACTAACCACCGTGTATGCATTCGACGGGAGACCGGGGTTTGGCTGGGGATAGCGAGCAGATCCCTTGGTATTCAGAGAGCCCGCCATCGCCGCGCTCCCGCTGGAAAGAACCCGGAATGCAGGGACAAAATTTGCGCGTGTTGCTGGTGGAAGATGAGGTGGCTCTGCGTCACCTCGCCCTGAAGGTTTTATCCAATCACGGCTACCAGGTGACCTGCGCCGAGAATGGGGAACAAGCCTGGGAAGCGCTTCAGGGAGGGGAGTTTGACCTGCTTGTGACCGACATTCAGATGCCGAAAATGACGGGCAATGAGCTGGTCAAGAGAGTCCTTGGTGCCAGACCGAAGCTACCGGTGCTCATGATGTCGGGCTATAACCCCGATGGTCAGGTGCCCGAAGAGGTATTGTTTCTCTCCAAACCCTTTACTCCTCAGCAACTGGTAGAGAAGGTGGCCGCTCTGCACCTGGCTCCCCCCAGCTAAAGCGGCCATGAACAGAAATCCCCTGGTCCAGTCGCTGCGCTGCGCCGCCTGTGGCGCCGTGACACCCGCCGGCTCGGAATTTCTCTACACTTGTTGCAAGTGTGGCCCCAGTGGCACGCTGGAGGTGCTCTACGACTACGCCGGGTTGGCTGAATCGTGGCTGCGGGTGCAGGCCAGTGGAGAGCGCGGAATCGGCCGTTACGCCAGCTGGCTTCCCATCCAGAGCGCAGATTCCTTACCGCCACTGCTGGTGGGCGACACTCCCTTGACCCGAGTGCCTCGCCTGAGCCAGGCGCTTGGTCTGCCCCGTTTGTGGATTAAAGAAGATCAGCGAAATCCCACCGCCTCCTTCAAAGATCGCGCCAGTGCCGCCGTGATAGCGGCGGCTCGAGACCGGTCCATTGGACTGATCACCGCCGCCAGCACCGGCAACGCCGCCTCCTCGCTGGCCGGATTGAGTGCTTCGGTCGGATTGCGCACGGTCATCTTCGTGCCGCTTAACGCGCCCGAAGCGAAAGTGATCCAACTGCTGGTTTATGGCGCCGAGGTCTTGCTGGTCAATGGAACTTATGACGACGCCTTCGAACTCAGTCTGGAGGCCACTCGCCAGTTCGGCTGGTTCAACCGCAACACCGGTTACAATCCTTTCACGTTAGAGGGTAAGAAGACGGTCTCGCTAGAGATTTTTGAGCAACTGCCTCAGGTCGACGCGGTATTCGTTTCGGTGGGGGACGGCTGCATCATCGCCGGGATTGGCAAGGGCTTCCTCGACCTCCATCGGGCCGGGCTGCTTCCCAAGTTGCCGCGCCTCTACGGCATCCAGGCGCAGGGTTCCAGTGTCTTGAGTAAGGCCCACCGGCACGGTTTTCTGGAAGCGGAACCCGGCGCCTGTACCTATGCAGACAGCATCTGCGTGGGTGAGCCGCGAGTCGCTCATCAAGCGCTGCAGGTCGTCAAAGAAAGTGGCGGACACTACCTGACCGTCAGCGACGACGAGATCCGTTCCGCCCAATTGCAACTGGCTCGTCTGACGGGAATCTTCGCCGAACCGGCCGGAGCCGCCTCGGTGGCCGGCCTGAGCAAAGCCCTCGAGGCCGGCTGGATTCACCCGGACGAGAAAATCATCGCGGTGGTCACCGGCCACGGCCTCAAGGACATCCGCGGCGCCATTTCGGCGGTGCGCTCTCATGCCGTCCAGATCAGCCGCCAGCCTTCCCAGTTGGCCGACCAACTGCGCCTGGCCGGCATCGTCTAGCCGGGCTGCCTGACGGGCCGGTAAGAATGTACTTTCGAGCCGGTATATCTGTGGGGCGCTACCAGTCTCTGGCGGCGGTAAAGTCTGCGGATGCAAGCCAACCTCCGGTTAGACGACCGCACGCCGTTTAAGCAGCCAACACCACCGAAGGAGAGTGGGCTCTGCCCTGATTGCAATGGGCCGGCCGAGGTCATCGAGTTCTGGTCAATGTCCCCGCAAACCCCGGGTGTCAGGCTCCTGAAGCGTCAATGGTTGTGTGCTAGTCGCCCCAAACGATCCGGTCGTTTTGGAAAGGTCAAGCTCACGACCTTTTGCAAAGTGACCACTATGGACGTGCGGGAGGAGTCCGTGCCCGCGGACATTCGTGTCCAGCCAACGCCGGCCCCGGCAGCATTGCCCCCAGCTGTCGAGGAAAGGTGCGTCGAGCCAATGCCGGTCCCGGCACCATTGGCTCCAGCCGTCGAGGAAAGGTGCGTCGAGCCAATGCCGGTCCCGGCACCATTGGCTCCAGCCGTCGAGGAAAGGTGCGTCGAGCCAACGCCGGTCCCGGCAGCATTGCCTCCAGCTGACGAGGAAAGGTGCGTCCAGCCAATGCCTGACAAGGGCCGGGCCAAGCGCGAGAATATCAGCTTGGACCAGGTGCTGACTTTCCTGGCGGAATTAGAGGATGACCACGTCAAGGACCTTTGCAGGGTGGCCAGCTTGGTGCGCCAGGAAGGGCAACTTCGCAAGCAGTTAGGTTTGCGTTTGGCTATCCGTACCGCCACACGGGGGGCGTTCTAACGCGGTAGCCCATGCCACAGGGTATGATCCTGTTCCCCCCGCATCGCCCCGCTATTCCGTGAGACTCTGGGCAGAATCCAACTCTTCCTCGACAATCGTTCTAAGCTTTTCCAAACGCGGTGTTACCGTCTGTTTTGAGGTGGCGGACATCGAACTGGCTTCCTCGTAGTAACTCAGGGCGAGTCCAGAAAGGCCCTGACTCTCGCAGAGCTCACCCAGGCGCAGACGGACGGATCCATCTTCGTCATAGCGAAGGCCTTCGGCCAGGGCGGCGCGAGCGGCTCCCTTGTTTCCACTGGCTGACAGCATCCCGGCCAGCATTTGCCGGGCCCAGAATTCACGGGGGTGAGTGCGCAAAAATTCGTCCAGCTCGGCGGCCACAAGGTCTGCCTTTCCCGCCTTTTGTTGGAGATTCGCCCAACGCTGCCAGACCTGTCTTTCTATTTCCACCTCCGTTCCAAGCTGTACAGCGTGGCGCAAGCGCTCAAGTTCTTTCAGTTCCCGTCGGCTGTTGCCGGCCTGTCCGCGCGCCAGAGCCAGATCAAAAGACACTTTGAGGTTATCGGGAAAGCGAGCGGCCAAGTCGGTCAAAAACCGAGCGCAAGGACCATGCTGGCCTTCCTTGCTGGCCTGCGCGGCGGCCGCCAGACCTACTTGCAGCGAGCGAGTCGGCTCCAGTTTTCTAACAAAATCCAGGCCGCGGGAGGGCTGTTGAATTTCCAACCAGCTGACGAGCAGTGCCAGAGTGGCGTCATCCACCACCACTCCAACCGATTCCGTTGCCGCCAGGCCTTCGGCTGCCTTGGCAAACTGGCCGGTCCGGATCAAGTGGCGAACGACGGCTCGACGCACGTGAGGATTGGTCGGAGCCAGCTCGGCGGCTCTCTTAATGAAAGGCTGAGCCAGGTTGTCTCGGAAGCGGGCTTCATAGTGGCGGGCCACCAGCATCAGTGTGCGCAGGTCGCGGGGACTGGCATCCAGGGCCCGCAATAAAGCCTGCTCTTCGGTGCGCAGCCAGAGGGCTTTGCCAGAAAAAAGGTAAGCGCGGCGCGCTTGACGGGCCACCTGGAGGTCCCCTTTGGAGTCGGCTGGCTGAGCTGAGGCGAGTTCCTGGGCGAGGCGCACGGCCTTTTCCCAGTCCAGAGTTTTCTCCGAGAGAGTGATGGCCCGATTGAGGCGCTCTACCTGCCAGCATTGCCAACTCTGGTGGCAGCTCCAGGCGCCGAGGGCAACCAGCCCGAGAAACCAGGCAAAATTCTTCGGCCTCCAGGAGGGTTCCGGTTCGGATTCTTCCTGCTGTCCCTTCAGACCGAGAGTCAGGCCGAGAGTGGCGCCTATCCAGAGAAGGCAGACGGGTACTGGAGTCGCGAAGTTAAGGGCGCAGAAAACGACGATTGCCAGGGCTGAGCCGACCTGGCCGGCCGCCCAGGCAGCGGGCGCCCGGTAACTGGTCCAGGCGGTCACGAGGTTGGAGGCGAGCAGCAGGATCCAGATGCATCCCCCGATCACACCCGTCTCCACGAACCACTGCACAAAGTCGTTGTGGGCTACGTTCATGTAGTCCTCGCCCGCGACCAGAGGTGGACGGTCCTGCTGATAGATCAAGTGAAAGCAGCCGATTCCTGATCCGATCACCGGACTGCGCAGGAAACTGCGGTAGCCGTAGCGAGCGACATCGGAGCGGCTCTTGATATTGGCAGCCTCGATTTTCGTCCCAATTCTTAGAAATTTGTCGGTAAGGCGCAGACTTTCGCCTGCGAATATAAGAATCAATAACGTGACCGCTGGCAGGACGAGCAGCCGTCGCGCGGACTGGCGCTGTGTGGCTGAAGTGCTGCTTAGGAGTGTCGCTACAAAGGCGAAGAAGCCCAGACCAAGGGCCAGAGCAGCCGCTCTGGAGGCAGTCATCAGCACCGTTCCCATCAAAAGCGCGGCCAGAGACCCAAAAAGCACCCGGCCGCCGGCCCGTGATCGTGCGGCAAGAGCCAGACAGGGGAAAAAAGCCAACAGTGGGACGAGAGAAAAGGTGTCCGGATTGGTGAAATTTGCTTGCAGCGGCCCGGCGCTGGCTTGTTGGGAGTGAGTCAGCAGCGCGGTCAGCGAACCGGCCCCGGCGATTGCCACTAAACTGACGGCCATCCGCCACCAACCCGTTTGACTGGAGGCAGACAAAGAGACTGAGACCGCAATTCCTAGAAATGCCGCCATCGAAGCCATCGATTGAAAGCTAAGTTGGAGTGCAACGGATGCGAGCAGGCTCAGGGCCGCACTGGCGAAAAGCAAAAATAGGCAGTAGAAAAACGCGGGCCTCTTGGTGGTCCCGTTTTTCCAGAGCTGGAACCCGGCGATCACGCAGAGAGGACCGGCCGCAAGATACTGCCAGGTCGGTGGGTCGCCGGTGATGCCGGGTCTGCCGCTCAGACTCAGGGCCAGAGTTGCCAGGCTGAGGAGATAACCAGCGGTGGATAAAGAAATTGGCATAAAAGTACGAGCTTTCGATTGGGGAGCTTGATCTATTTCTAGAGCGCTCCTGAAACCCTTCATGGCGGCCCATATCGGCACCAATTGGATTAACCAGTACAAAGTAAGTACTCCGTGCGCAATGCAGAACGAATGCTTGGAGGTAGACTCTCCTGAAGATCTGGAGGACGAAAGATGATCACAAGAATTCAAATCACGTTTCTGTCTGGCGCGCTCATCGCCGGAGTCACGGTCGCCTGGGCAGCCAAGGGCGCACCGCCCGAGGCGCAGGTGTTGCGGGGTCAGGCCGAGGTTCGACAGGCCGATGGTCAATGGGCCGCCACCGCAGGCCTCGATGCTGGCAAGTGGATTCGGTCGACCAAACCGGAAACCACCATCAAGGTGCCGGGCGCGACGGTACGCCTGGACCAGGGTGCGAGTATCAAGTATCAGGCCGCCGGCGGTAAAGAACCGCGGCTGAACCTGGCTGCCGATGGCGGTCGGGTCTATGTGCACCTGGACGAGCCGACCGCGCTGCGTCTGACCTCGAAGAAGGCAGTCTACACCGCTAGCAACGGCGAATTCGTGATGGATTCTACCACCGGGAAGGTATTCGCAGTGAGTGGGGATGTCCGCGCTTCCGATGCCGGAGCGATTCCTACCAACCTCGAGACCTGGAGCAAGGAGGGTGCGGTTGCGGTTGAAGGTCCCGACGTGCGCAAGCGCAACACCGAACCGCGCCGCTTCACCGAAGGCGAGGAAAACCAGGGCAAGCGAGTGGGCGAGGATGAGACTCCTAGCAGCACTCCCAGCTATACTCCATCGGCGACTCCTAGCTATACTCCGTCTCCCTCGACCCAATCGACGCCCCCCCCTCGGAATAACCCTCCGACGGCCAACGTGGAGTCAGGCGGCGGCGGCATCAACGGCGGCCTGCTGGCGGGCGCGCTGATTCTGGCGGGAGGCGGCGCCTACCTGATCCACCGCGAGCTGACCGACGACGACGACAATCCAAACAACAATAATGGCACATTTTTCAATAATGTCGTTTTCCCGACCAGCCCTTAGTGCGATAAAATCAAGGGAAGTTCGCTTCTCTTGCTGAAATTGGCCTTCTCAATCTTTGAGGAGGCCAATTTTTTTTGAGAATGGGATTGTGCGTCGTGGCTCTGGTCATCCTGAGCCACACCGGTTTTTGCCAGTCACTCTCCGACGTGGAACAGAAAATAGGAGCTGAGATCAATCGTTACCGCGTCAGCCATGGTCTTCAGCCACTGCTCTACGATATCAAGCTATCCGATATCGCCCGTGGCCATTCCGCAGATATGCTCACCAATCAGTATTTCAGTCATAACTCGCCGACCCCTAGTTGGAGGACGGTCCAGGACAGACTGCGCGGCGGCTGGCGATTTACCGCCTCCTCCGCCGAGAACCTGCACAAAACGGAAGGTTGCCCGCCCGCAGCGCTGGCCGAGGATGCGGTGAAAAGTTGGATTGCCAGCCCTCCCCACCATAAGAATCTGGCCAATCAACGATTTAACCGGACCGGCATCGGTCTGGCCAGTCAGGGCGGAGTGTGTCTCTTCACCCAGCTTTTTAGCTATGAGCCAATCATGGTGGAAGACATACGGTTAGTTCCAGACGGTCCGGGTTATCAGGTCACGGTAACGGCACTGGTAACGGATGGTCCTCGGCAGGGCTCCTTCTTTTTCCAGGGCAAACGGCTGGGCGATTGGCAGGCCGATGAGGCAGGGCGGTTCATCTTTCTGGCTAGCCTTCCCGGGCCGGGTATGATTGAGATAGGCCAACTGGTGGCCAACCACGACTGGTCGATTGAGCTTTCCGTGCCGGTGCCGCTTCCCCCGGGGCCGAAAGCCGGGATCTAGGCCGTTTTAAAATCGATGAAGCGGTATCCGAGGCCGCGCTCGTTGGTGATGTATTTGGGCCCCTCAGGATCGGGCTCAAGTTTTTTGCGCAGGTAATTGATGTAGAGGCGCAGGATTTGCGTGTCGTCGCGATATTCGGCGCCCCAAACCCGGCTCAGCAGTTGCTCGTGAGTGAGGATGCGGCCAGGATTGTTGAGGAACTGATAGAGCAGTTTGAACTCGGTCGGGCGCAGGTGCACGGCGGTGCCGGCCACGATGGCTTCGCGCTTGTCCAGATCGACGCTCAGGTTGTCGTCCACACGCACAGCGCCGCGGGTCACGGGCGCGGGCATCTCGGCTCGGCGCAAGACGGCTTTAATGCGACTGACCAGTTCGCGGTGATTGAAAGGCTTGCCCAAGTAGTCGTCGGCGCCCAATTCCAGGCCGAAGATACGGTCGTCGTCGCTGGCCTGAACGGTCAGCATAATGACGGGAACCTGGACCGTGTTGCGGATCTCGCGAAGCACCTCAAACCCGGAGATGTCGGGAAGGTTGAGATCGAGCACCACCAGGTCGGGAATCTCATCGCGCAGCTTGCCCAGGCCTTCCTGGCCGGACATGGCTCCCGACACCACAAAACCCGCACCCTCCAGAGAAATGCGCACCAGGTCGAGCATGCGAGGCTCGTCTTCGATAACGAGAATCAGCCGGTTGCGGAACTGTCCTGACTGTGACATAGACTACTTCTCCCTCGGCAGCGTGAAGTAAAACAACGCTCCGCCTTCCTTGCTCGGGTCCACCCCAACTTTTCCCCCATGGGCTTCTACAATGGCTTTGCAAATATACAGACCCAACCCTGCCCCGCGCACCCGTTGCTTCAAAGGATCGCCGCCCCGTTCGAAAGCGGTGAAAATGCGCTCCCGATCCTCGCTGGGGATGCCGGGGCCCGAGTCTTGCACCTCGATCCGCAGGCGCCGGGCTCCATCGCTGCGCAGATGGACCTTGATCGGTCGGGGGCCGGCATATTTGAAGGCGTTCTCTACAAAGTTGGTGATGACTTGCTGGAGTTTTTCCTCATCCACGGCCGCGAAGATTCCCTTGTCCTCCTCGTGCAGGCTTATTTTGGCGCCCTTCAGCTTGTAGACGGGTCGCAACTTATCGCACAACTTCTTCAACCAGGGCCCCACCTCCATCAGGTTGCGTTGCAGTTTGAGGCCGCCGGCTTGAATGCGAGTGGCGTAGAGCATTTGCTGCACCATGCGCTCCAGTCGTTGGGCTTCTTCTTCAATGACGGCGGCCTGCTCGCGGACATTCTTGAGCTCGACCTCGGGATCGGCCATCAGACCGGCATAGCCCCGGATGATGGCGATCGGGGTCTGCAGTTCGTGAGAAACGGCCGAAAGAAACAGCTTATGCAGTCGCTCCATTTCCTTGCGCTTGGAAATGTCGCGCACGGTCATCACCCAGCCGAGCGGCTGTCCCTGGCGATCAAACAAGGGGGAGCCGATGACCTCGACTTCGGCGCTTTGTCCATCGCGAGCCAGTAGCCGGGCTTCCACCGGGTCGGTGGCCGAGAGCCAGGGGACGCTGCCGGACACGGCCACGGCCGTATCAAATACGTGGCTGTCCACCAGCACCAGAGGAAAGGCGTCATTGCCCAGTTGGCCCACGGCTTCGCCGATCTTCCAGCCGGAAAGCTTGGACATGGTCAGGTTGTAGCCCATCACTCGTCCCTGGGGATCGTGAATGACCACGCCGTCGGTGCTATGTTGCACCACCGCTTCCAGCCACTTGCGCTCATGCAACAGGCGCTCCAGCAGACGGGCTCCTTGCACACCGGATTCAAACTGGTCGACGGTCAGGTGGACCAGACCGGGACTGTCCTGGAGCAAAGGAGGGGCCTCGCTGCGGTGCCACAAGCAGAAAATTCCCACCGGCTTGCCGCCGCTACGGATCGGGATGGCCAGCGGACGGCCTTGTCCGCGTCGGCGCGCCTCTCGCTCGAGCTCGGCCAGTTGCTCGGGGGGAATGCTGCCCTGTTCGACCAGCGATTCCATCATGGCCACCAGCGGTTGCGAATGCTCGCGGTCCAGGCCGTAAAGGGAGGTGACCGGACCGGTCGACAACCGGGTGGTCATCACTCCGGCTTGACCGCCGGCCGCTTGCACCAGCTGCGTCAGCAGGTCATCCAGCACTTCCGGATCGGTTTGCGGGTCCAGTTGGAGATCGACGTGATATTCTTCCACTCCTTCCCTTTCGCAACCCTTCGCAGGAGCGCCTTTGCCCAAACCAGAAGGGCTGCCCGTGAAAGTGGCCGTCGTGGGTGGGGGCATCGTGGGGATGGCCACCGCTCACACCCTGCAACAGCGGGGCCTCAAGGTGACCGTCTTCGAAAAGGAAGACCGGTTGGCGGCGCACCAGACTGGGCGCAACAGCGGAGTCATTCATTCCGGCATTTATTACCCGCCCGGGTCTCTCAAGGCGCGCACCTGCTTGCGCGGCCGTCAGTTGCTGGAAGCCTTTTGCGAGCAGCACGGCATCGCCTGGAGGCGCTGCGGCAAGGTGATCGTGGCCAGTCATGCCAGCCAGGTCGAGAAGCTGCGACAGTTGGGCGAGCGAGGCCAGCAACACGGATTGCAGGTCCGGGGGCTGGACCCGCAACAGCTGCGCGCAATCGAACCGGCTTGCACCGGGCTGGAAGCCCTGTTTGTGCCGGAGACGGGCATTGTCGACTATGTTCAGGTGGTGTACAAGCTGGCCGAAAATCTGGAGGTGCGGCTCGAGACGGCCTGGGTCGACAGCGGCGAATTTGACGCCTGGGTCAACTGCGCCGGGCTCTATTGCGATAAACTGGCCGACTCCGAGGTAAAGATCGTGCCTTTCCGCGGCGAATACTACTCGCTCACCGCCGAGGCCGCCCATCTTTGTAAGACGCTGATCTATCCCGTGCCCGATCCGCGCTTTCCCTTTTTGGGCGTGCATCTGACCCGCCACATCGACGATACGGTGGGAGCCGGGCCCAACGCAGTGCTGGCTCTGGGTCGGGAGAACTACCACGGCTGGACTTTCCATCTGCGCGAGGCCTTAGAAACGCTGACCTACCCAGGCTTTCAGCGGCTGGCCGTGAAGTACTGGCGCATGGGACTGTGGGAACAGCTTCGTTCCATGTCCAAGTGGCTGTTCTTGAAAGAACTGCAGAAGCTCACCCCCGACCTGAGAAGCCACCACCTGGTCAAGTCCAAGGCGGGCATTCGCGCCCAGTGCGTGCGCCCCGATGGCGCCCTGGTGGACGACTTTCTGATCTACCGGCAGGGTCGGGCGGTGCACGTGCTCAACGCGCCCAGCCCGGCCGCCACCGCCAGTCTGGCCATCGCCGAAGAAATCGCTGAGGTGCTACTTCAGTAGCGCATCCACAAAGCCGGTTTGCACCTGGCAGTTCTCCACGCGCACGTTTTCCAGCAACCGGGCAAAGGCAGCCCGGGCTTCCTCTCGGGTAGGGCGCAGTTTGCGCCTTGCTTCGCCGTCCATGCCCAGGCCGTCGATCCAGGCCACAACTTTGTCCCAATGCGGCGGAGTCTTGACCAGGGCCACGCAACTATCGGTTTTCATCTTTTTATAGGGCCAAAAATACCAGCCCACTTGATCGACCTCCAGCCGGGTTCGAAACTCGCGCAGCCATTTCTGGTCGTTCTCGCCCGATTCGCTCATCAACAGCGGCACGCCCCGGGTTTTACGCAGCTCCAAATAGGGCCCGATGGCCTGGGGGTCGGCCCAATAGCGGTGGAAGGCCAAGACCAGCCGTTGGTCCCAGTCGGTCGACACCCGCGAAAAATTGGTGGCCCACTCGGCGCCGTCCAAGAAGATCAAATGGCGCTGGTCAACCTCTCGAATGGCCCGGCCCATCTCGCGATAGACTTCGTCCAGTTTGGGATGCAGGGCGGTGTAGCCGGGCCAATTGGGAATCGGCTCATTGAGTAACTCGTAGCCGAGCACGGTGGGCTCATCACGATATCGTTCGGCCACTTCGCGCCAGAGCTGAGCCGCCAGTTGGCGCGACTCGGCCGATTCGAAGAGCCAGGGGTAGGAGGCGCCATCATCGATGTTGTCCCCCGTCTGCCCTCCCGGAGCGGCGTGCAAATCGGGCAGCACCCAGAGATTTAAGCGCTTGCATTCCTGAACCAGCCAGTCCAGACGTTTCATCTCGGCTTCGTCGCGCAGAAACTTCCAGTGCAAGGGGACGCGCACGGTGTTGAAGCCAGCCCGGGCCAGTAACTCCAGATCCTCGCGACGCACGTAATTCTCGCGATAGCTCTGCCAGAAAGCCCGGCTCTCCTCGGGGCCGAGCAACTCGAGCACGCCTCGTTCGATCTGGGCCGGCGAGGTGGCCTTGGTAAAACCGAACATGTAGCCTTCTGGCACCCACCAGTTGCCCAGGCACATGCCGCGTAAGCGGACGGGCTTCTCCTCACAGATCAGTTCTGAGCCGCGGCGTTCGACCCAACCTGGGAAGCGGGGGGGACTGACGGGCGTTAAAAATAGCAAAAACAACAGTAAGGCTTTCATGGCAGGAGTAGTTACCCCGTGTAGGTAGTTCGCATACCACATGGCCATCGGAGCGCTGACCTGGAATCTCAGCTTGTATCTCAGCGAGTTCTATCAGCTGCGGAAACAGGCATGGTGGCGGCAGCTTAAGCGAGAGCTGAAACGGGAATTCCGCGATCTCGACCCCAACAAGATGGTCTACAACATGCGCGGTCCCTACCATGTGGGCTCGCTGGCCTTTGGAGAGACCCCGGTGCTCAGCGTGCTCAAGATTCTGGACACGCTCAAACTGCCGGCCGGAGCCACGATTTGCGACATCGGGGCGGGCAGGGGGTTGCCCTGTCTGGTGGCGGCGGCCCTGGGCTACAAGACCATCGGGCTGGAGTATTTTGCCGTCTACACCGAACGCTCACAGCGCATTGCCGAGACCATGCAGGTGGACGCCACCTTTGTCTCGGGCAATTTTCTTTACCAGCCCTTGCCCCAGGCTGACGCTTACCTGGTTTCGGCCACCGCCTTTCCCGAAGAAACCCGGGCCCGGCTCAAGCTCAAACTGGATGAACAGGCGCATATCCTGGTGGCTCAAGATTGGATTCTGGGACCGCCCTGGGAGCACGAGCGCATGCAGAAGCTGCCCGTCAGTTGGGGCACCGCGCAATTTTGCTACCAGAGGAAAACAGCCGACTGCGAAGCGAACGGCGGTGCATGAAAAAGACGCTGCTCGCCTTGTTGCTCACCGCTCCCGCCTTCGCTCAGGACATCGAGGGCCTTCTCAAACAGATGACACTGGATGAAAAGCTCGGTCAGATTCAGCAGTTCTCCGATTTCGGATTTTCTACCGGCCCCAGCGCGGCGGCCGACAACGAGAAGCAAAAAGAGCGCATTCGCAAGGGTGGGGTGGGCTCCATTCTCAACTGCGTGGGGGCCAAATGGACCAACGAGCTGCAGCGCGAGGCGGTCGAGAAGTCCCGCCTGAAAGTTCCGATTCTTTTCGGTTTTGACGTCATTCACGGGCACCGCACTACCTTCCCCACACCCCTTGGGGAGGCCGCCTCTTTCGATCCGAAAGGTTGTGAGGAGACGGCTGCCATTGCCGCCAAGGAAAGTCGCGCCCAGGGCGTGCGCTGGACCTTCGCACCCATGGTCGACATTGCCCGCGATGCCCGCTGGGGCCGCATCGTGGAGGGAGCCGGCGAGGATGCGTATTTGGGCTCCAAGCTGGCCACTGCCCGCGTGCAAGGCTTTCAGCGCGGAGGCAAGTATGCCGCCTGCGCCAAGCACTGGGTGGCCTATGGCGCCGCTGAAGGCGGCCGTGACTACAACACCGTGGACGTCTCCGAGCGGGCTCTGCGCGAAGTCTACTTTCCGCCCTTCAAGGCCTGTGTGGACGCGGGGGTTATGACCTTTATGACCAGCTTTAACGAGACGGCCGGCATCCCCTCAACGGCCAACCGCTTCATTTTGACCGACGTCCTGCGCAAGGAGTGGGGATTCCGAGGCTTTGTGGTCAGCGACTATGAATCGGTGGATGAACTCCGGAATCACGGCCTCTCGGCCGACGGCGCCGAGGCCGGCCTGGACTCCATCAATGCCGGCCTGGACATGGAGATGGTCAGCCAGCACATCGCTCAGAACGGGGCGGCCCTGATCCGGTCAGGCAAGCTTCAGCAGTCCACCGTGGACGAAGCGGTGCGCCGCATTTTGCGCGTCAAAAAGCAGCTGGGGCTGTGGGAGAATCCCTACACCGACGAGGCGCCCGAGCAGTCCGTGCTCAAAGACCCGGCTCATCGCGCCCTGGCCCGCACCAGTGCGGCACGCTCGCTGGTGTTGCTCAAGAATGACAAGAACGTGCTGCCGCTGCAGAGCCCCAAGAACATCCTGGTGGTCGGCCCGCTGGGCGACAATCAGGCGGACCTGTTGGGTCCCTGGCACGGGGACGGCCGCAAGGAGGAAGTGATCACCCTGCTGCAGGGCTTGAAGAACAGGTATCCCAACGCCACCGTCACGTTCCAGAAGGGCTGCGACTTCAAGGGTCCGGTGGAAACGCTCAACCTGGCCGGTGCAGACGTGGTCATCGTAGCCGTGGGCGAAGCGGAGGCCATGTCCGGCGAGGCCAGGTCGCGTTCCATGATCGGGCTGCCGGGCGAACAGGAAGCCCTGGTCAAGCAGGTGCACAATAGCGGCAAACCCTACGTGGTGACTCTCTTCAACGGCCGCCCGCTGGCGCTGGGTTGGGTGGCCGAGAACTGCCCGACCCTGCTGGAATGCTGGTTCCCCGGAAGCGAAGCCGGCAATGCCGTGGCCGACGTGCTCAGCGGTGACGTCAATCCCGGCGCCAAACTGCCGGTCAGCTTTCCGCGCAATGTGGGCCAGTGCCCCATCTACTACAACCACAAAAATACCGGTCGTCCCGCCAATCTGCGCCCCGAATACGTCTCCACCTATGTGGACGTGGACAACTCTCCTCAGTATCGGTTCGGCTACGGCCTCAGCTATACCACCTTTAAAATTGATGGCGTGGTTGTGGCAGCGGACCATACCGTGACGGCCACCGTAACCAACACGGGCACCCGCGAGGGAGACGAAGTGGTGCAACTCTACATTCGCGACAAGGTGGCCAGCGTTACTCGCCCGGTGCGGGAACTGCGCGGTTTCCAACGCGTCGCTCTCAAGCCGGGAGCTTCCCAGACGGTGAAATTCCCGCTAGGCGACCGAGAGCTGGGGTTTTATGACCGGGCCATGCGCTGGACGGTGGAGCCCGGTGAGTTTGAAGTTTACGTGGGCAATTCTAGCGAAGCCCCCAAGGCCACCAGTTTCTTTATTCAATAGGAGGACCTTATGAAAACGATTCTATGTTGGTTGATCCTGGGAGGTTGTTGGCTCGGTGCCGAGGCCGCCCGTGGCTACCGCATCACGGCCGAATTTGACGGTAGCGACGTAACTCACGCTCGGCCCCGGGTGGTGACGCGCACGGGAGTGCCTGCCGAGATTTCCATCGGTCAGGCCGAGACTCCCGAGCTTACCCTGAAAGTGACTCCGAGCGAGGCGGGCGAAGCGGACTTTGTCAAACTGAACTGTGCACTGCAGCTAAAGACAGCCTACGGTTCCGAGCGCTTGAGCGTGGACACGCGCGCTCGACTGGGCGAGGCCATCGAGATCAACATGGGACAGCGCTGGTCGGCCCATTTGACGGTGGAACGGGCCGACTAACCGGCTGTCAGCGGTTCTTCTGCGTGGAAGGGATTCACAATCCTCAGGTTGCCGAATTCCCGGCCCGTTTGAAGGTCTTCGCTGTAGAGAATTTTGCAGCGTGAGTTGATAGCGGAGCCGATGACCAGGCAGTCCCAAAACGAGATGGTGTGCAGGCGCTGCAGATCGATCGCTGCCAGGATGTCGCTGCACTGGATCAAGGCAGTCGGTAAGGTCTGGAAAATCTCCACCGAAGATCTTGCGACTTCCGGCGGGATCTTAAGTTTTTTGACGGCGTTCACATAATATTCTTAGATCGGAAGAGC
>JALHOV010000153.1 GCA_022842865.1 Vulcanimicrobiota bacterium | reverse complement strand
GGTAGAATCGATCGTAGTTGATGACGGCGTGAACCCGCCCGGAAAAGTTCAAGCAAGGCACTAGCTGGCGTTCAAACTCATGAATTTGGTCCGCACTATGGAACTCCAGCCCCTCCAGGTTCAGATAAAGCACATTCTCTTCCGGGCGGTAGCGCACCCGATCGGCCACGGTCCGCTTGCCCAGGCGGGTCAGTCCCATTTTGGGCTTCCCGAAGTAGGCTGCGTCCATTCTCCGCAGATCCGGGCTGACCTCGACCTGGAAGGGGAGCCGGTCCAGCACCTGGGTTTGCAGGTCCACGCCGGGCGCTATTTCGACCAGCACCAGACCCTCGGGCTCCAAGGAGAAAACGGCGCGTTCGGTTACGTAAAGGACCCGCTGCCCTTTCTGGCGAGCGTAATCGCCGTTAAAGGTGATTTGCCCCACCCTCTCCACCAGTTTGCAGGGGCCGTCTTCTACGATGATCAGCGCGTTGTCTTCAAAGCGGATGCGGGCTTTGTTGGCAAAGGTGCCCATAAAACACACCTGGCCCGCGTTCTGGCTGATGTTGATGAAGCCACCGGCCCCGGCCACTCGGTTGCCGAAGCGGCTGACGTTGACGTGGCCGCGCGCGTCCATTTCGGCCATGCCTAAAAAGGCCTGGTGGAGGCCGCCGCCGTCATAAAAGTCGAACTGAGACGGCTGATTGATGATCGACTCGGGGTTGCGCACTGCGCCGAAACTCAATCCGCCCACGGGAATGCCGCCGATGCCTCCTGGTTCTACAGTCAGAGTCACCTGATCCAGCACGCCCTCCTCGAAAGCCACCGAGGCGACCCCCTCGGGCATGCCGATGCCCAGGTTGACCACTGCGCCCGGCACCAGTTCTTGAGCGGCTCGGCGGGCGATCACTTTGCGCTCGTCTAAATCGAGGGCCTGAAAGGAGGTAGACGGAGCAACGACCTCGCCGGTGTAAGCCGGGTTGTACTGCTCGGCAAAGGTTTGCGGATGATACTCGGATGGAGCCAGCACCACCGCGTCGACGAGGACGCCGGGAAGGGTAACCAGTTGGGGATGAAGTTGATGTCTTTCGGTCAGGCGCTCGACCTGCACGATGACCAGGCCTCCGCTGTTGCGAACCGCCTGGGCAATGGCCAGGGCCTCCAGGCTGAGCGCTTCTCGCTCCATGGAAATGTTGCCCCGCCGGTCCGCCGTCGTTCCCCGCAAAAGCGCCACCTGAATGGGGAAGGCCTTGTAGAAGAGCCACTCGCGCCCGCCCAGTTGAATGACTTCCACCAGTTCTTCGGTGGTTTTCGTGTTCAGGCGCCCGCCCTCGACGCGCGGGTCGACGAAGGTGTGCAGCCCGACATGGGTGACAACGCCCGGTTTGCCGGCGGCGATGTCTCGGTAGAGATGGGAAATGACTCCCTGGGGCAGGTTATAGGCCTCGATCTGGTTTTCCACCGCCAGTCGGCCCAGTTCCGGCACCAGCCCCCAATGGCCGCCGACCACGCGCTTAATCATGCCGGCGTGGGCCAGGTGATTGAGTCCTCGGTTCTTGCCATCTCCCTGACCGGCGGCGTAGACCAAGGTCAGGTCGGCCGGCTTTTGCTCCTTTTCGAAACGCTCGCGCAAGGCCACTGCCAGCAGCTCAGGAAAGCCGATGCCAACGAATCCGCCCGTAGCTACTGTGTCGCCGCAGCGAAGTAAGGCAACGGCCTCCTGGGCGCTGAGGAGCTTGGACATCTATTTTTTCTTCATCATCTTACCGAAGAACTTGAGGTGCTGGCCGAAGCGTTTGAGCATGGAGCTGGTTCCAAAAAAGGTCCATTCGTTGCGCCATTTGACTAACTGACCCTCTTTCTTGAGCGGGTCGTAAGAGACTCCCTTGGCTTCCACCTTGGTCACCTTGCCTACCAGGGAGCCGTCTGGATAAGTTTCCAATTGAGGCGGGGCCATTCGGGCCACCGAGACCTTGGCACCGCTTTTAAGAATCTGAAACGAGACAAAGCGACGCAAGGAAAACTCGTTGCCCGTGCGCACCAGCACGATGTCGCCGAACTTGAGCTTGTGGCCGGTGGTCGGTATAAACTCGACCAGTGCTCCGGAGGGAACCAGTGCTTCCATGTCAGAGTGGCGGATGCGTAGCTTGCTGCCTTTGCCGCCTCGGTCCACGCTGGCAGCAGCCGCCGAAGCAGTGGCCATGTCGGCGCCAATCTTATCTTGAAAACCGCGGTAGTCGTGGGACATGCATTACCTCCGAAGTTTTCCCCCAGTTTACTAGCGATTCGCCTTCAGCCCGACTGGCCCCTATCGCCGGCACTAGGAAGATCATGCCGTTTTAGAGAAAGGCGACGCCTGAATTAGGGAGGAAGAATGTTCAACACCAAACTCGTCACCCTCAACCGTCATATCCTCGAGGAGCAAACAGCGTTTCCTGATGCTAAGGGCGATTTTACTTCGCTGATGATGGACCTGACGCTGGCCTTCAAGATTATCAGTCGCGAAGTCAACAAGGCCGGTCTGGTCGAGATCTTGGGAGCCACCGACGAGGAGAACATTCAAGGCGAGACGGTCATGAAGCTGGATGCCTTCGCCCAAGACCGCATCTTCAAGGCCATGGATCACGGCGGCATCCTTTGTTGTATGGCTTCCGAAGAGGTCGAGCATATCATTCCCATCCCACCCAAGTTTACCAAAGGCAATTACATTCTGGTTTTCGACCCCCTGGACGGTTCTTCCAACATCGACAAGAACGTCTCGATCGGCACCATCTTTGGTGTCTTCCGGCGCGTTACCCCGGCCGGTGACGGCAAGTTGGAAGATGTGCTGCAGCAAGGCTGCAAACAGGTGGCCGCCGGCTACGTGGTTTACGGCTCTTCCACCATCCTGGTCTATTCGACCGGCTCCGGGGTGCACGGATTCACGCTCGATCCTAGCGTGGGCGAATTTCTGCTTTCCCATCCCGACATTCGCATTCCGCACAAAGGCAAGAGCTACAGTGTCAACGAGGGCAACTTTAACACCTGGGATGAGGGAACGAAGGCCTATGTTCAGCACCTCAAGGAAGTCGACAAAGAAACCCAGCGTCCCTACGGACTGCGTTACATCGGCTCGCTGGTGGCCGATTTTCATCGCAATCTGTTGACCGGCGGCGTCTTCCTGTATCCGTCCAATTGCACCGACCCCAAGAACCCCAAGCCCAAGCTGCGCCTGGTCTACGAGGCCAACCCTCTGGCCTTTCTGGTTGAAGCGGCCGGCGGCAAGGCCAGCACCGGTACCCAGCGGATCCTGGATGTGCAGCCAACCGCCCTCCATCAAAGGGTTCCGCTGGTCATCGGCTCGACCTACGATGTCGACCAGTACTGCCAGTTCTTGGCTCGCCAGCAAGCGGGGGCGCCCATTTAATGGCCAAGAAGAAGGCCATCGGAAAGGGGGGCGACCCCAAGATTTACCTGCTCGACACCAGCGTCTTGCTGCATTCCCCGGAAGCGCTGTTCTCTTTTCGAGCCAATGATGTAGTCTTGCCCCTGGTCGTCCTGGATGAACTGGATAACTTCAAGAAAGGCTCGACTGAGCTCAATCGCAACGCCCGCTGGGTCATCAATCAACTCGACGAGCTGCGAGGTCAGGGTCCTGTCAATGAAGGCGTGACCCTGCCTGAGGGCGGCACCTTGCGGGTCGACATCGGCCAGATGCGCAAATTGGACACCTTGATTCCTCCCGGCTTCGCCCACAATGTGGACAATCGCATTCTGGCCACCGCCCTGGGCATCAAGAGCGAGTCGCCCGAGCGCAAAGTGGTGATTGTCACCAAAGACATCAACATGCGCGTCAAGGCCGAGGCCCTGGGTCTTTCTGCCGAGGACTATCGCCACGATCAGATCGTGGAGCTATCAGAGATGTATTCCGGACATCGCGAACTGGTGACCAGCGAAGATGTCCTCCAGCAGCTCTACGAGCACAAGTCGATCCCCGTGGACGTCGTCGACCCCGGGCCGGTGCCGCTGACCTCCCATGAGTTCGTCATGTTGCGCGCCAGCGGCGGCGCCATCACTCGTTACGACAGCACCAGCCACAGCCTGCACCAGGTCCGTGAGATGCGTCACGACATCTGGGGCTTGCGCCCACTCAACCGCGAGCAGCGTTACGCGTTGGAAATTCTGCTGGACGACAACATTCCTCTGGTCACGTTGGCCGGCAAAGCCGGCACGGGTAAAACGATCCTGGCCATCGCGGTGGGTCTGCACAAAGTCTGCCAGGAGAAGATCTATCGCAAGCTGGCCATCTACCGCCCGGTGATTCCTATGGGACGCGACCTGGGATACCTGCCGGGAACCGAACAGGAGAAGCTTTCTCCCTGGATGCAGCCGATTTTCGACAACCTCGAGTATCTGCTGTCCGAAAGCGGCGGGGCTCCTAACGGAGGAGGTCATCAGGGTCGTAAAGGGGCCGGCGGCAACGGTGGCACCAGCCGCATCGAGTACCTCCAGGAAACCAATGTGCTCGACATCCGAGCCCTGGCCTACATTCGGGGGCGCAGTCTGCCTCAACAGTTCATCATTGTGGACGAAGCTCAAAACCTGACTCCTCACGAGGCGAAAACCATTATTACGCGCGCTGGCCAGGGAACCAAGCTGGTTTTCACCGGCGATCCCTATCAGATTGACCATCCCTATCTAGATAGCACTTCCAACGGACTGACCCATATCGTGGAGAAGTTCAAGGACCATCCTATTGCGGCTCACGTTACCCTGGTCAAAGGGGAACGCTCCCCGCTGGCGGAGATCGCCTCGCAGATTCTGGAAAACTAGCCTCCGTGGCGCGCTACGCCTTCAATGATTATCAAACTTTTAGGCGCGCCACTCCGTTGGTCCCCAACGTTTGTTCGCCCGCTTCGCTCCCGCGAACAAGCCGTTTGGTACTGGGGTCTGTAGAGATTTCGTAGTACTCGACTTTCTAAGCTCGCCTTATGAAAACTCGAATGCTCATCCTGCTCTGCCTGCTGGGGTGGTTTACCTCGTGGGCTGAGACGCCGCGGTGGCGGCTGTGCACCTGGAATCTGCACAATTTCTTTGATTCCATCGACGACAAATACGGGGACCAGGTCCATGAGCCGGCCAAGGTCGAGAAAAAGCTGACCGATCTGACCGTGGCTCTGAACACCATCGGCGCCGATGTGGTTGCCGTCCAGGAGGTGGAAAAACGCCTTCTGTTAGAACGACTGGCCCAGCGGGCGGGCTATCGCTACGCAATTTTGATTCCGGGCAACGACCACGCTCGCGGAATCAACGTGGGTCTGCTTTCCAAAGTCAAAGTCAAAGGCTACGCATCTCATCGGAACGACCGCTTGCCCTACGTGGAGGGCGCGCCGCTGGACACCAAGTTCTCGCGGGATTGCCTGGAAGTGCATCTGCTCACCCCGGAGCCGGTGATTCTTCTAGTCAACCACTTCAAAAGCAAAGTGGGCAAGGGGAAAAGCTCCGATAGTAAGCGTAGGGCCCAGGCCATGCGCGTGAGCAGGATCGTGTCCGATCTCGAGCACGCCTATCCGGGGACAGCCCTGGCGGTGGTTGGGGATATGAACGACAGCCTGGAAAGTTGGCCGTTGCAACCCCTGGCACAATCCGGTCTCTACGACCCTTTTGTGCACCTCACACCCGACCAGCGCTATACCCTGAAACATCGGGGCCAGCCCGCCGCCCTTGATCAAATACTCATCAACCGAAGTCTGAGCCGGCACTGGCTGCGAAGCAGCAGTCAGGTAGGGCACGACAAGTTCTTCAAGCGCTGCAGCGACCATTACCCCATGTGGGTGGACTTTTTAGTCGGCCTCTAGCTTCAGCTTGATGATCCGCTCGCTGGTGACCGGCTTGCCGCCGGCCTCGGCGGGGTTCCATTTCCAATCCTTCAGGTCTTTCAGCACGGCCGCATCCAATTCGGCATTGCCGCTACTGAGCACGATCTGGACGTCAATGTGCCCATCGGGGTGGATTTTGAGCCCTACTCGGATGAGCGATTTTCCGCCCAGCTTGCGCAGCACCAGGCGGCTATTTTGTTGCGGTGGAAAGCTGACCGGGCTGGCTGCCTTTTCCGGAACCACTCCTTCATTGGGATGGGTGCCCGGGCTGTCGGGGGGGGGCGCCGGTTGGGTATGGGAATTTTCCGAGATCGGCCCGGGAGTGTTGGAGGGGCTGGGAGCGGGCGAGGGGGACTCGGCGGGAGCAGCCTCGCCCGGGGCCCCATCGTTACCCGGGACCGGGGTGGTGGCATTGCCGGGAGTGTTGAAAGGAGCGGCGTTGCCGGTTCCGGGCGGCGGAAGCACGGCAGCCGACTTTTCATCGGGTCGGGTCAGTGGACCGGAGGGAGTGGCCTGGGCGGGCTTGGCCGCCTTGGGTTGGGATTTGGTCTGCGGTTTGGCCTGAGGGATGACATCCTCGGGGAGTTCGGATGGGTTGGGTTTGACATCTTTCGGCAGAACCGCGGCTTTCGGCCGGTCCTTGGGAGTTTGAGGGGGAGGGATTTTCTCATCCTGCTTGGGAGGCAGCACCGGGCTCTGCAGTTTGGGCGGAGTGATCTGGGCGTTGAGCAGGCGAACCTGAACGGGTGGGCGCGGAGCGGGCGCACTGGCGCCGCCTCGGCCCAAGAGAAAGTGCATGAAGGGAGCAAACCCTACCAGGTTGAGCAGGGCGGACAACAGCAGGCAGGCGCCCAGGCGCCCGATTCTCAAGGCTTGGCGCCGTCCTGGGTGGAGATAGAGAAGTTGTAGACGCCGACCTGGCGCATCTGGTCCATCACCGCCACCGTCTGCTTCATCTGCGACGTCTGGTCCGCGTTCAGGATAATTCCGTCTTTTTGCAGTTCTGTCATGCCACCGGGACGAGCCGCGGCCAACTCTTGAATTTTAGTGGCCAGCTCGCTCACTTCCACTTTGTCCTGGAGCAAGAAGACCTGTCCTTGAGAGTCCACCGTCACCACCACCATTTGCGGAACAGCACTGGCCTGGCCCGTCGAGGCGGCCGGCAGGGCCACCTGAATGCCTTTGTTCTGGCTCATGGCCAGCGAGGAGAGCACGTAGAACACGAGCAGCAAAAACATGACGTCCACCATCGGAATGATCTCGATGCGAGGGCTCCGTTTTTTGCGGGGACGTGCGAATCTCTTCACGCCTGGGTTTCCTGGGAGTGTGCCAGCAGCAGTTGGTCGCCGACTCGTTCCGAGGCTTCTAGCTGGGATTCGGCCATGGACTGGAAGAAATTGTGGGCCAGCAGGGCCACCACCGCCAGCAAGATTCCCGTGGCCGTGGCCACCAGAGCTTCACCGATGCCGGCCAGAATGTGTGAGGTGTCGGCGTTGGGAGTGTTGGCCATTTTGGCCGAGACGGCTCGGAAAACTCCCATCATACCGGTAATTGTGCCCAGTAGCCCGATCAGCGGACTGGCCGTTACGGTCGTCTCCAGCACGTTGAGGTAGCGATAGAGTCTCGGAGATTCGACGCGAGAGCGAGCCACCACTGCGTCCTCCAGGGTTTGCCGAGTGGCCGTCCAGTTTTGCAGGGCCGTCAGCGCGGTGCTGGGTACGGGTCCCTGCAGGCCGCTCAGCCACTCGATGGCCCCGGCCCGATTCCCTTTGCTCAATAGTTCTTGGAGGCGGGCCAGAAAGGCTACCCCGCCCCGCTCCAGATGGGCAAAGTAGAAGCCGCGCTCGATGCAGATAGCCACCGTGAGGATGGAGCCGAGCAGCAAGGGGAACATAAAAACGCCCCCTTGTTGAAGCAACGCAGATAGACTCAAGACTCCTCCTAGAGAGTTTTTAGACGTGTCTAAATTTACCCGTATTGGCCCACTTGTCAAGACATTCGTAACCGGGATTACATCCAAGGTCTCATTTTTCGGTTAAGTATGGTTTCTAGTCTTTGGATCGGAGTAAGCAGCAATGTGGCAGCAGTTTTTTCAGGGTTTCTTTGGTGATTTCACCAACATGGATCTCAGCGCCCTCAACAATCAGTTCAACTTTCAGCAGAACGGGCAGATGGGCGGCCAACTGCAGGGCCTGATGCAGCAGAATATGGCCGACCCCCGGGTCCAGCAGGCCTACCGCCAGTATCAAAGCCAGGGCGGCCCCATGAGTTTTGAGCAGTTCGTGCACGGCTGGATCGCCACCGGCGGTTACACCCCGGAAGGAATTCGCCAGTATCGGGAAACCGAAGACTTGAACCAGCGGCGGGAACGGGTCGCCCACGAGAATTTACGAGCGGCAGAAGCGCAGCGCGGTCAGGCTCAGGCCGAGAACTCGGCCCATTTTGCTCACAACCAGTCGATCGCAGGTCAGAACCTCATGGGCCAGGCCCATTATGCGACCCCGATGGGTCCCCAAACTTACTCCTACACCCTGCCGCCCGGCTATCATCAGACTCCCCAGGGCTACATCTTCGTCAATGCTCGGAACGAGTATTTTTTGGTGGGTGCGGATGGGTTGCACTATCCGATTCAGCAGGTGCCGAATCTGCCTTTCCACTAGCTGCTCGATAGGTGACGGCCTGGTCGGAGCCCTCCACATGAATCTGGGGGCGTGCCCGTTCGGGCCGCTCCGTAATCTTGACGCGTTGGCCCGAGCCGGTGAGAAAGACCTGCTCCGGGCCATCGGCGCATTCAACACTATTGTGTTGGCCTTGGAGTCGGATCACTCGGGCGCGACCCTCGATGGTCACGAAGTTGTCTTTGCCCTCCAGGCGCAGTTCCTGGAAATCCCCCCGCACACGCAGACTGCACTCGTTGCAGCGCGCTTCCAAGCGACCACCGGGCTTGACTTCCAGATCCTGCATCTTCCCCGTGCCTTCAAAGACCTGGGCAGCGGGCGCGCAGCCGAATCCGGCCAGCAGGCTCCACAAGAGTAACTGTCTCAGGGCGCGATCGCCGCCAGGCGGTTATTGCTACCCATCGATTGCAGAGACGGGGCGCGGCGATTGCTGATCTGCACCCAGTTGATCTGGTTGTCGCTTCCCAGAATCTGCACGGAAGTCATCTGGCCTTGCAGACGCACCGTGTTCCCGCTGCCGGTCAGGTTTAAGGAAAGGCAGTCTCCCTGGATGATGACCTGATTGGAGTCGCCCACCAGGTCGATGGAGTCGCCGGACTGCACGTTGAGTACGCGGCTTTGACCCGTCATGACGATGTTGTGTGTTTCGGCAAAAACTGGCCAGGCCAATAAGAAAATTGCCATCAAGAAGTATTTCATCCTTTGACCTTGGCGGATTGTTGCTCGATTACTTCCCGGATTTCTCGATCCAGCAAAACTTTCATCGAACCCTTGGCTCGGGCCAGGATGGCCTGCACCAGATCGGGCTCGACTTCCAGGCCTTGCTGCTCCAGCCAATAGTGCACATTGGAGGCGCCCGCCATCGGCCCGATCTCGATGATTTGGCGAAAGCCGAATTGAGCCGCCGGAACTCCCGAGTAAATCAGGTCGGCCAGCCACTCGTGGCCTTTTTTTTGAGCCTTGAGAATGGCCGCGGCATGCACGCCCGTGCCGGTCCGGAAGGCATCCACGCCAATGACGGGCAGGTTAGGATAGATTTCGATGTGAAGAGTCTGGGCTAATTGTTGGCTGACTTCCGCCAGCGAACGTAGTTCGCGTTTAACGCTGCCGGCCAGGTTGAGGTTGACCAGCAGTTGCTCGGTGGCCACCAGACCACAGCCTTCTCCCAGAGAGAAAAAAGCACAATGCAGGGCTCCGGCTCCGGCTCGCCAGGCGCTGAGCGCGTTGGCCAGGGCCAGACCACGGTCATTGCGGCCACTCCACTCAATCTCCATGGGAAGTTGCAGGCGAGACAGGGCTTCGGTTACAAAGTTGACCAGGCGGGCGGTCCCGGCCGGGGTAGCGCGACCGCCGTCGTCGCTGAGGCAGACCGATGTAACAGGCGTATCGCGTAGCTGGCCCAAGAGTGCGGCAATTTCCGTGGGGGTGCGCCGACTGATGTCCTGAATCACCAGGCAGGCCGGCCCGTTCATCTGTTGGGCGCGCTCTTGCCAATTCTTGTGACGATGACTCAAGTAAGCCCCCAAGGGAGCTTTGGGAAGAGGGCCGGGAGGAGCCTCGGCCCAGGCGTGAATTTCCAGTTCTCGGGCTGTTTCCACCAGCTTGCGCACCTGGGCGTCACTCCAGCTGCCCAGGCAGAGATGGTGCAGGCCCAGGCGCTCCAATTGGGAAAGCAGCGCCTTCTGGCCTTCCAGGTCGGGCATTTCCAGCCATGAAGTGAGACGGGCGCTGGCCAGGGTATGGTCAATCAGCCGGGGCGCGGGCTTGGGACTGCTCACGTCGGAGACGACATTCCAGTCGTAGATCAGGTTCTCTTCGGAAATACTCATACGCGCGTCTCCCGGGCCACTTGCAGACAGCGTCCCACCAGCGAAGGCGAAACCGAGGAAAAGAGCACCTCGGCCAGTTCCAGCCGGCCCCGCTCCAGGGCGTCATGGATGATTCGCTGGCGGTCCCCGCTGACCACGCGAAAGCTGTCCCGGCCCAGTCCCGGCCAGTTTTCGGGCAGCGGCACCTGACAATGGCGGTGAACCGCCTCGACGTAATCGGGCAGGTAGGTGAGGTCGTTTTTGATGGCGCCGGAGAGGCGCAAATTGAGTAACAGGTGCTCCATCGGAGTATTGCCCACCCGCTCTCCGATACCCAGGGCGGTGCCGTGAATGCGGTCGGCCCCGGCCTCCACGGCTGCCAGCGTGTTGGCGATGTCTAAACCTCGGTCGCGGTGGCCGTGCCAGTCGATGGCCACTTTGGCTCCGCATTCTTGGACGATGTCCCGGGCGAAACGCACCAGCGCGCGCACGCCTTCGGGGGTGGCGTGTCCCACTGTGTCGCACAGGCAGATGCGAATGGCGCCGCATTCGATGGCGGTGGTGTAGAGACGGCGCAGGGTCTCGGGATGGGAACGAATGGTGTCTTCGGTGACGAACATCACTTCCAGGCCCCGTTTGACGGCGTAACTGACGGCTTCGTCGACAATGCGCAACTGTTTATCCAGTTCCCAGCCTTCGGCATACTGGCGCACCGGGCTTGAGCCCAGGAAGAGATCGGCTTCCAGTAAGACGCCGGTTTCATCGGAGATGTCGGCGATCGGGTCGATGTCGACCTTCAGAGTGCGTCCGGCGCAGGACGGCTTGATGTCCAGGCGGTGGTTGCGAATCTCTTCGACGATGCGGGTGACGTCAGCTACCGCCCTGGAGCCGGCTCCGGGCAGGCCGATGTCGGCGCCATGAATGCCCAGTTTCGCCATCAGGTGGAGGATTTCCAGCTTTCCTTCGATGGGCGGGTCCACAACCGATGGACATTGCAGTCCGTCGCGCAGGGTTTCATCTTGAAATTGGATGGGTTTGCGGCAGCTCAACAGGGCTTCGTCGGGCTGATTCCAGTCAAAGTGGTGCGAGGTCTGGGCCATGCCGGGGTGTTCCTCGCGCAGGACTTCTCCCCCTGGTCAGGTAGCCAGAGGCATGCAGTTGAGCGAAGAACGGCTGCAACGCGATCTGCTGGAGTTGACCCAGGATCTGATCACGTTGCTCTCGGCCAAGTACCCTCGCCTTCACAACGCCTTCATGGCGCTTGGCGAGGAAGAGATGATCGACCTGATGGTCGAGTTGTGCGATGTTTTCGACCTTTACCGTGATTTGACCGGAGAAGTGGCCCGTCTATACAAGGAACACCGGCGTTCCACCGGCTCGCTGGAAGACCGCGATTGGCCCGAAAATTAATTGCCTTGTGGCTGCTGTTGGGCGGCCTGGCTTTCGCTAAGAATTGCCCCGGCTGTGACTGTCCCGCCGACGATTGTTATACGCCCTGCTGTGACTGCACTTTGCCCGTCACCAAAGCCTGGACGGAAGGCACTTTGAGCAGGATACGCGCCCGCTTGCTGGGTGCACTGGGCGAGCGACTGTTGGTGAAGCGCCCACTGCGCATTCGATTGGCCAATCCAGAACAGTTGGTCAGCTACGGCGGCGACGGCGTCCAGGGACTCTACGACGAGGGGCAGATCACCCTGTGTAACCTGATTTCGCGTCGTCTTGCGGTGGCCGTGCTGGCTCACGAGTATGGCCACGCCTGGCAGGATGAAAACCACCCCGGCTACGAGCGAGTGGACAATTCCCTCCGCGAAGGCTTCGCCGAGTGGGTGGCTCTGCAGGCACTTAAACGCTTCGGTTTCGGCAGCGGTGGCGATCTGCTGCGCTCTAATCGCGATCCGGTCTATGGCGGAGGGTTGCGCTGGTTTCTGCAGGTGGAGGACAACTTTGGGCGGGAGGCCGTGTTGGAGCAGGCCACCACCTGGTTGGATGTCAACGGCGGCCGTTTGCCGCCCCCGCCCCCTCGGAAGGAACCCAAGAAGAAAGCGGAGACGAAGCCTGATGACGAAAGTCTGCCTGATGACATGCCCGAATCCGGAGATAGCCCGCAGTCTCGCTAAGCAACTGCTGGAGAGACGGCTGGTTGCCTGCGTTAACCTGGTGCCACAAGTCACCAGTCTCTACTGGTGGGACAATACGATCCAGGAAGATTCAGAAGTCTTGCTCATCGCTAAAACCGTGGCCGAGCGCATCGAGCAGCTGAAGGCGGTCTTGCCCGAACTGCATCCTTACGACGTGCCTGAACTGGTGGTGCTGCCGGTGGAAGACGGGCTGCCCGCTTACCTAAACTGGGTTAAGACTGAGGCCCGAGGGTAACATGGCGCCGATGCGTCTGTCCTTGCTTATCAAAATTTCGCTGCTGTCGGCCCTGGCGGCCGTGCTCATGCAGTTGCAGATTCCCATTTTTCCCGCCCACAGCTACCTGACTTATGATGCCTCCGAGGTGCCCGCCCTGGTCGCCTCCTTCGCTCTCGGGCCGGCAGCCGGCATGGCGGTGGTGGTGCTCAAGGACATCCTGCACGGCCTGGCCCACTTTCGTCCTACCGAGCTGGTCGGTTTGCCCATCAATGCCATCGCTGGCTGCACCCTGGCCGGCGTGGCCGGGGCCGTCTACAAAGCCCGCAGAAAGAAGTCGGTGGCGATTGTGGCCCTGGGCCTTGCGGTCGTCTCCATGACTCTCGTGATGATCCCCTGCAATCTGGTACTGCTGCCGCTGTTTCAACGGCTCTTTTTTCCGAGTTCCACGCCCGCTCAGCCTGAGCAGGTGCTGCAACTGTTGTTGACCGTCTTCATTCCGTTCAACTTGCTCAAAGGGACCATCACCTCGGTGATCACCTTTCTGGTCTACAAACGGGTTTCTCCCACTCTCAAGAGCGTGCCGCGCTGGGACGTAGGCCTGTCTGGCATTTCCGAGAGCTAAAGACTGGCTCTCGCGCCACAGCGGCGCTCAGGGGGACGAATTGGGGCGCATCCTGCGCTGTGCCTCCGCCCTCTTTTTTTTGTTTCTCTCTTATTATCTGGTCAAGCCCCTGCGCAATTCCCAATTTTTGGCTGAATTTGGCCCATCCGCCCTGCCCTTGATCTATCTGGTGGTGAGCGTGGCCTCGGTTTTGGTGACCAGGGTCTTTCAGTGGTGCTCGCTGCGCTTCACGCGCTACCAGGTCGTGTCCGGCACCTTTTTCTGGGCGATTGGCTGTAAAGTTTTTTTCTTTCTGACCCTGCAGCACGGCGGGCAGGCTGTGACCGCTCTGTTTTACCTGTGGGCTTCCGTTTATTTTCTGCTGCTGGTCTCCACGCTCTGGGGTTGCTTGAACGAGCGTTTCCGCGTAGACCAGTGCCAACGGTGTTTTCCTTTCATCGCGCTGGGTTCCACCATCGGAAACATCGCCGGTGCTTCTCTGGCGGAACTGATGAAGGGCGCCGGTCCGAAGTCACTGCTTTGCGCGGCTTTAGCCTGTCTCTTTTCGCTAGCACTGCTCTGGCGCGAGTTGGCCTATCCCGTGCAGATGCAACAGAAATCTCCTATCGAGGACAAGCCGGCGGGGGGCTTTGGTTGGCTGCGAAACCGCTCTTTGCGTGCCATTGCCGTGATGGTGCTGGCCCTGGCCGTCTATTCCACCTCGACCGATTTCATCACCCAACGCCGTTTGGACTTGAGCATCGGTCAGGCGGCCTACGCTGAAGAACTGGCCTCTCTTTGGCCGGACGGCTACGAGCAGATAAGTTCCCTGCGCAGCCTGCCGAGCGCTCGCCAGGAGATGGCTCTGCGCAACCTGGCTCAGGGCCAGCGAATCGACGCGGAACAACTGGTGGTGGGATATAACCGCTATAAAAGGGAGTTCAGTAAACGATTGAGCGGGGTGTTCGCCAGCATCTTCCAGGTTCAAGGGATTCTGGGGGTGGTGCTGCTGGGCTTGCTGTGCCGGCCTTTTTTGCGACGCTTTGGTCTGAGTGCGGCGCTGATTGTCATGCCGAGTTTTGCTCTTTGCTTCACTCTGGTTTTGATGTTCCCCATCGACATCCTCTGGGTGCAGTTGATTCTGGTTCTCAGTGGCAGCCTGAACTACAGCTTCAACAATGCCGCCAAGGAGATGCTCTACACCAGCACCGACCGCGAGGCCATCATTCAGGCCAAGCCCTTTATCGAGGGGCCGCTCATGCGTTTTGGCGACGTTTTTTGCTCTCTGCTTACCATCTTCAGCGGTCTGGCAGTGGCCCGCCTGGGTTGGGACAAAAGCTGGCAGGAATGGTTGATCGTTCTTCCCTGCGCCTTGGCCCTGGTTTGCTGGTGGGTTCTGGTGCGCCGCGCCGGTCTACTTGCGCATGAGATACCAGCCGATGACGGCGCGAAAGAGTCCCTCGGGAGCTAGCTTGCGAAACCAGAGCACGTCCGCGCTGTTGACGGGATAACGCAGCTTCCAGGAATTGTCGGTGGCCGCTTGCCAGAGTGTTTGGGCTACCAGTTCGGGACCGGGAGCTTTTTGGCCGGCCTGTTGCAGCCTGGCCATGGTCCGGTCGTAAAAGGGCTGATAGTCCGGGGCCTCCACTCGGTCTTGGGAACGATCGTAGAACTCTGTCTTGATGGCGCCCGGCTCGATCAGCTTGACCTTGATGTTGAAGGGCTTTAATTCAAATTGTAGGGACTCGGAGAAGCCCTCCACCGCCCATTAGGTGCTGTGGTAGCAGCTGTAGAGCGGAAAGGTCACGCGCCCGCCCACTGAGGAGACGTTCAGGATACTGCCCCGCCTCTTCTGGCGAAAGTGGGGTAGACAGGCGCGGGTCACGTTC
>JALHOV010000152.1 GCA_022842865.1 Vulcanimicrobiota bacterium | reverse complement strand
CCTGAGCAGACGTAAACTCTCCAGACTGGAAGCCAGCCAATCGGCGGCCTTAAGACGACTTTCCTCCACTTGTTCCGGATGCTTATGCAGGGCACACACCAACTGACGCATCGGTGGAGCGATGAAACTGGACACCAAAACCTCCCAACCGGGCCCCAGGCGACCGACCGCAAGGCTCGGGGTTACTCCGAGAAAGGCTACGAGGGCACGAATCAAATTACCCCCTTTAACGGCATGGCAAAGAGGTTTCCCACATACCGAGTGGAACGATGCGCGATGGAACAAAACGTCTGCCCACCTGAATCTGGCCGCGCCAAAGTCATTCCTTTACAGCCTTTTCGCCGCACCCAGAACTTTGAAAGCCACTACGAACTGGGCAGACAATACCGCGAACAGGGCCGGCTAGACCTGGCCATTCGCGAGTGGCAACGGGCAGCCGCGATGGACAAAACCAATCTGGAAGTCCGATTGGACCTGGGCGTCGTTTTGGCCGAGAAAGGTCAATTGGAACCGGCAGCTCAGTGCTTTAAAAGCGCGATTGAACTGGATCCGACCTGCACCGAAGCCCACTACTACCTGGGCCTGGCCTACTTCCAGCAAGATGATATGGAGAAGGCTGCCAAAGTTTGGTCCAATGCTCTGCGCCTCGATCCTGAAGACTGGGAGCTACGTCTCTCGTTGGCAGAAGCCTACATCGAGCTGGGCAAGCACGCAAAAGCGCTACGGCAGATCGAGCGCATCTTGAAAGTTCAGCCTTACCATCTCGACGCCCTCAACTTGCGCGGCGTAATCTACCTCCACAGCGGCGATCTGGCCCGGGCTCGCGAGGAACTGAAGCACTGTATCCAGATCGATCCACAATTTCCGCGTTCGCGCATGAATTTGGGCGTGGTCTACATGCACCAGGGATTCACTGACATGGCCATTCTCGAGTTCCGACGGGCTTATCGCCTCTCCCCCACCAATCCGGACATCCTCTACAATTTGGGGCACGCGCTGTCTCACCGCGGCATCTACGAAGAAGCACGCACCTACCTGATCAAGGCTCTCGAATTCGATGCCCAATTGCTAGAGGGCTTGCTTTTGCTTGGCGCTCTGGAAGTGAAAGCCGGTCTGCCGGATAGCGCCCGCGAACGATTCGCCCGGGCGCTCGAGATTGACCCTCAAGAACCGGAGGCCCTCGGCGCTCTGGCCCACATTCATATGGTCACCGGGGAACTCGAACAGGCACGACGCTTCCTGGACCAGGCACTCAAACTCTGCCCAGAACACGCCGGATTGCAGTTCCTACAAGCCAAAGCCTATTTTGCCTTGAAGAAAAGCAGTAAGGCCTTGACTCACGTGCGTCGCAGTCTGCGCCTCAACCCACAGAATGCCGAAGCCCAAGTCCTGATGGGCGACTTGATGCTGGAGCGCGGCCTGAAACCCATGGCCGTTCAGGCATGGGAGGCAGCTCTGCAGCACGAGCCCGAGATGAGCGAAGCGGTGGAGCGTTTAGCGCTACACCGTTAGCCTTTGCCGAGACGGTAGCGCTCGTGAAGCTGCTTTCGATCCTTTAGCATAAAGAAAAGCTGATAGGGGTCCAGGTAGCCATAACGCTGCCCGGGCTGAAACGCCTTGGGGCCAGATTTGAGTTGACGGCGAGTAATCCACACCGTGTCGGAGACGATCCCTCGGTCCTCGCGCAACATTCCGCAGCGAGCCGCGGCCAGCAGTCCGGCCACGGTGCGATAAGTCGCCTCCAACTGGTCTAGCAGAGGGCGCAGAGATTCTTGCCAGCGAGCCACATCCCGCAGAGCCGTCTCAGCATCGCGTTCGCAAAAGAAGCTTGTCGCCAGATGCTTGAGATCGTCATCCAAGATATTGTGGTTGCCCTGACCGGCGACAGATTGCGGCACCCAACTGCGTACCACACAGGACAAGTTCAACTGGAATCCATCGGCGGTTGGAATCTGGTCGAGCCAGGCCTCCTGGTAAAGAGGCACCAGGTCCTCCCGATCGTGGCCCCGAGGCGTGCGCGGGATGCCGACCAGCTCCAAGCTGGCCAGTTCCAGACCGTGAACCAGCAACTGCTCTTTCATCCAGGCCTCGACCTGGTGACATCCCTCCGCGAGACCATCACTCATAAGCCACCAGGCCGCCTTCTGGGCCACCGCCAGTTCCAGGCGTTCTCGGATGAGCGCCTCGATGACGGTGCGGTTGAGACGCTTATGCGCTCGCTTCAGGACGAAGCTGGCTTGGAAGGCCTCCCAACAGGATTGTGGCTCGGTGCAGGCAACGATCATTCGGTCCCCTTAATGGTGATGAGCGGCGCTCTCTTTCTTATTGCGGGCGGCAAATCCGCCGCCCAGGGTGGTCAGTACGGTCCCGACGCATAGCATAATCAGCACGATGCCCAGACCATATTTAATCGAGGTTTCCAGCGCCTCCAGATACTGTGGACTGGAGAAGTCATGTATAATTTTCAATTCAGCCTCCGCTGACAGATTTCAGGTTGCCTTGAACGTTTACCACGCCCACCAAGGCTATCCTGCCGAACGCAACGCCGAAATGGCCGCCGCGTAGTCCTTTTTACCAAATACCGAGCTCCCCGCCACCAGCACGTCCACACCCGCAGCCACCAATTCGGCGGAATTCCCCGCTCCAACCCCGCCATCCGCAGTGATGCGGGGCCTGGGACCAAGCATCTCCCGGATGCGGCGCACCTTGGGAAGCATCGAAGCCAGGAAAGCCTGTCCCCCAAAGCCGGGATTGACGGTCATGACCAGCACGATATCGATATCGTCCTTGAGATACTCGAGAAACTCGGGGGGCGTGGAGGGATTGAGGGCGACACCGGCCAGCATACCCTGTTGGCGAATGGCCTGTAACTGACGCTGCAAGTGCACGCAGGCCTCGACGTGCACGATCATCGAGTGCGCTCCCAGCTTGCGTAGCGGCTCGAGAAAGTCGTTGGGGTTGGTTACCATCAGGTGCACGTCCAGGGGCAGGGGCCCCTTGCCGAACTTCTCCACGACCAACGGCCCAAAAGACAGATTCGGCACGAAGTGGCCGTCCATGACGTCGATGTGCAGCCAGTCGGCACCGGCTCGATGGACCGCCTCAACCTCTTCTGCCAGGCGGGTGAAATCAGCAGCCAGCAGCGAGGGGGCGACGATTAAGGAGTTACTCAAAGCTTTTCCCTTCGTTGCAGGCGGTCGTTGAAGTAGACCTCCACTTCAGAACCGGTCCAGCCGGCCACCATCAACTCCAGGCGGTCACCGCTCACGGTTGAACCGGAAAAAATTCTGTCCGCGCCGGCTTCGGAATTCAGCACCACGCTGACGCGCTGGTTACGAGTTCCCCGCGGCACCGCTATCGACAGGCGTCGCTGCTTGAAAAGCCTGTCCTGCGTAGGTCCGGCCGAGACCTGCAACTCGACCTGGCTGTGAAAAGCCACCTGATCCCCCTTGCGGGGAACCTGCCCGACGATCTCCCCGCGCGGAGCGAAGTCGTTGAAGACCCAGACCACTGACCCCAGGCTCAGGTGGGCGGAAGCCAGCAAATCCTCGACCCGGTAAACCGGCTCGCCCTGCCAATTGGGCATGCGGGTCGTGGCCGAACTGCTGCCTTTTTGCACCTGCAGGTCGATAGCACGCCCCTTGGCCACTTTCTCCCCGCCAGGAGGCCGCTGCTGCAAGATCTGCTCAGGCTCCCCCATTTTCTCTTCTTTAAAAGTCACTTTGCCGACTCTCAACCGGTTATTGGAAAGCAAGATGCGCGCCTCGCGCAACGTTTTGCCCTTCAGATCAGGCACATCCACCAACTCCGGACCCAGACTGACCACCGCCATAATCTGACGTTCTCGGCGCACATGGCGGCCTGCGGCGGGATCCTGAGAGATGACCACTCCTTCCGGGTGCGCATTGGTGTGTCTAGACTCTTGAATGGCCAGCTTGAGGTAGGCCTTTTCCAGGATTTCATTGGCCTTTGCCAGATCTTTGCCGGTAATGGCGGGCACAGCAACTTCCTCAGGAATCTGGAAGTACGACTGGTATACCGAGTAGCCAAAGATGGCGGCAAAACTCCCGGTCATGACACAGACGAATACCAGAACTGCAACCTTGGACAGTTGAAAGAACAGGCTATGGGTTTGGCGCTGCAGACCCGCCGTGCCGGGCTCGTGGTCGAACTGGGGCATTCCACCCCTCCTTCTGCGGACTATTGTGGCAGCAGCATACCCTGGAAGCGTGACCGGAAACCCCGTTGACGAACTCAGCGGGGACTTGCGAGTTAGCCGCCCAGACCAACACCGCTCTTTTTGCGGCGCTGATTGTAGCGCTCACAGATGAGAGCCACGTAGTTCTGAGTCTCTGCATAGGGCGGCACGCCCCCAAAACTGGCCACCGCGCCCGGGCCAGCGTTATAAGCAGCCAGTGCTTGCCCCAGATCCTGGAACCGGCGCAACTGAGTGGCAAAATAGTTCGTACCCGCCGCTACGTTCTGCTCGGCATCGTAGGGGTCCGTACACCCTAGCATGGCGGCTGTCCCCGGCATCAACTGCATCAGCCCCTGGGCCCCACTGCGAGAAGTGGCATAGGGATCAAAATTGGATTCCTGCTGAACGATCAACTCGACGATCAGCGGGTCGATGCCATTCTTCTTGGCCTCGCGCTCAATCAAAGCACCGATATCGACCATGACCGGACGGCGCACAACCTTCCCGTCTTCGTCGGTCACTTTCTGATACGAGGTCACCATGCGACGCCCACCACGGTAACCGCTCTCGTCGAAGCTGAATGCCTTAGGGGCTGGAGCCGATGCGGACAAGCCGATATCGGCGGCCTTGGGAGTAGTGCAGCGAATCTCACCGCCTGAGTTGACCACTGTCCGCCGATATTGGGCGGCTCCTGAGTTGGTGTAGCTGTGCACGGCCTCGCCCTGAGCGTAGTCGGTTCCGTTCCGGTAAACACTCTGGGCCGAAGCCGAGGCTGTGAGCAACGCAATCAGGGTAAGGCGGGCCGACAATTTCATCCCCCGGAATTTATTAGAAAAGGGAGCGATCTCCTGCCCAGCGTAGCTTACCAGAGTGAAAAGGAAGGTACGTCAGTAATGCAATGCCCCCGCTGTGAGGGCACAGGACAATGTTCGGAGTGCCAGGGGCAAGGATTCGTGAGCTGCGTCAGCTGTGAAGGCAGCGGCCAGCGTACCTCCAGCCGCGGTGCCAGCTACCCGTGCCGCAATTGCAAGGGCACCGGCAAGGCCGAATGTGCCCCTCAATGCGCCAGCTGCGAAGGCAGCGGAGAAATAACCGATGCCCTGCAGCGCAAAGTCCGCGACAAGTACGACCCGAAGTTCGATCAGACCTTGCCGCGTACCGCTGTCACCTTCGCTGTCGCCTTTGCTTGCATCGTTCTCTATTGTCTGGGCGAGTTCAACCCGGCTGCTGGCACCTGGCTCGAAGCCAACCTGTCTAACATCAGCAACCTCTGGAGTTCGCAACCCTGGCGCTTGCTGAGTTATTCCCTCCTGCACGGCGGCTTCATCCACCTGGCCTGCAATCTGTCCGCACTGTTGCGCTACGGGCCGGTCCTGGAGGGACACTACGGCACCCGGCGTTACACACTCGCTCTCGTCCTGTGCGCGTTGGGAGGAGGCCTGGCATCGGCCCTTGGCCACCTGGCCGCCTCCCAGAACGTCGTAAGCGTGGGGATGTCGGGCGCCGTGCTGGGCCTGTTCGGTATGCTATTCGGCGCTTACCAACGCTACCGCATCTTTGACGCCCAGCAACTGAAAGAGCTGCTGACCTGGCTGGTCCTTTTTTCAGGCGTCACTCTGGCATGGGGAGGCAACGTCGACAACTGGTGCCACCTGGGAGGCTTCGTAGCCGGTTTCGCGTATTCTTGGTTCACTCGACGTCCGAGCGGGAGGTAACAATGAGTCGTGTTCTGACGGGGATTCTGGCAATCTTTGTGGCAGCCAACGCGGTGGCCCAAGACAAAGTAGAGTTGGCCAAGAACAATCCGGTGGCCATCATTTCGCTGGTGCAAGGAGAGGTCCAAATCAAACACCCGGACGGAGATTGGCAGCCGGCCTACTGGCTAACTCTGTTGCGTCCGGAAGACCAGATCAAGATGCCCGATAAAGGCAAGATCCTGGTCGACTTCTTCTCTGACGACCATATCGAGGCAGTCGACGTCAATACGGAAGCCAAAGTCGCTTTCAAAAGCCTGACCAAAATCCAGGGCAACGGTGGGGTGCGCCGCGAGCAGGCTCGCGACCGAGCGGTGGTGGAGATTCCCATTCCCTACATGCTGGAGCGAAAGCTCTCGTCGAAGGATCTCGCGCCGGCCAGTGAACCGGATGCTATGGACAAGGAAAAGGTCTACCTGGCCGCCGCTGTCTGGCCGGAAGCTTTCCCTCCCGTGTGGCAGTGGAAGAACACCAACGCCAAGCTTTATCGCCTGCAGCTCTTCAACGAGTGGGACGAGGTGATTTACGAGACGAAAACAGCCCAGAACCGCTTCAAGTTTCCCTACAGCGGTCCGTTTCAACTGGCCAAGAACAGCCAATACCTGTGGCAGGTGCTCGACCCGACCGACCAGATTCTGGTGCGGAAGTACGCCTTTACGCTTCTGACTACGCTGCACGCGCGCGAGCTGGAGCGCGCCGAGAAGAGGTTCGAAGCGGCCCAGAAAGCGGGGAAGGCCCAGCAAAACCAATACACCGACATGTTCCTACTCTACAACAATCGCAAGCTGGTCGACCGCTCGCTGGCGCTGCTGCTGCAAATGTCCAAGAAAGACCCGGAGAATCCGATGATCTACCGGGCTCTGGTACGGGTCTATCTGGCCAAAGGCTGCCCCGCTCACGCCCAGCAGGCCCTGGACCGTGAACTGCAACTCAATGGGGTGGACCCTCTAGGAGACTAACTCTTCCAACAAAAAAAGGCGCCGGTTCTGGCCGGCGCCTTTTTTTGTTGGCCGAACGCCTACTTGGTGCCGTTCAGCTTGATGCTGGCGTTAATGTTGCCGATGGGCATCGAGTTGCCGCTCGGGTGGCGCCAGGTCTCCGTAAAGGTCCAACTGGCACCGGGAGCGACCGAGGGCCCGTTGATCGACTTGGTGTACCAGGTGCTGCTGGAGCTATTTCCGTTGTCGGTGACCGAACCGCTGCGGCTCGGGCCCGTCAGAGTCAGCGTTCCGGATACGCCCTTCGAGGGCGCATTCCCGATGTTGCGAACTTCGCACGTCATGGTAACAGTGCCATTCAGCGAGTTGGCGGTGGCATTCACCGGCAGAGCTTCCAGATTGGCTTCCTTCTTCTCCTCGGGTTTCTTCTCTTCGGGCTTCGGCTCCACCGGAGGGGTAGGCTGAGTGGCAGCCGTTTCCTCGGGCTTTTTGTCCTTGTCCTTCTTATCCTTACCCTTGGGTTCTTTCGGCGTGTCGGTGCTGGCGGCGTCGCCAGCGCCCTCTTCGTCCTTCTTGGCGCCCTCGGCTTCCTTCTCGCGCTTTTCCTTCAGCTCAGCGGCCTTTTTCGTCCAGGCCTCTTCCTTCTCTTTCTGAGCGGCGGCGAACTGGGCCTGGACCTCACCGACTTCTTTCTTCTCCGCGTCGGTGGACATGCGGGCTTTGTTGACATCCACAATACCTAGCTGACTGTTGGCGGCCACCGAGTAATTGGCCAGCTTGGCCAGTGGGCGCATGGAGACAAAAGTGGCTCCTCCGCGCGGACTGCCCTCGAGTTGCACCTCGCTACTACCATAGCGATAGGTCAACACCCCGCTCTTCAGGGTCGGATTGGCCGCCGGCCTATCCGTTAAGGTGACGACACTTCCATCGACGGTCCAGTTCAGGCCCAAGGCACGTAAAAAGGCCTCCGCACTGACCATCGCTTCTCCCCCGGCCTTGACCACCTGGGTGAAGGGACGGTTCCGCACATAGTAGTTCTCGGCAGGCGCGGCGTTGCTCATCAAAATGGCTCCGCTCGCGAGTGCGAGTAAAACTTTCTTGTTCATTGGATAAAGCTCTCCCTTAATGATCTAGGCTCAAGGCCGGTTCTCGAAAAAACCTTCGGCTCCTGGTTACCCCTTTTGCAAGGCCGAAAAACCACGCAACCGCCTACCGGACCTCGAAGCGGTGCTCGCCAATCTCGACGATGTCGCCGCGATGCAGTTCGACCATGCGACGAATGCGATGACGGTTGACCCAGGTGCCGTTGGTGGAGCCCAGATCCTCGACCCAGTAGTCTCCGTCGGCTTTGGTTACGCGGGCGTGCTGGCGAGAGGCAGCCGTGTCGTCCGGCAGGCTGACATCAGCTTCCCGACCGATCACAAACGGTGCAGTGCTTAGCGCCACTTCGATATTCTTGTCGGGACAAACGAGCCGACTGGCCGAGCCGGAAGCGTCGATGACGCTGACCGGGTTGGCCGGTGGATCGGGGTCGGCTTTGCGCAGTTTCGGGGCCTCCACCACAACCGGCTCGGGCTCGGGCTCAGCGACAGGTTCGGGAGTCTGCAACCCCCAGCGCTGCTCAAAACTGACATAGTGAGGAGAATTCAGGCGCAGCGCCGCCAGCTCAGATTCGGCTTCCCGAGTTGAGCCCGCCAGACTGGTCGCATTGGCCAGTCCAACCCGCAGATCATTGGCCAGAGTCGCGTCCAAATCTTGACGCTGCATCGCTTTCTTGAACAGCTCGCGAGCCGTCGCCGGGTCGCCCAGCCGCGCACAACTCAAACCCAGCAACAGCAAGCCAGCCAGATGAACGTTTGAATCTGGCAAAATCTTCTGCAACTGCGCAAAAACCTCGCGGTCCAGCCCCAGTCGATAACGCAGGAGCCCGGCAAAAAACTGTCCGGTCGGTTCACCTGGCACCAGTTCCAGCAACTGGTCCAAAGTATGCACGGCCTCCTCGGAACTGCGATGAAACTGAGAAAGGGCAAGCGCCACGGTCAAACCGATCAGGTCCGGCCCTAGCGCGAAGGCGCTATAATCGGTCAAGGACAAACTGATGTGAAAAGTCGGGCACCAGCGCTTTAAACCGCGGCCCAACCCCTGCTGGGCCATCAGAGCCGTATGGAAATGGCGGGAAGCCTCCTCCGCTTGTCCGTCGTTCAGCAGCAGCGCGCCCAAAACAAAATAAGCGTCGGTCACGTGGATTTTAGACTCACTACGCCGAGCGGCTTCCCTGAGGGACTCGATGGCCTGAGGAATGCGTCCCTGGAGCATGAAGCGCAGGCCTTCAATGAACTCCTTCTCGCCGGCGCTCATGGTCAGTCCCTTTAGCAAGTTCACGTTAAGGCGAGAACTGGCTTGGGTCTCCAACCAGCGGACCCGGGGAGCCATCGGTGCGGATGCGGGTTGAGGAAGATGATACAGGCCGGTTTCGACAATCTGGGTGTGGTCTTCGACGCCTTTGACCACCTTGGCCACTTCATCGACGCTTCGTCCTACCAGCTTGCCGGCCAGACCCAGGCCCCCCGTGAGAGCCTTGAAAACTTCGCGTTCCACTAGCTCAGCCGTACGACCATCTCCGTCTTGCCGAGGCGTAGACTATTGCCCTCCCCCAGAGGTTGCTGAATATGCGCCTGAAGCTTGTTTCCGTTGACCCAGGAGCCGTTGGAACTGCCCAGATCCTCATAAACGTAACCAGCTTCATGACGAGTGATGCGCCCGTGGCGACGACTGATATAAGAATCCGTATCGTAGTCAGTCAAATCGACTTCCGGAAAAATCCCGTCTACCGGACTGCGGCGTCCGAGCAAGATCGTATCTTTTTCCAGCGGAAATTCGCGACCGCTGGTATGCACCAGACGCGGTCGCGTGCTGTGGGCCGTAGGTGCCGCGGCGATAGGCGGCGCCACTGTAGGCACAGCGTCATAGACGACGGGGGGAGAAACGGCCGCGCCGCTGGCCGGAGCGTCACTCAAAGAAGCACCGCAATCCTCACAGAAGGCGACCCCGGGTAAATTTTGCGCACCACAGGCCGGGCAGGCGGTGGGACCCGCTGCCGGAGCCACGGTGGCCGGCTCGGGTGATGAGACCGGCGGAGTGGGGGCAGGCAAAACAGGCGCCGCTTCCACCGGAGTAACCGGAGTAGGCACCGGAGCTACAGAAACGGGCGTGGGAGTAGGGGCTACTGAAGCCTGAGAAGCTTCCTGCGTCGGTTGAGCGGCTGCCATTGGCAAACGGGCTCCGCAGTCCTCGCAGTAGGCGGCGCCTTCCAGGTTGTCCGCGCCACAAACGTTACATCGCATTAGCTAATTTTCTCCTTCAGGGCTGTCCCGCGCCAGGCGGTAAAGGTATTTCTGTCAACAACTGGGTCAATTTGCGCGTCCCATATTCCAGTTTCTTCGTCCCCGCCGCACTGGCACCACCGCCTTGATCGATGCGGCTGGCCTCGGCCAATGCCTGGTTGGCCAACTCAGACTGACCCTGTTCTAGCAACTGTGTGGCCGCCGAGCGCAGTAACTGAGTCGCCTTGGCCTTATCGCCCTGCTGAGCAAATTGGAGCGCGCGAGTCTGCTGACGGAAGACGCTGACAGCATCAACCACTGCCATCACTCGAGGGGTCACGGTCGCTGCTTGGGCGGCATCGGCTGTGTAACCAATGGTAATGTCCCGGGTGACCTGGACGTTGTGCATGCCCTTTTCCGGCACATCGTATTCCAGCACCGATTGGGCCACGCGATAGGTGCCAGGCTGACGCGAGGGCAGCACCAGCTCAAACAAGATGGACTGGGTTTCCTCTCGCTGCAGGTCGCTGAGCGGCACGGTGGCCACCCGGTCGACCGTATTGAGAGCGCCCAAGTCGTTGATCAATGGCTTGACTTTGTAAGCCTTGCGTACGGTGATATCTTTCGACAACTTGAGCGATAGTCGCGGGTTGCGCACCACCACGTTCTGCACCCCGCGCAGTTCCTTTTCGAAAATCTGCGGAATATCGCGTGGAATGTCGATGTAGTAAGAATTGCCGCGGCAAGCATTGGCGATGTCAAGCAAAAACTGCTCGTTAAAGTCGTCGCCGACACCGATGGTTGAAACAGAAATACCGCGCCCGGCCGCCATCAAACAGGCTTCCTTGCAGTGACTTTCATGCAGCGTCAAACCATCGGTCAAAATCACGATGTGATTCAAGCGTTCGGCCGACTGATTGCGGCGAATCTCATCCATGGCTGCGCGGATGCCGTGCAGCATCTCGGTGCCCGAACCCACCTCAACCTGGTCGATGTTGCGAACGAGCCGGCGGGCCGACTGCTTATCGTAGATCTGACTGGAAGGAATGAGCACGCGCGCTTTGTCGGCAAAGACGATAATCGAGGCGAGGTCATTGGGACGCAGGCAGTCAACTACGTGGCTGACCGCAGAAATGACGTAATCCAACTTCTCGGCGGCGTACATCGAGCCACTCTTGTCCAGCGCGATCGCGATGTTCAAGGCGGCCGGTCCGACGCCAATTTCTGCGCTGGGCTTCACTTCAGCTAACAGGTAGACCAACTTATTCTCGCTGGTCACCAACACATTTTGGTAACTCAGGTAAGTTCCGAGGTCAACTTCAGCCACTATAGTCCTCCTGTCGATTGCCGCTGGCCTTTGGGGTCAAAGCCAGAAATTCCTGTGACCCGCCACTTAGCACTGAATCACCGCAATCGTTGCATTGTCGTCCGCCCCGCGACCCAAACACAAATCAACCAACTTCTGACACAGTTCCTCGGGAGACTGAGGAGCCATCACATAGTGCTCAAATTCTTCCGCCTCGAAATACTCCCAAACGCCGTCGGAACAAAGCACGATCCGATCGCCGGGAGCCACTTCGCGGTCAAACAAATCGACCTCCACATCGGGATTTGTACCCAGGGCGCGGTAAATGATACTGCGCTGCGGAGAGACGCGGGCTTCCTCTTGCGTGAGACTTCCCATGGCCACCAATCGGCCCACCAGACTGTGGTCGGTGGTTACCTGGGTCAGTTTGTCGCGGCCGTGATATCCACGCGTATCGCCCACTTGAGCAAAATATGCCTTGCTACCGGCCAGTAAGCAAGCGGTGATGGTGCAACCCATACCCTGACGAGCCGCATCTTGCGAGGCATACTCGAAGATCGTCCGATTGGCCGCCCGCAGCGCGCGCTCCAAAAGATAGTGGCAGCGCTGATCCATGTCTTCGGGCATCAGCACGGTGGTATGCCGCCCATTGCGCAGCGAGAGATCGGCGGCCACCACCTCCTGCGCGATGGTCCGCAACGCCAAAGAAGCGGCCTTGTCTCCCTCCGCCTCCCCACCCATTCCGTCAATGACGGTCACCAGCCAACCATCGTAACGGCGACTTTTCTCATAAAAGCTGAAGCGTAGCTCCAAACAGGCATCTTGATTGATCCGCCGCACACAGCCGATATGGCTGAACATGGCGACTTCGGGCCCGGTGGGCGCGGCCTTGCCGTTCTTCTTCAACGCCGGAGCCGGACTGGGGGCGGGAGCCGGGGCCGGACTGGGGGCCGGGGTCGGCTCATCGACCAAACTACTGGGATTGCGCAGAGCCTCCAGCATCAACTTAGCGCTCTCGAAACGCTCCTCCGGCTTTTTGCGCAAGCCACGCATGATTACTTTGACCAGGCCGTCGGCTCCGCTCACTGCGGGAGGCGGAATCACGAAAAAACTTTCGCGAGCCTCCAGATTGAGGCGCTGCCCGGTCAACAGGTTGTAACCAACGGCGGCCACGCTAAACAAATCGAGCCGCTGATCTTGCTCCCCCAGACCGTACATTTCGGGGGCCGAGAACCCGGGGGTCACGCTGCACACCTCCTCGCTATCCCCGTTGCCGCCTAGCGAGCAGGCCCGTTCCCACAAGTCCAATTTGACGTGGCCTTTTTCATCGCGCCAAATCCGACTCGGTTGCACGCTGCGCGACAGCATCTTCTGACCGTGCAGTTCTTCGAGTTCCTCTAAAAGCAACTCCAGCAGCTTTTCCACTTCGGCTGCGGCAAAGGTGACCGCGCTCGCCAACTGGTCTTCCAGCCGCTCGCCGGGCCAGGGCGTAGCCGCATAGTCAAACTCTTCGGCCGTAAAAAAGTCGGCGGGCTGCAGAAAGTGCTCACCGCCCAGACCACTCAACAACTCGCGCTGGCGGGAGAGCTGCGATACCTCTCCAGTGCGCCGGGCCTCCAACAGGAGAAAAGACTGGTCGTCGCGCCTGGCCTGATAGCGCAGAATCGGGCCACTCTCCAGCAGGCTCTCGATCAAATAACGATCCAAAACCTTGCTTCCTGGATCGAGCGGTCCCAGCCTCGGACGATCCGCACTGGAATCAGTCTCCATCTGGGCTCCGCAGTCTTCACAGTAAATCGAGCCGGGTGGATTGACGGCACCGCAACCGCTGCAGGTGATCAACGCGGAAAGTCCCTTCTTGCCTGTTCGCGGCTTGAGTTTATAGGCCCAAGCCGTGCAGAAAAGCCTTCCAGTCGAGGTGTAAAACTCCTACTATGCCCACGCCTACTGTGGCCCAACTCAGGGTAAAGAAGGCCGATACCCAGGCCATAAACGAGAGTCCAGCGCGCTTTCGACGCGGCGCGCTCCAGGCAGTGGCAAACATCAAGGGTGTCGTGATGAGCCCCGCAAATGGCAGAACCGACCACAAGATGAGGAACACTGAGGCCGGATAGGCCCAGGCCGGCACCTTGCGCGGCAGAACTTCCAGTTCCACCCTCAGGGGCGGCAGCTGGGGATTCCCATCTAGATGCACCAGACCCGCAACCCGCCCCCCTTCGTCCAACACGCGGGTATCCGCATACACAGCCACAGCCACATTCTCCCCATTGACTTTGGCCGGCGTTACCTTCAGCCACTTACTGTCACTGCGCAGCTTGCCTTTCACCTTCCCTTGCAACACCAGCGAAGCGCGGGCCTGCCCTCCCCAATCCAGACGACCCAGAGAAACCGTGCCCGGATTAAATCCCACGGTAGCCAAAGGACCACTCGCCCTCGCAATCGGAACAGGAACCGCTTCTTGGTTCAACTCGCTGGTCTTGGAGCTCCTGGGTAAAGCCCCAGAGCGCCGCTCCACCCCTTCTAGCGCCTGGCGAAAATCTAACGCGCTTTGAAAGCGATCTTCCGGCTTCAGAGAAACTCCCCGCAAGATCAAGCGGCTCAGCTCCTCCGGCACTTTTTCCAAAGGCGCGAACTGAAAAGGACTCTCACCCGGGTCCGAGCCGCTTAAGCAATGATGCAGAGTCGCACCCAACGCGTATAAGTCGGTGCGATGATCGGACTGCCCCCGCCCATATTGCTCGGGAGCGGCATAACCCGGCGTTCCGAGGGCCCGTGTATCAGACCCCGCCCCGTGACGAAAGACACGGGCAATCCCGAAATCCACCAGCATCGGCTTACCCGACGAGGTCAAAATAATATTGGCAGGCTTCAGGTCCCGGAAGATCACCGGCTGCGCCTGACCATGCAGATATTCCAGGGCTTCGCACATCTGCACGCCCAGTCGGATGGTCTCACCCACGCTCAGGGGTCCCTTTTCCAAAAGCTGCTCGAGAGTGGTGCCTTCTACGTAGTCCATCACCAGGTAGTGACGACCGTCTTCTTGAAAAAAATCCACTACGCGCGGCAGACTGGGATGATTCAGAGCGGAAAGAATCTGGGCTTCGGCCACAAAAGACTGTTCGGCCTGGACTCGCTCGGTTTCATCCTGGGTGTTCTGGATCAGCTCCTTCAGCGCCCACTGTCGAGGCAAACGAGTATCGTTGGCCAGATAAACTGAGCCCATCCCGCCTTCACCCAGCATTTTCTCGACTTTATAGCGATCTTGAACGACATGTCCCGCAGATAACACAGAGTAGACTTTTCTGGTCGCTCTCGTTTCCCCCTGTTACAGACCCTCAGAGAAATTTCACTCGAGCAGCCAACCACCATTTCTTTCTAAGGCGACAGGTAGGTATAGCTGGCCAGACTGCGCTCGTAGCTCTGCAGCAAAAGCTGCGATTCCTGGAGCGTGATCAGACCCTTGTCCAGGGCTTCCTCGGTCTGAATGCGAATGCTCTCCACCAGGTCAGCGGCGACGTATTGCACGTAGCCCAGCACTTCCTGGATGGTGTCGCCCTTGACCACGTGCTCGATGTGGTAGCCTTGCTGAGACAGGCGAATATGTACCGCATTGGTATCGCCGAACAAATTGTGCAAATTGCCCATGATTTCCTGATACGCCCCGGCCAGGAACATACCCA
>JALHOV010000151.1:9808-15213 GCA_022842865.1 Vulcanimicrobiota bacterium | reverse complement strand
CGCTCTTCCGATCTCGGCGCATGAGCCACGAGAATCTGAACTTCCGCGCGGCGGAAATCTCCATTCCGGAGATTTATAACGCCTCGTTTGAGCCCATCGGGCGCTCAGGCATGCGCAGCAACATTGTCATCGGGATTTGCATCCTGATGGTGATGTGTGCCGGCATCGCCTTCGCCCGCCAGGTTCTGTGCGGTTTCTGGGTGACCGGACTGCACATCCCCGTCTACTGGGGTTACTTCATCATCACCTTCGTTTTCTGGATTGGTGTAGCTCACGCAGGAGCGCTGATTTCAGCGCTCTTGAGGTTGTGCGGCGCCGAGTGGAAATCGGCGGTAACCCGCGTCGCCGAGGTGATCACACTGTTCACCCTGCCGGCAGCGGCTTCGTTTCCGCTGATTCACGTGGGGCGCACCGAAGTTACCTACTATTGCCTGCCTTTCCCTAATCACCGACTGCTCTGGCCGAACTTCAAATCGATGCTGGTGTGGGACGTGTTCGCAATTTCGACTTACTTGACCGGATCGGTCATCTTCCTCTACGTAACGACGGTGCCTGACCTGGGCATCGCCCGTCCGCGTATGAAGGGCTGGATTCGCACCGTCTACACGCTGATGAGCTGGGGCTGGCGCGGCACCGCCGAGGAATGGAAACGAGTCAAGGAAGCCGCGGCCCTGTACTCGGTTATCATTCTTCCGGTGGTTATCTCGGTGCACACCATCGTCTCTTGGGACTTCGCGATGCAGGTGGTGCCCGGTTGGCACTCCGAGGTTTTCGGTCCTATCTTCTTCGTAGGCGCTCTCTACTCGGGAACCGCCGCCGTGTTCACGATGCTGTGCATCTTGATTTGGACCTACCCTTCCTTCCGACTGCTGATCACCCAGGTTCACTACGATATGCTCGGTCGCGTCTGGCTGGTGCTGGGACTGGCCTGGGCCTACCTGTTCTTCAATGACTTCCTGCCCGCGTATTATGCGCACAAAGCAGACAAGATGGATTATCTCTACTACAACGCTTTCGGTGCCTATGCTCCCCACTGGTGGATGCTGGTCATCGGAAACTTCGTGGTGCCGCTGATGTGCCTGGCCTTCCAGGAATTCCGCCGCAGCATCTTCCCGATGTTCGTGTTGTCCATCATCGTCAACATCTGTATGTATCTCGAGCGCGTGGTCATCATTATCCCCGGTCTCGAAATCTACAACAAACTGAACTACAACATTCTGCCTTACTCGATCAGCCCCACCGAGTTCTTCATCGTTATGGGAACCTTCGGCTGGGTTATCGGCGGACTGACGACTTTCTGTCGCATCTTCCCGATTCTCCCTTATTGGGAGCTGGCCGAGACCAAGTCACGTCAAATTGAGCGCGAAGTAGCCGGTGTCCCCGTTGCCTACTTCCAGTCGGGTGAGTAAACGATGAGAGTCTGTGCTGAATTCGAAGATCACTTCACCGCGCTGGCTGCTCACCGGCATCTGGTAGACGAGGGGCTCGATCCTCAAGAGATCGAGATCCGCAGCCCCTACCCGCTGCCTGAGCATCCAATCCCGCCGCACCGTACCGGTCCTTACAACATGCGCGCAGCCGCGCGTTTTATGTGGGCCGTGGCTGTGCTCTGCGGCTTCTCCTTCGTGACCTTTACCCAGTATGAGTGGGCGCCGGTTTCGGTGACCAACGGACATCCGTTGATTCCGATTCCCATCACGATGATCGTGACCTACGAATGCGGTATGATCACGGCAATTTTGACCACTACCTTTATGTTCTTCCTGGAGACCTTCAAGTTCCGCTCGTTGGTTCCACCCCTCGAAGAAGATATGCCGGTAGCGATCGGCTACATCGCTCTGGTGGTCGGCGGCCGTTCGGCTGACCGCGCCATGAAGATGCTCGAAGGCAAGGGGGCCCGTTCGGTGGTTTCTTACTGCTTCGCCCTGATGCTACTGACCATGTTGACAGGGTGTGCCCAGTACAACATGCGCCAGCAGGACGTCATCAAGAGCACCGAGGCGGCCGCCGAATACGCTCCATCGCAATCGGTTCGTATGCCTTCGAACCAGGAGCAGGCCGTGGCTCCGCCCACGGGCATCGGTTACAACGTCGATGGTGACGAGAAGCTGTTTTATGACTATCGCGCGGCTTTGGCTCGGGCGATGCGTCAGGGAATGGCCAAAGACGCTGGCGTTGCTGAGACCATGAAGGTCATGAACGAAGCAGAGTCTCGACTGAAGGCCAGCGGCCAGTATCCGAAGATGTATGAGCTCAAAAATCGCCAGGCCGAAGTGGAAGCTGCGGTTGCCCCCTGGGTCAACCCGGTCAAGCCCACGGACGAAGTGCTCAAGCGTGGCGAGTATCTATTTTCTATCAACTGCGCAACTTGTCACGGAGCTAAGGGTGGTGGCGATGGCGAGACCGGCAAGGCCTGTATGCCGCTTCCGCCGGCCATCGGCACCAAGGCCCAATATCCCAATCATACCAAGCCGGATGGCTACTTTTACTACAACATCTACAGTGGTAAAAATAACATGCCCGCCTTCGGCTACAAGCTGACTCCGGAAGAGATTGCCACCATCGTTGTTCATCTGCGCGAACTGCAGAAGACACAGTAGGATCTCTCCATTGAGAAAAGCCTCCGCCCTCGGGCGGGGGCTTTTTTCATGATTGCACACATCGATATGGACGCATTCTACGCGTCAGTAGAGTTACGTGATCATCCGCGCTGGCGGGGCAAACCCGTGGTAGTGGGTTACGATGGCTCGCGGGGAGTGGTGGCGGCTGCTTCTTATGAGGCGCGCAAATACGGCATTTTTTCTGCCATGCCCGTGGTCAGGGCGGTTCGTCTCTGTCCCGAGCTGGTGATAGCTCCGCCGCGTTTTTCAGTATACTCTGAGATATCCACCGGCCTGCGGTCTTTGTATGCGGAATACACCGCTCGAGTGGAGCCGCTGGCACTGGATGAGTGCTATCTGGATTTATCGGCGCTGGAGTCGCCGGGTCGGGTGGTCGCCGAGATCCGTTCGCGCATTCGCTCGACCTTTGGACTGCCGGCTTCGGCCGGGATCGGTCCCAACAAATACGTTGCCAAGGTGGCCTCGGGCAAGGCGAAACCGGACGGGCAGTTGCTGATTTCTGCCGAGAGCGTGCTGGAGTTCTTGTGGCCGCTTCCGGTATCGGAGTTGTGGGGAGTGGGTCCCAAGAAGGCCGGGCGGCTGCGCGACCACGGGCTGGTCTTCATTGAGCAGGTGGCGGCTTCTTCGGTTGAGGATCTTACGCGTATCGTAGGGCGGTCGGGTGCGGATTTGCACCGGATGGCCTGGGGTCAGGACGACCGACCGGTGGAGACCGATTTTGAGGCCAAGTCCCTGTCGGCTGAGCACACCTTTGACCGGGACTGCTCCTCGCTGGAGGAGCTGGGCGAGGTGATGGCCCGTCAGGCCACGCGCTTGCTGGAGCGGTTGGCTCGTCTGAGGATGCGGGCCGGGTTGGCAGTGGTCAAGATCCGCTGGCCCGATTTTCGCACCGAGACTCGCTCGGTCCGTCTGCGCGGCGGCGGCTCCTTGCTGGATGCTGGAATGAGCGTCCTGGAGGAGAGGCTCCAGGCGGTGGGGGAGCCGGTCCGCCTGCTCGGGCTCGGGGTGGCCGACCTGATGAGTGAAGACGTGCCCGTACAGTTGGAGTTGTTCTAGGCCGTTCCTTGAGATAAGTTCAAGACATGACAGGAATGCTTTCAAGAATGCGGAAGTTTTGCGGCCTATGCGTGTAATCTTTTTGCTGCTGATGATTTTGGCCGGTTCGCCCGCTCCGGTGTGGCGTTTTGACGGAGAAGATTTCTATTTGATTGACCGTGCCGCCAAGCCCGGGAGTCGCGTGCTCGCTTTTTTGCGCGATGGCGATAACCCGGAAACCTGTGAACGCCGACTGTGGCTGCGCAAGGTGGCCTGCAAGGATTTGCGAGCTTACGAGCTGGCTTACACGCGCAACTGGGACCAGTCGCAACGCGACGTTCGCTACCGGTCGGCGGTGAAACTGGTGCACTCGGGTTGGGTGCAAAAGGGTCAGGTGCTGGAATGGCGCTTGATGCAGTGGGAGATGCGAGGCGGTGCGATGGTGTGCGCCGAAATGGAAATCGCCACTCGCGGAGACGCCAAGTTGATGGCCGGTCTGGTAGACCGTCAGTATGAGAGCTGGCAGCAGCAGCTTTCCACCATGATGAAGCAGGCGCCGGCGCTACTGGAAACCCGTTGAGACTCGCTCTGCTGGGAGCTGGGGGGCACGGTAAGGTGGTTTGCCGAGTAGCCCAGCGGGCGGGCTTCGAAGTCATCGGCTTCTACGACGATTTTGCGAAGGGCTTGGTGCTGGGACTGCCTGTTTTAGGTTGTTTCTCTGAGGCCCCCTCGTTTGACGGAAAGCTCTTTGTCTCTTTAGGTCGCAACGCGGCGCGGGCCGAGCTGTTTTGTGAAGAGCGCTCGGTGGTTCTGATCGATCCCTCAGCGATCGTGGATTCCACGGTGCGGCTGGGACTGGGCACGGTGGTGATGGCCGGAGCGGTAATCAACGTGGACACGGTGATCGGGCGCAACTGCATTCTGAACACGGGTTGCACGGTCGACCACGACTGCGTGATTGAGGACCACGTGCATCTTTGCCCGGGGACCCATCTGGCGGGTAGCGTACGAGTCGGAGAGGGCGCTATGTTGGGGACGGGCGCCTGCGTCATCCCGGGTCGGACCATCGGGGCGCAGAGCGTGGTGGGGGCGGGGGCCGCGGTGGTGCGCGACCTGCCCGCCCGAATCGTGGCTACTGGTGTGCCTGCTCGTGTTGTAAAAGATGCTTCAGTATAGCCAGGTTGAGTTGCTCGAGCTGGGTCATCTGCGACCGGATCACGTCCAGCTGCTGCGATAGCGCCCAGAGAATAGTTGCCTCACCGGCGGTGAGCTTGGTCTCGGCATCCGTCACGCTGCTGGCGGAGTCGGCGATCCGCCGAATATTGGTCAGAACTTCCTGCTGCAGATCGCTGCTGGTCTGGTAGTTGTTGATGAGATTGGCCAGTGTCTCGTCTTGTTCGTTTTCCATGGGGCCGCCCTTCGCAGGGCAGACCGCAGGGCCCTGCTGGGGGGAGACGGCAGTCCCCCCCAGAACCTCAAGGTTGTGTTGAAGAAGACTGATCTTTCTAAGTATGACCCGGACGGAGCCTCGCTCCAAGACGTGGGCATTTTCGGGCTGCCTCTAACGGCCGAGGAGTCCTCGTTAATCCTCATCCCCGTGCCCTGGGAAGCGACCACCTCCTACGGCAAAGGCACTGCCGCGGGGCCGAGGGCCATACTGGAGGCCAGTCCACAGTTGGATTTATTCGATGCCGAACTGGGACAACTCGGCCTGGCCAGCCCCTGGGAGTTTGGCATCCACTTGGAGCC
>JALHOV010000151.1:0-9798 GCA_022842865.1 Vulcanimicrobiota bacterium | reverse complement strand
ACCCGGTGCTGGTGGCGGCCAATGCCGAAGCCTGCCGTCTCTCGGCTCCCATCACCTCCTCGGGTGGGCGCTTTTGCGCGGGGTTGGACCGCGTCAACGAATTGTCCGCGCAGCTCAACGCCTGGGTGTTCAGACGGGTGCGGCACTGGCGCTCCCAGGGTAAATTGGTCGGTCTGGTGGGCGGAGAGCATTCGACGCCTCAGGGTGCGATTGAGGCCTTCCTGGAGGAGTATCCGGGAATGGGGGTGCTGCAGATTGATGCACATGCCGATTTGCGGGAGGCCTATGAGGGGTTTTCTCACTCGCACGCATCCATTATGCATAACGTTCTGGAGACCCGTGTGGGGCGACTGGTGCAGGTAGGGGTGCGCGACTATTGCGACAGCGAGTATCGGCTGGCCACCTCTCATCCCAAGGTGCGCACCTTCTTCGATTTCGCGCTCAAGGAACGGCTCTGCCAGGGCGAAAGCTGGCATAGTCTTTGCGAGGAGATCGTGGCCTTGCTGCCCGAGAATGTCTATGTATCCTTTGACATCGACGGTCTGGAACCGGCTTTATGCCCGCATACGGGCACTCCGGTGGCCGGTGGCCTGCGTTTTCACGAAGCGACTTACTTGCTTAAGACGCTACATCGGGCTGGCAAGCGTCTGGTAGGATTTGACTTGAACGAAGTGGCCCCGGGCCCCGAGGGTGACCAGTGGGATGGCAATGTAGGGGCCCGGGTGCTCTACAAGTTGTGCGGGTTGGCGCTGCTGTCAGCGGGCGCCCGAGACTGAACGATTCGTAGCATCAAAATTGCGGTCGTTCCAGGAAGGTGTTTCTGGGACTCGAACCGCCACGGCATGGCAGCTGAAGAGTTCCAAGCAAGATACAAATCCGCCGCGGAAATCCGCCAATCTGGTGCGATGGGAAACCTTGCGCAGGGCCCGGAAATCCTCGCCCACGGAATTTCCGAGCGCCTGATTGCCTGGCCCGGCTGTGGCTTCCAGACGGAGGCGGTGCACGTTGTCACCGTTCGCCCCGGTCAAGAGAGCTCGACCTACGCCTACCAGTTGGCGGAAGAAGCGTTTCTCTGCCATCACGGCAGCGGCGAGATTTTCCTGCGCGACCGGTGGGTTCGGATGGAGCCGGGCGATATGGCCTACGTCCCGGAATGCGTGGTCCGCGCTCTGCGCAATCGCGGCACGAAAGATTTCATCCTGGTCAAACAGACGACGCCACCTCAACTGGAGGTCTATGAGCCGGCCGGATTTTATAGCCTGCGCCACGGGGTCTTGAACCTCCCGGCCTGTGAGAAGGCTCGCTTCAACGCCGAACCGGTCGATTATCCGGACCTCTACGAGATGCAATATCATGACCACAACCCGGAAGTGCGCGCCTGGAATTTGACCCCCGAGGAAGTGCGTAGGGGCGGAGCTCTCTTTAACGTCTACATGGGGGCGTCTTTTGCCGGGCTGGGTAACCAGGATTTCCGCCTGATTCTTTGGCCCGGAGCCGGCCCCCGGTTGGTCGGCTTTAACTTCACCCATTGGCCAGCCCACTTGCCCGAGGCCGGCCATCGCCATCCTCTGGCCGACGAGTGCTTGTTTTTATGGAAAGGTAAGGCGGAATTCAACCTGGGGCAAGGCTGGATCCAGGCGGAAGCCAACGATTGCGCTCTGGCCCCGTGCGGGGTTTTGCATGCGACCCGAAATTCCGAGGAGGCCGTCTATGGCGGCTACGCCTCCCCGCCTCAACTGGACCTGTTGCTGAACTCTGGATACTACGAAAACGGCCTCTTTCGGGCCGCCCCCTTTGAGCGGCTGCTTGCCCCCTAAAACAAAGAAAGCCCGGTTTCCCGTGCTTTCGTTGTGGTGGCTGGGGGGAGGGTCGAACTCCCGACCAAGGGCTTATGAATCCCCTGCTCTGCCACTGAGCTACCCAGCCCTATCGGTGTTTTTGACGCCGCTGTAGGGAATGCCGGGCTGCGGGCCTCGGCACTTTTGGCGTGCCCAATATAAGGCACGGACCCTTGATCGTCAACCCCTAAAGAAGTACGGTCTGGCGGTTTTTGTCGTTGCGGCGTAGTTCGAAAACCGTAATTTCCGGCCGCACACCCAGGCGAATGGGCACTGCTCCCACCCCCAGGCCGCGCGTGACGTAGACAGGGAAGCCGCCCGGTCCAACCACCCAGCCCGAGGCGTATTTCTGGCCGTAGCGGCTGGGCAAAATCGGTGTGCCCAGGCCGGGCAGGCTCACCTGGCCGCCGTGGGTGTGGCCGGATACCATCAGGTCCACGCGCCCGGCCTGCTGTTCCTCGGCCACATCTGGATTGTGGCACAGCACCAAACGGGGTTGGTCGGCGGGTATGCCGCGCAACACCGAGGCCAGATCCGGCTTGCCCTCCCACAGATCGTCCAGTCCACACAGCCAGAGACCGCTGCCGGAGTCCTGTAGACTGCGCTTGCCGGTCAGAACCAGACGCTGCTCGCGCAACCTGTGACCCTGACAGGCCCCCAGGGCACTCTGAGCGCGAGCGATGTCGTTCCAGTGGTCGTGATTTCCCCAACTGGTCAAAACCCCACCTGGAATGCGTGGGCGCAGCCCCTCCAGCCATTCGGCCGCCTCGGGAAAATAGCTGTACGAATAATGCACGAAGTCGCCCGGCATCAGAATCAGATCCGGTTTGCAGTCGTTGGCCAGCTGCAGAGCCGGCCGCATGCTCGAGGGCCGGTTGACCGGACCGCAGTGCAGGTCGGCCATCAGCACGATTCTCAGGCCCTCCAGCCCGGGCGGCAAGTCGGGGAGGTAAAGCTGAAAGGAACGAATCTGGTAATTGACGCGTTCCACCGCGGCCCCATAGCCACCCAGCACCAATCCTGCTCCGCCCACCAAAAAGACGCGCCGCGAGTGGGAAACGGGCCTCTCCAGCCAGCGAATAACCGGCTCCCACAAGACGGTCGACAGCAAGGCTGAGCCCAGGTAGCCTGGAATGGTGCGTACCCAAAGGTAGCCGAAGAGCTTCCCGACGACGATTACGCCGGGTGCATTAGCCACGATGGCGCTTAACCACAGTGCGATGCGCAGAACACCGGGAAGGGCCGGCCAGGTCGCCAGGCAGCCCAGCAAGGCCGTCCCCCACAAGACTGTGTAAATTCGTTTCCTCACGTCCGCAACAACCCGCGCGGACCTCGCCGAAGCACGAACAAGGTCACTTCCGGGGGCACACCCAGCCGGATGGGCAGGCTGCTGGTGCCCACACCGCGGGTCACGTAGACCGGGTAGTGGGGCCCCTCCACCCATCCCGAAGCGTATTTCTGCCCGTAACGACTGGGCAACACGGGCGTGCCCAGGGTGGGCACACGGATTTGACCCCCGTGGGTATGTCCCGAGACCATAAGATCGACTCGAGCCCCCGATTGCTCTTCGGCCAGGTCGGGATTGTGTGACATCACCAGGCGCGGGCAATCCGACAGTTTACCGAGAGTTCCCCGCAGGTCCGGTTTTCCGGCCCACAAATCGTCTAGCCCGCTGAGCCACAGCCCTTGCGAACCGGACTCGGCGAGCTCCCTTCGGGGGGTGAGCAGCAAGCTGCGATTGGTGAGGATCTGACAACCGGCCCTGGGCATTTCCGTCAGCCCGGTCTCCAGACCGTGCCAGTAATCGTGGTTGCCCCAACTGATCAGCACTCCCTGAGGCAAGCGGGGCCGCAGCAGCGAAGCCAGCTCGGCCGCTTCGTTAAAATAATGGCCAGAGCGAGAGATGAAGTCCCCCGGCACCAGGATCAGGTGAGGCTTGCAGGAGTTGGCCAGACGGATGGCCGGCAGCAGATCATCTGGACGGCAAACCGGACCGCAGTGCCAGTCGGCCATGAGCAGGACGCGCACTCCTTCGAGCTCCGGGGGCAGGTCAGGCAGGCACAGGGCGAATTGCTCCAGCACGTAGTGCTTGCGTTCCACCAGGCCGCCGTAACCGCCCAGGGCCAGTCCACCCAGTGCCGCCGAACCGCCCAGCAGGGCAGCTCGCCGTCCCGGCCTGGGGGCTAACGAAATCCAGCGCAGCAGTGGCTCCAGAACGATCAGGGTGACCAGCCAGCAGAGGACGCGGCCGACTACGGTGCGGGCGAAGGAATAGCCACCGAGAGAAGCGACCACCATCATGCCGGGGCTGTTTAAAATCACCCCGACGGCTTTGATTTCCACAATGCGGGGATGGCTCAGGCAGATCAGCAGGCCTACAAAGGTGAGGAGCCAGACCCGGTGTCTCAGGCTGCCAGCCAAACTTCAGGTCTTCTCCAGTTGATGTCGCACCAGGTTGGCATAAGCACCATCTTGCTCCATCAGTTCCCGATGCGTCCCCCTTTCCACCACTTTCCCCTGGTCCAGAAGCAGAATCTGGTCGCAGTGTTGAATCGTCGACAAACGATGGGCCACCAGAATGGCGGTACGACCCTGCAACACCTCCTGGAGCGCTTCCTGGATCGCCTGCTCGGTCAAACTGTCGATGCTGGCGGTGGCTTCATCCATGATCAGAACCGGCGGATCATCGACCAGGGCGCGCGCGAAGGACACCAGTTGGCGCTCGCCTTGCGACAACTGATTGCCACGCTCGCCCAGCTTTCGATCCAGTCCCTCCGGATGCGCTTCGACCACTCGCGAAGCTCGGGAGATGCGTAAAGCCTCCGACAAAGCCGCTTCCGAGACCGGGCGATAGAGGGTCACATTGTGGCGCAACGAGGCCTTAAACAGGAACAATTCTTGTTGAATAATACCGAACTGGCGGCGCAGTGAAGCCACCTGCAGCTTGCGAATGTCGACCCCGTCGAGCAGAATCTCGCCCTCCACCAGAGGGTAAAGGCGCTGCAACAGTGCGGTCACGGTGGTTTTACCGGAACCGGTCGATCCCACCAGAGCCAGCTTTTGCCCCGGCTCCAACACAAAGGAGACGCCCTGTAAGACGGGCTTCAATGGATCATAAGCAAAGTGCACGTTACGGAACTCGATGCGGCCCTGAGAGGACAACACCGGCTCTCCGCTCTGGGGTTCTGGCTGGCTGTCCAGAATCAGGAACAGGCGCTCGGCCGCCACGGCCGCCGATTGCAGCACGTTGAAGCGTTCGGCCAAATCATCCAGAGGGGCGAACAGCATCTTCAGGTAAAAAACAAACAGCACCAGCGTTCCCAGCGAAATCTGGCCGCTGGCTACCTGCCAACCGCCCACCCACAGGACGATGGCCAGAGAGAGCATGGAAATGGTGCCGAACAAAGGGCGAAACAGCATATAGAGGTAGACCAGGCGCATTTCCACGCCGAAATACTCGCGGTTCTGGCGGTCGAAATCCCCCTGCATCTTGGCCTCGGCCGTGAAAGACTTCAACGTGGACAGCCCCTGCAGATTCTCCTGGATGAAGGCGTTGAGCTGGGCCAGCAGGCGGCGGATTTCTCGATTCACTTTGGTGTTGGCTCGCTGAAACAGCACCGAGGCCAGCAGCGCCGGGGGAGCCAGCACCAGTACGCTCAAGGTCAGGCGCGGCGAGGCCCAGAAGAGCGCGCCCAGCAGCACCAGCAGTTTTAGCAAGTCGCAGAGCAGATTGGCCAATACGCCCGTGAAGAACTCGCTCAGGGTGCCGGTGTCGTTGGCCACGCGCGTCACCAACCGACCGACCGGATTGCCGTCAAAATAGCCGATGGGCAAGCGGTGCAGATGCTCGAATAGATGATTGCGCAGCCGTTCCACGACCAGCTGGCCGACCCGGTTAAAGCCCAGCGTGAGCAAGAATCCCATCACTGCCGCCAGCAGCACCAGACCCAGGTAAACCAGTCCCAGGTGCATCAGTCCGTCGATGCGGGCCTGCCCGGCGGCCTGAGAAATCATGAACTGGTCAATGCCGGAAGCCATGATCTGGGGGAGTCGCACTTCCACGCCGGCTTCCAGTAAGGAACCGAACAGGCAAAGAGCGACCATCCAGCGCTGGTCGCGGGCTTCGCTCAGCACCCGTCGGAAGTAAAAGAGCGCCTGGCGCTGAGTGAGCCGGACCTGAAGATGATCGTCAATCATGTCGTCTGCAGCTCATACAGGCGTTTGTATAGTCCGTCTTCGGCCAGCAGCTGCTGGTGGCGACCGCGTTGGATCACCTTGCCTTCTTCTAACACGACAATCTCATCGCAGTCGCGCACCGAGCTGACCCGGTGCGAGATGATGACCAGCGTCTGGTGGCCACGCAAGCTGGCCAGGGAAGTGAGAATTTTTTGCTCGGTGTCGGCGTCCACGGCCGAGAGGGTGTCATCCAAAAGCAAGACCGGGGCGGGTTTCAAGAGGGCTCGCGCCAGGCATAAGCGCTGGCGCTGGCCGCCTGACAGGGTTACGCCCCTTTCTCCCAATAAGGTCTGATAGCCCTCGGGAAAACTCAGCACTTCTTGATGCAGTTCGGCCTGGCGAGCAGCTGGCTGAACGTCTCCCTCATAACCGCTCAGGCGCAAGTTCTCTTCGATGGTGGCCGAGAACAGGAACGATTCCTGTTCCACCCAGGCGAACTGCTGGCGCAATTGCGATAAATTCAACTCCACCACGTCGTGCCCGTCCAGAAAAATCGTGCCCGGCGGAGGCTCAAACAGGCGCTGCAGCAGGCGTGTCAGGGTGGACTTGCCCGATCCGACCTCTCCGACCAGACCCAGGCTGCCTCCCGCGGCCACCTGAGCCGACAGATCCTGCAGGGCCGGCTTTACCCCTCCGGGATAGCTAAAGGTCAGCCCGCGCACTTCCAGAGCACCTGCGAAGGGTCCCTCGACCAGGGGTTGCTGCGGTTCGGGCAAGGAGTCCAGCAAGGTCAGGATACGGTCCATGGAAGCGGTGGCTCGCTGGACCAGCGAAAGCGTCCAGCCGGCGGCCACCATCGGCCAGCTCAGCTGTCCCAGAAAGGAAGCAAAGGCGGTGAACTCGCCAACCGTCAGGCGCCCATCCACTACGTGCTGGCCGCCGACCGCCAGCAGCAGCGCCGAACTGATGCCCGACAAGAACAAAATGGTGGGGGAGTAAACCCCATCCACCTTTACAAAGGTCATAAAGCGCCGATGCTGCTCGGCGGTAATGCGGCGAAACTCGGCGGCGTCTCCCTGGTCCTGAACCAGCGTGCGCAGCACCCGCATGCCCGAGATGCTTTCGCGGGACTTTTCGGTCAGTTCGTCGATGCTCTGCTGCACCCGGTCCCAGGTCGAATAATTCCACTTCATCAGATAGCGCATCAGGAAGCCAAGCAAAGGAAAGGGCAGGAGCGTCACCATGGCCAGTTGGGCGTCGATGTGGAGCAGGGCGGAGATGCTCAGCAAGCTGTAGATGACCGCGTCAAAGGAGGACATTAACGCAAAGGCCAGCGCCATGCGCACGGCTGCCACGTCACTGGTGGCCAGCGCCATCATGTGGCCGATGGAACTCTGCGAATGATAGGTCAAATCCAGGTGAATGGCCCGATCGTAGATCTGGCGGCGGATCTCGATATCGCATTTGCGCGCGGCGCCGAACAGACAGTAGCGCCACAGGCAGCGAGAGGCGTAGGCCAGCAGCGCCAGGCCAACGATCAGGCCGATGAGGAATCGATCGGGGCCTTCGCGCAGGTCGTCAATGACTCGTTGACTCAGGAAGGGAATGCTCAGTTGAGCAGCGTCGGCCAGGATCAAGCCGATTACACCGACGCCGGTTTGCCAGCGATAATTCCAAAGATAACCGAAAAGGGCTTTAAGACCTCGTGACTTCACTCGATCCCGCGTTCCCGCTTGTCGCCCACGACCCTACCAGTTCACCGGTAAGACTGCCCAGAAATTTCTCTTCCATTTCGTCGGTAAAGGGTTGGCTGCGCGCATTGATGGCGCTCACCAGCGAGAGCAGCAAGCTCAAGGTCACTTCGATCGGCGGCTCCTTGTCGCCGAGGTAGGCCTTCAGGGCCGTCTTGGAAAGCACCAGCTCGGAGCCAAACTCCCACAGGCCACGACAGCTGCCGATCTGGGCCCTCTCGAGAACTTTCATGACTTCCTTGCGGGCCGAACCCTGAGTCAGTTGGGCGGCCTGACGGCGCAGCGCGGTTAACAACGCCCTGCCCTCCTCGCCGGTGGCCCGGGTTTTGACTTCGGGGGGCGGCGGACTCTTCTTGAAGAGCGTCTCAAAGAGCGAGGCTCGACGGGTTTCCAGTTGCACCACCTGTTCGCGGAACTTGTCGGCGGCGTTGCCCAGACTGCGCAAAACCTGACCCACATTGCGGAAGCTGGGCAGCTTCACGTCCTGGTAGAGCAACGGCTTGGGGAGCTGAGTGGGCGCGTAGCCGCAGTGTCGACCGACCACCTCCCGTAACAGCGGCGAGGATAAGATGGGAGTGATGCGCGCTCCCCCTGTGCTGAACGCGTAGGCTTTGGGCCAATAACCCAGCTCTTCGCGTTCCTTGCTTTCCATCTTGAGCTGGGCCAGGCTGGTCAAGCTACCGTCTGCGCAAGGAATCCAACGCACCCCGGCGAGCTTGTCGGGACTCACCATGAAATACTCACAAAAGGTGTCCAGCTCGGCCGCGTTCAGACGGCCTGCCTGAATCCGCTGCTGCAGCAGGGGCTCCAGCGCGTCGTAGAACTTACGGCGCAGTCCCTGATTCAGTTCGGCGTGCTCCTTGCCGCCGATGCGACGCAACCGATGTTCCTCGCACTGCAGCGCACCGACCAGGCCAGGGGGCAGATTGTGAATCAAGAGGGCGCGATCAGATAAAAGCAGCCAGCAGTCTTTGGCGGCCCGGCCGGATAGTCCGACCTCGCCCCATTCGGTCCGGATTTTGAATTTTAAGCCCTTGAGACGGCGACTTTGCTCTTCCAAGCGCTGGCGCTGTCCGGCCAGCTTTTTCTCTTCCTGCAAGAGTCGGTCGGTTTGAGCCACCGAGTGGCCCCGGGCGTGCTGCGAGAACAGCGAGTCGAGCAGTCCCGGCGGGGTTCCGCTATCAGCCACAAAGAGTCGGACCTTGTCCAGGCCGGGATGCAAGGCCACCACTCGAAAGACTTCGCCCTTTTCAACGATGTCTTCCCAGCTGAGGTCGCCCTGACTGGTGTGAAACCAGGGTTGCCGGCGCAAGAGTCGGTGGATTTCCTGGTCTAGACCTTCCCATTCGCGCCAATGAACCATCATGGCCCGATCGGAGGGGCGCGCGACCGCTAACCACTCGGCGATTCGGGCTGACACGCGCGCCTTCAACTCGGCCAGATCACCGTAGTCGCTGAGTCCCTCACATTCCAAGGTGGCCCGCACGCCGGGCGGAACGACTCCTTCTTCCTCGCGTAGTCGGCGGCCGCGGAAAAGAGAGATCAACCTACCGGGGCCCTTGTCGGAAACCAGCCAGACCCCCGGGTAGCTTGCCAGCGGCCGAAAGTCCGGCTTCCAAACCGGACCCTGAAGGAACACGCGCAATCTCTCCTGTTCCGCGAACCAGTGGTCCTGGCCGACCCACTCGTTGCCACATTGGCTTTCCAGATAGGTCTGCTGGGCGGCGGACAGGTTGATGAGCAACAACTCCTGGCCAAACTGGGAAGTCCCGGGACCGCTGGTCCAATGGACTCGCTCGGCCTTCTGCAGGTTCAGCAAACTCACCAGCCCGTGGCGTAAAGTAGGCCAGCAGGCCAGCTCGGGCCCGGCCATCCCGCGTAAACTGGCCTCGCGGGCCCAGCCCAGCCATTCTCCTTTCAGCGGAGCGGGGGCCGGCAATTGGCGAACTTCGGCCAGCAGCGCCTCCAGCAAACGGCGTGATTTGGCGTTGGCGCTCGGACGAAAGCGACCCTGCCCCAAGAATTCGTTTTCC
>JALHOV010000150.1:8245-15243 GCA_022842865.1 Vulcanimicrobiota bacterium | reverse complement strand
CGCGCCACGGCCGGCACCGCCAGCCTGGTGGCCGAGAACGGCTCGATCGTGGACAATCGCACCACCATCGGCGCCAACGAACCGGACGTGCTGGGCAACAATGTGGTCCTGCGCGCTGGAGTTAATGTCGGGGGAGCGGGCAATCCGCTGGAAATCCAGGCGACCAACCTGGCCGCTCGGGCCGTGACCGGCCTTTCCAACATCGACGATATTGGTGGCGGTGTCACGGTGACCTCGCTGACCACCGTGGCTTGTGGCGACTTTCCGGCCACTTTGGTGAATGGCGTGACCGCCAGCGGTGACGTGTGCCTGGCCGCCACCAACAGCGGCGACCTGACCCTTCGCGAAGACGTGGCTTCCACCACCGGTGTGGCCGCCGTTTACTCGGCGGGCAACATCAACTTCGAAAACGGCACCAACACGCAGGCCCAGGTGCGCAGCACCAGCACCGCCAGCCTGGTCACCCAGAACGGTAGCATCAACGACAACCGCACCACCGTGGGGGCCAATGAAGCCGACGTGGTGGCTCCCAATGTGGTCATTCGGGCCGGCGCCAACATCGGCGCTCCCGGCAACGCACTGGAAATCCAGGCGACCAACCTGGCCGCTCGGGCGGCCAGCGGAATGGCCAAAATCGACGACATCGGCGGCGGCCTGACGGTGACTTCGCTGAACACCATCGCTTGCGGCGATTTCCCGGCCACCCGCATCGACGGAGCCACCGCCACCGGTGACGTGTGCATCGCGGCCACCAACAGCGGCGACCTGATCGTGGATGAAGAGATCGGCAGCAGCGGCGGCAACGCCCACGCTTACGCCTTCGGCAACGTCAATCTGCGCGACGGTGGTCCCAACACCGACGGCCAGATCCGCAGCGACGCGGCCAACGGGACGGCCAGTGTGGTGGCCCAGAACGGCGCCATTCTGGATAACCGGACGGCGGCCGGAGCCGACGTGCAGGCCAGCAACGTGGTGGCCTTCGCGGGCACGAATGTCGGCGTTCCCGGCAATCCGCTGGAAATCCAGGCCACCAACCTGGCCGCCCGGGCCAACAACGGCACGGCCATTATCGACGACCTGGCCGGGGGCGTGACCATCACCACCCTGACCACGGCCAACTGCGGCGACTTTGCCCCCACCGCTATCGTGGGCGTGAGCGCCACCGGCGAGGTGTGCGTCAGCGCCACCAACAGCGGTGACCTGACGGTGCTGCAGGACGTGGTCTCGGAAACGAGCGACGCCAGCCTGTATGCCTTCAACAACCTCAACTTCAACGGCACGGCTCCAGCCGGCCAGGTGCGGGCAGCCAACACCGTCAGCCTGGTGGCTCAGAACGGCGCCATCAACGACAACCGGGCCGGCAATACGGCCGATGTTCAAGCGACCAGCCTGGCCATGCGCGCCGCCGGCGACATCGGTGGCGACGGCAACCCGCTGGAACTGGCGGTGGCCAATCTGGCCGCTCGTTCCGGCGGAATGATCAACTTGCTGGATCTCAACGGCGGCGTTACCATCACCACCGTATCCACCTCGGCCTGCGGTGGCGTGGCCCCTGAGGCAGTGGTGGGAGTGACCGCCACCGGCGACGCCTGCATCGACGCTCTGGGCGGTAATATTCTGGTCAACCAGAATGTCACCGGACGGGATGTCGCTCTACGCGCCACCGGCGATATCGAGCTCAACGAGGCGGTGGTGGCTGCACGCACGGCCAGCCTGGAAGCCGGCGGAGCCATTCGCGACAACGGCGACGCCAATGCGGTCGACGTGCAGGGCACCAACGTGGTCATGCGGGCCGGCGCCGAAATCGGCACCACGGCCAACGCCATCGAATACAGCGCTCTGAATCTGGCCGTTCAATCCACGGGCAGCTCGGTTTACCTGAACGGCCTGACCAACACGACGACCATCGGGGAAATCACCACCCTGAAGGGCAACCAGGTGGTGAACGGAGTGCAAGCCGCCACGGTGGTGTGCGTCGACCAGCTGGTGGGCAACCTCATCCTGGATCGTCCCGTGGTCGGCGGCACCGAGGTGGTGCTGCAGGCGGCCGGTGACCTGGTGCTCAACGAACGTGTCCAGGCCGGCACCACCGCCAGTCTGCGCTCGGTGACCGGCAGCATCCTGGACAACGATGACAGCAGGGCGGTCGATGTGCGCGCCCAGAATGTGGTGATGGCCGCCTTGGGCGACGTGGGCACCACTGCCAATCCGATCGAAATTGAGGCCACGAACCTGGCTGTGCGAGCCGTCAACGGTCAGGTGGGTATCACCGACACCAGTGGCGGTCTGGCTGTGGTCACCCTCGCGCTGCTGAAACCCGGCGGCGACGTAGTGGGCATCTCGGCGGGCACGTCGGTTTACCTGGCCACGGAGGGCGACCTGTTGCTGGGAGTGGTGCAGGGTGGCACTTCGGTGACCATCCGTAGCGAGAACGGCAGCATTCTGGACGTAGATGGCCCGAATGTCAACGTAATCGCGGGTGCCGGGGCTGACCTGAATGCTTGCGGCAACTTCATCGGCAGCGAGCAGGACCCGCTGGACGTCCAGATCAACGGGGACCTTCGGGTCAGCTCACTGTTTACCACCTTGGAGGGCACGGTGACGGGTGACATCATCGTGGGCGACTGTTCTGCCAATCCAGTGTTGGGCGGCACCTTCAACGGCCGGCCCATCGGCAACACCGTGCTGGACAACACGGCTCTGGCCAACAACAGCGTGTTCCTGGGTGAGAACCGCATCTACTACCCCTTCTACCACAACCTGATGTTCAACTACCTCGACAACGTGGTGGACAACCCGGTGGTGGTGCGCTACGTGCAGACCGACTATGAGTTCCTGAAAGATCTCGACTTCTTGTTGCACAAAAAAGCCGAGGGCGAAGCCATCGACATCAACCCCAATAACCCCACCAGTCCCTCGAAGCTGACCAAGCGATGATCAGCCAGAAAGCCACTAAAGGAGCGAACCAATGAAAGCAAACCGATGGGGCCAGGCCTTTATTCTGCTGGCCGGCGTTTGGGGGTTATCTTCCTGGGGCTCGGCTCAACCGGACCTGCTGGCCGGGGGTGATGTGCGCAAACGTCAGGCCGGCATTCGCGTGGGCAAGCCGCCCGGACCATCCAGTATTGGCGAGCGCGTGCGTCCCTCGCATCCCGATCCGCTGCCGCCGAGTGCTTCCCCGACTCCTTCGGTGTCGCCCTCGCCTACGGTTCAGCAAACGCCAACCACCGTCACTGCCGACCCGACCATCTTTCCGCTGCCGGTGCCCTGGGTGGACAAAGCTTCGGCCGCTTCCACTCGACTGGCCGGACTGAACCAGAACGGCCAGCTCTCGTCGCTCTACACGGGCCTGGGTCGAGTGGCCGGCGAGATGGCCACGATGGAAGTCACCAACCGCAGCAATCAGCCTTTGACTTTGCAGTTCGTGCCCGGGATGGTGCTGGAGGCCCCGGCCGATTCCGGCGCGCAGCCGCTCATGCTGGAGGAGAATTTCAGTCTGACGCTTGCTCCCGGCGAAAGCAACAAGCGCAACTTGGTCTGCTACTGCCTGGATTACAACGTTCCCCCGCCCGAGAAGGGCGCCCAGTTGCCCTACACCTGGTCGGGCCGGGTGAGCCCCTATTGGGCCGACACCGTCAAAGTGTTGGTGGCCGGACTGAACCTGGACAGCAACAAAGGGATGCACCCGGTACTGCCCGTTCTTCAGCATCGCCGCATCGTCATTCAGCGGGCGATCTGGCAGCAGTTGGGTCAAGTGGAAGGTATTTCCAGCCTCCAGAAGGACATCGTCAAGGACAGCAACGGCCTGGTGACCGCCAGGACGGCGGCCAAGCTTTCGCGCTCCATTTATGGGGATATCGAAAAAGTGTTATCTGATGCGAAAGCGCTTCGTTAGCCTGAGTCTGCTGCTGTTGCTCAGCGGTTTGGCCAGCGCCCAGCCGCAAGTGGTGGGAGAAGTCCAGAGTTATGTGGCTCAGAAAGGTGACACTCTGCTGGCCATCGCGCGCAAGTATCATCTGGCCATCGATCATCTGTGCTTCGCCAACGGCTGGCCCACCGACGCCACCGAGATCTGGGAAGGCACCGAGGTGAAGGTGCCGGCCGCTCACATACCGCCGCAGAAGCCGCCCGCCCAGGGACTGGTGGTCAACCTGCCCGAGCGACTGGTCTACTTTTACCGGGAGGGCCGGCTCAAAAAAATTCTGCCCTGCAGCATTGGCCACCCCACCAAATCGCGCACCCCCAGCTTCAGCGCCCGGGTGACTGAGAAGGTAAAAGACCCGATCTGGTATCCACCCGAGTGGTCCAGCTTGAGGGGACCGGTCAAGCCAGGTAAGGACAATCCCCTGGGCGACCGTTGGCTGGGCCTGTCTTATGGGCGCTACGGCATTCACTCGACCTACGATCCAGAGAACGTGGGTAATGACGTGACCCACGGCTGCATTCGCCTTTTCCCCGAGGATCTGCGCCAGCTTTTCCCGCAGGTGCAGGTCGGTGAACCGGTTTATGTCACCTACGAAACGGCCAAATTAGGCAAAGACGAACAGGGTCGGCTGGTGCTGGCCACTTTTCCTGACGTTTATCACCAGTCCTCGCCGGTCGGACGCGCGCGTCGTTTGTTGCAGTCCGCCGGGGTTGCCTGGAGACCTGAGTTAACCCAACAACTGAAAGCCTGTACGGGACTGCCTATCGTGGTTTCGGCCGGCAACCCGAAGGAGTAGACCCATGAAGAAGTTTCTCGTACTGGCCGCTTTGGCCGTCGCCCTGGGAGCGCCCGGCTGGGCCCAGGAAGCAAAGCAGCCCCCCAAAGTAAAGACCCTGTTTGACTACAAGAGCGAGCTGAGCCTGAGCGATGCCCAGATCAATACCATGAAGAGCCAGTTAACTGAGCTGAATAACTCGGTCAAAAGCAGTCGTGAGCAGTTGACTAAGCTGGAGAACGAGTATCGCGCCATGATTGCCAAGGACGCCACCACCCCGGCCCAAGCGAAGGTCAAACTGGAAGAGATCGCCGAGGCCACGGTGGCTATGCGACTGAAGGACCTGGCCATTTCGCGCAAGATTACCAGCACCATGACGGCTGAGCAGCGCGAGAAATGGAAAGCCATCCAGGCCAAAGTGCGTGCCGAGCAGAAATAGCGTGAGGAAACTGGAGGAGTCCCCTATGAAAAAAATTCTCGTTGCCGCTGGTTTGCTGGTCGCCCTGGGCTTTCCCGTGTGGGCCCAACCGCCCGCCGCCCCGGAAGCCTCTAAGGTCAAAACCATCTTTGACTATAAGTCGGAGCTCGACCTGACCGACGCGCAAATCAACTCCATGAAGAGTCTGCTGACCGAGCTAAACGCTTCCGTGAAAACCAGCCGTGACCAGCTGACCAAATTGGAGAACGATTACCGGGCCATGATTGCCAAAGAGTCGACCACTCCTGCCCAGGCTAAGGTGAAGCTGGAAGAAATCGCCAGCGCCACCGTTGCCATGCGCGTCAAGGATCTGGAGATTTCTCGGAAGATCACTGCAACCATGTCAGCCGAGCAGCGTGAAAAATGGAAGGCCATCCAGGTCAAGGTTCGCGCCGCCGACCCACCAAAATAAGCACCAGGGGGCAGACGACTTACTGAGAATATCCTCCCTATGCCTTCCCCACGTGTTCAGCCCGAAACGGTCAAGAAAGCCGTGTCCGTGACCGAGGCCTGGTCCGAAACTCTTGACCCCTCTCGGTGCAATAAACGAACTTTACTGATCCTTCATGGCATTCGAGTCTTCCATAAGAAGGGCGTGAACGGCACCGGCATCGCCGAAGTGATGGAGCTTGCCAGGGTCGGCAAAGGGCAGTTTTATCACTATTTCGGCAGCAAGGATCAATTCATCTGCGAGGTGGTCCGCTACACCATGGACTACTTCTTGCAGCGCATCGCTCCCTACACTACGAGCTTGCCCAGCCTGAACGATTTTGATCAATGGTTCCAGCCGTATGTTGAGTTCAGTCAGTTGCCTGGTTTTCTGGGTTGTCCGGTGGGAGCCATCGCCTCGGAGTTGAGTCCTTCCAATCCTTCGGTGCGCACCACCGCGGCGCTTTGTTTGCAGCGCTGGGTCATGGCTTTAGCCGAGGGCTTGTCGGTGTTGCAGCAAGAGAACGGGGCCGTGGGGCGCTTTCAGCCGTTGGAAATGGCCGAAGAGCTGGCTTGCGACATTCAGGGGGCTTTGCTGATGGGGCGCGCCATGCAGAGCAGTCGCTACATCCTGCTTTTGCGCGAACGCACTCGCAATCGTCTGGCACAACTGATTCAGTTTCCGCAGAACTGACCGCTGAAGAGCACCGCGCCATTGGACCGGTCGCGAATCCAGAACAGAAAGGGGTGGTCGGCCACAAAGCTCTCTGGTAAGCCGCGCGAAACCACCGCCGCTGTCGCCGCTGAAGCCACCGTTCCGAACTCATCCACGTCCAGGTTGGCCTGTTGGACCAGAACGTCCACTCGAGTGTTCCCGATGGAGAATCCGGGCAGGCTGATGGGATCGGGAAGGGTCAAGGATTGGAGCAAGTCCAGGCGGCTTTGCAGGTGAAATTTGGGCAATCCTACGTGGACCGCCTGACGCGATTCACCCAGCGCCTCCCAAATGGTCTCCAGGCTGGCTGGAGTGAGCCGGCGGCGAACCTGCGGTAGTCCGTCCTCACGCACCGGAAGGCAGCAGTCGAAAACGAGTTGGCCCTCCCGGTAGGGCAGTTCCAGAATGGTAAATTCGGAATCGTGATAGAGACCAAAGGCTCCCGACTGATTCATCATTTCCACGTTGCCTTTCGGGAAAAAGGGCTGTCGGTTTGTGTTCTTGGGGTCGAAGGGGTGGACCCAGCTGGACTTGAGGTAGACCGCGCTGACGGCGGCCACGGCCGTGCTGGCCGGCAGATCCTGGCGGGTGACGAGCGACTGGATGTGGCCGGCCGTCTGCCGCGACACCCAGTCGTTGATTTCGTTGCAGGCGGTCGCTTTGGAGAAATCCAGGG
>JALHOV010000150.1:0-8235 GCA_022842865.1 Vulcanimicrobiota bacterium | reverse complement strand
CAGGGGGTGAACGCTGGACGGGTATTTGGGCGGCGCATTCACCCCTTGACCGAGGAAGACCGCCTGGGCAGACTGCCACCCGACCGGTTTGAGGGGGGGCTCCTCCGCCTGGAACTGACAGAGCGGAGCCAGTTGTACGGCGCCGGCGTCAAAGAGCAGACGCAGGGCGGCTCGAGCACTGTAAGGAGAATAGACCAGCGAATTTCCCGGTTCGGTGACCCTTTGGGTGCTTTCCCAGGCAAAATTGCCAGGGGCTGCCGCCCAGGCTATCGCGATCAGCCCAACTCCCCACCACCATTTGCGCATGCCCGGCTATTCTCCGTGACCAGGGAGGTCTCTTGCGAAGGGTGGGTAATTTTGCCCTGGGTGTTGAGAATACTTTGTTTGCTCTTTGTGTTGGTGAGCGCCGCCTGGGCCCAGGACGTCCGGCCTATGGCCGGCCGCCTGGTGTCGCACCGTACCGTCGCCGGTGAGGATCTGGTCAAGGTGGCGCTCAAGTATCACCTGGGTGTCGATCACCTGGCCTTTGCCAACGGATTTCCAATTACCACACTCGAGGTGGAGCCGGATACGCCGGTTTTTATTCCCTCCTGGCGCATTCTGCCGGCTCATCCCCCCAAGAACGGTTTTGTCATCAACCTGGCGGAGCGTCTACTCTATCTTTTCAAGAATGGGCGGTTCGTCGGCTACTATCCGATTTCCATTGGGGATGAATCCGCTGAAAAAGGCCGTTTCCAGACCCCGACCGGGAATTACAGCATCATTGAGAAAATTAAGAATCCCACCTGGTATCCTCCCAGTTGGGCCAAGGACCGCCGGCCGGTGGGACCCGGTCCGAACAATCCTCTAGGCGAGCGCTGGATTGGTTTGTCTTTGCCGCGCACGGGGGTGCACGGCACCAACGACCCCTTGAATATCGGCAACAGCGTGACCCATGGCTGCATGCGCACCCATCCGGCCCTGCTGCGCGAGTTGTATGACCAGGTGGGAGTGGGCTACGTGGCGCGCATCGAGTACGAAACGGCCAAGTTGGGGCGGGGCCCGGACGGCGCTCTTTACATCGCCAACTATCCGGATGTTTATAAGAAGTCTCCCTCGGTGGCGGCGGCTCAGCGCCTCTTGAAGCGGGTTGGCCTGACGCCGGCTCGCGACAATTTCTCGGAGCTCCTGAAGCTGGAATTGGGAGTGCCCATCAAGGTCAAGGGGACGGGCAGCGTGTTTTCCGAGTGGGCCAACGAAGAATGAGACGATTCCTTTGTTTTTTGCTCTTGTTTGGTTGGGCCTGGGGGCTTGAGCGGGAGGGTTTGACCGTGACCGTGCCGGCCGAGTGGACGTCACGGGAGTTAGGCCCCGACGACCCGGGATTGTTAGCCGTGTTGCAATCGCCGCGCCAGTCCTTGGTGTTCGTGCGGCGCCAGCCCAGCAACCCCGGGTCCAAGCTGGAAGATGTCTTCAATCAGTTGAAGTTCAATGTGATCGTGAAGCAAGAGGGGCGCGTGATCGACAAGGACTACCTGACTCTGGGTGGGCAGCGCGCGATGCGGGTCAAGTATTGGGGGCGAGCCAGTACCGGTCCCATGAAGCAGTTTGTGCGCTACTTTTTCCTCACCGACGGTCAGCTTGTCTACGTGCACTGCGTGTGCGCCACCAAGGACGCGCGCGAGACCGAGGAATTTCGGGCCATCGCTGAGAGCGTCAGCTATCGCCGGCCAGCTGATCCAGCTCCTGACGCTGAGCCGCACTGAGATAGGTCAGTCCGATCTGGTAGGAGGCGTTGGACCAGCCGAAACCCTCTTTGGTGATGTAGTCAAAATCCGCGCCCACATTTCCGTACTCGGCGAAGACTTCGTGACTGGCGGTCAGCACGTCGTATTTTTCGGGAATGACCCCGTTGAAGTCGACGGCGTTTTTGGTCATCATGCGCAGCCAGCGTTCCGCCCAGTCGGAGGGGTCGAGCCCATAGTTGGACAGGCCTTCCCAGGCCATCATCTGGTGCGGCGCCCAGCCGTAGGGGTAGTCCCACTGGCGGGGCGGGCGCTGGTCGTTGAGAGTCCCTCGCGACTTTAAGCTGGTGGCGGCCAGTCCGCCTTTTTCCAGGGTGGAGTTCTTGACGGCTTGTTCCGCCTGCTCCGGCGTAGCCATTCCTGCCCACAAGGGCCAAAGACCGGTAGCCGATTCATAACCGGTGTGTTTTCCCTTGCTGATGTCGTAGTCGAAAAACTGGCCCTGGGCGGGGTCCCAGCAGTATTGGGTGAGCAGTGCGCGGCGTTGGTGAGCCCGGGCCCGCCACACGTCGCTGTTGGGAAAGCCGTGGATGGGACCGTGCTGCTCTAGCAGTTCGGCCAGGTCGACTTCGTAGGCGTAAAGCAGGGAATTGAGGTCGACGGTGCACAGGTGGGCGGCTCGATCCTCCAACCGGTAGCTGGTATCATGGCCGGATTCGCGCACAGTGCGGTCGTGGGTGAAATATTCCTGGGTGGGGTTTTCCACCGAGTCGTAGTGACCGGGCTCGGTTTCGGGCGGCTGGCCCAGGCCTTCGCCGTAATAGCGCGATAGGCCGGTGTGGGTCAGGCGCGGCTCCCGGGTCCAGACATGGGCGTATTCGTGCATCGCCGTGCGCAGCACTTCCTCAATCCAGCTTTTGGGTTGGTGGCCGTATTGGAGGATGGCCTTTAGAAAACGGGTCAGAAAGGGCGGTTGGCTGCGAGTTAAATAGTAGCTGCGGTTGGCGTTGAGCACCTTGCCGTAGAAGCGGATCTGGTAGACCTGATGGTTGAGCATGGCTTTGGCCAGTGCGAGCTTGCCGTCCTGAAGCAGACCGAGCGCGATGAAGTAGCTGTCCCAGCCATACATTTCGTTGAATCTTCCCCCGGGCACGACGTAGGGGAGGGGGCCGTCCTCCTCCAAGGCCAGTGTGAGCAGGCCCGGCTTGTCGTTCAGGTTCCTGACGTATTCGGGGGTGATGATCTGGGGCAGCCTGTGGATTTCGGCGGGGAAGTTTTTGTAATAGTCCTGGGCCATTTTGTCGTTTTCGGGGATGTAGAGACGGGGCTGGGAAGGCATTTTGGGGTCGACTAGCATTTCTGGCTTGTCGATGCGGCGGGTCAGGCCATCCCAGCAGCGGTTTTTGATGGCCTCCGAGATTCTCTGGGTGGGGGGTTGGTGGAGAAGGTTGGGGTCCAGTTGGATGTGAGTCTTTTGCTGTTCTTTGGCCAGGGCCAGTTCCTGGAGCAGGTTGGAAAGCGCGTAGGTGCCTCGGATTTCGTGACCGTCGAGGTTGTAGGTCTTGGGCCCCTTGTCGTGGATGGTGATGCGCTTGTCGCCGTCGGTGTCTTCTTGTTTTAAGAGGGCGTGGAAGTGGGTTTCTACGTGGATCATTGTTTTTCCAATTTGTGAAAGAGAATGAGCAGCACGGCCAGCGTGCCGATGGGGAGCAGGGGAAAGTGGAAGGCGGTATGGGTGGTGTAGTGCTGGGAGATGGTGCCCAGGATTTGCGAGCCGACGGTGCCGCCCAGGGCCGAGGCCACGATGATCAGGCCGGTCATCGAGCTGTGCAGCGATTTGTCCAGCTGGGACAACATCATCGAGTTCAGAGTCGGGTAGATGGGGCCAATGAAGAAACCGACCAGCACCAGCAGGTAAGCAGCGCCTTGCCAGGGGTTGGTGCTTGCCGTAGTGGCCAGCACGGCGGCCAGCAGTCCGAAGGCGCAGGCAAGGTAGACGAGCTGCAGGGTGAAGGCCGAGATACGCCTCACCAGGTAGCCGAAAACAAATCTTGACAGCGCCAGTGAGCCGAAGTAGACGCTGAGCATCAAGGCGGCGCGTTCGGCGGGGAGCCCGAGCACGTTTTTGTTGAAGGAGGGGAGCCAGGTGCCGATACTCTGCTCGATCATCACGTAGACGGCGGCGCAGAGCAGGAAGATGAGCACGACCGGCCTGCTCAAGAGCATTTTGACGTCTTTCAGTCCGCCGGCGCCTTTGGGTTTGGCCGGCTCGGAGTGAGTCTCTTCCGGTTCAGGCGGCTTCAGGGGCGTAAAAACCCAGGTCAGGAATGCTAGCAGGGCGAGTCCGGAAACAAACCAGTAGGTGTTGATCCAGTTACCGCGAGCGATCATCTGAGCGAAGACGACGGGTGCCACCAGCGCGCCAATTTGGTAGATGCCCTCGACTCGGTTCATCATGCTGGCGTGTTGGGCCGAATCTTTGGCGAAAAGCCCGACGGTGGCGTAAACAGAGACCTTGACCAGGGCGAAGCTGGCTCCGCAAACGATAAAAAGGATGGGCACGGTCCAAAACTTCTGGACGCTGGCCAGCAGGGCGCAGACCAGGAAGACGGCGGCCACGCCACCCATCATCACGCGGCGGTAACCAAGTCGGGGAACCTGCGAGGCCAGCAGTAGCGAGGTGAAGGCGATGGTCAGGTCTTTGCAGCCCTCCAGCGTGCCTCCCACCGTTTCGGCGATGTGCCACTCCGAAATGGAGCGCTCGACTACGATGCCCACGCTGTTGAGCACGGTGGCAAAGACAATCAGGTTCAGGGCCAGCCCCAGCTGAACGCGCCAATTCACGCTTTCGGGGTTCGTTCGCCGGGGGCGCTTTACCTAGCGTACGTGGTCCCGCTTCGCGGGCCCCGAGTCGTCGCTGATACGACTTACGCAGAATTTGCTCAGACAAATGCTGCGTACGTGGTCCCGCTTCGCGGGCCCCGAGTCGTCGCTGATACGACTCTCGCAGAATTTGCTCAGACAAATGCTGCGTACGTTGTATCGGTCGTTGCGTACGTGTAGGATGGACTTATGAGGAAACTGACTCCCACCCAATTGCGCAAAGAGCTCTACCGGGTTCTCGATGAGATTTTGGAGAGCGGTGAGGGCGTCGAGGTAGAAAGGGCCGGCGGCAAGGTGTTGCTGGTCCCCCAGTTCGAGAACAAGCTGGACCGGCTTAAGAAGCGCGACACCATCGTAGGGGATCCCAGTACGATTGACCAGGTCAGCTGGGAGCATGCTTGGCAGCCGGACTTTCCTTAGACACCCACGCCGTGCTCTGGCTCCATCAGGATGCTCGAAGCCAGTTTACTCCGCTTGGACTGACGGCGCTGCAAGAGAATTCGCTGTTTTATTCGCCGATGGTGTTACTGGAATTGCAGTTCCTGTTGGAGGTCAAGCGAATCAAGATCGCCCCGCTGGAGATTCTGGCCAATCTAACCCAGGATATCGGATTGCTTGCAAGCCCCGAGCCTCATTGGGAGGTCATGCGCGCCGCCTGCCAGGAAACTTGGACACGCGACCCTTTTGACCGGGTGATCGTGGCGCAAGCTCGCCTGGCGGGTTTGCCGTTGCTCACTCGTGACCGCCACATTCGCCAGCACTACGACAAGGCGTTCTGGTAGGGTCTTAACTTCCCTCAACTTCTGCCGATGCTCACGACATGCTCAAGCTGTTGCTTTTGGTGGCCTGGCTTGGTGAGGTGCAGGCGGGACCGCCTTTCCGCGATCCCCTGGTGGTCATCATCAACCCCGCCCCCGTGGTCTTACCGCTGACGGTCCCGCCCGTAGTCGTTACGCCCCCTCCTAAGCCAGCTGGAGAGAGCCAAACGGTTTGGATCCGCCAGACCCGCCCATCCGGAACCACGGCCACGTGTAAATTACTGGTTGGATCTGAGCTGGTTGCTGACGCCCGAGGAGAAGGCCAGAGCCAGTTTTGCCAACGGCATCGCCTGGGATCCCCAGACGCAGCATCTGTTTGTGACGGGCAAATACTGGCCCTGGCTATTTGAATTGGACATCGAATACGACATCGGGCTGGAATGAACGTGCGGGTCCGGCATGCGTAATGCGGCCGTCCTGGAAGACGACCACTTCGTCAAACAATTCCAGCAGGTGGAACTTGTGCAGGGCTGAGACCACGCAGAGGTCGCGGAATTCGCTGAGAATGGCCTCGTAAATGAGGCGTTCGTTGGCGCTGTCCACGCTGCTGGTGGGCTCATCCAGCAGCACCAGTCCGGAGCGGATTTCCGCTTCGAAGAAGATGCCACGGGCCAGGGCCAAGCGCTGGCGCTCACCGCCGCTCAGGCTGACGCCTTTTTCGGCGATGTTGGTCTCCAGGCCCCGCGGCAACCGATCCAGCGTTTTCTGAAAGCGTGCCATCTGGATCGCCTTGGCCACGCGCTCGGGCTCACACTCGACTCCCAGAGTCACGTTGAAGAGGATGCTTTCCGAAAAAATCTCAGGATCTTGGGGAATGAGCGTGGCCTGGTGGTTGAGATGGACGAGTCCGTGCGGCAGTTTTTGACCGTCGCAGAAGACTTCCGGTTGTTGAGCGGGTTGATGCAGGCCGCGCAGCACGCCCAGTAGACTGGATTTGCCGCTGCCGCTTTCCCCTACAAAAGCGTAGCTGCGCCCGCGCTTCAGTTGCAGTCTTTCGATTTGCAGCGTGGGGCGATCGTGGTGGCTGAAGCTCAGGTCCTTGATCAGCAATTCTTGCCAGTCCTCGGGAAGACTGGCTTGAACGGTGACGTCCTGATAGGCCTGTTCGATATGCTCGACGCCGCGGACGCGGGCGCTTTGCATGACGATGGCCCCGTACTTCCAGGTGAACTGGTAGAAGACATCGCCCAGGTTGCGCAGATATTCGGAGACCGCGTAAACGGTGCCCACGTTGGTCTGGTGGGAAAGGATCAGCACCAGCAGCAGGCCGGCCTGAGAGAAGTCGACCAGGCGTGCGGTGGTGAACCATTTCCATTCATTGAGCACGGTGTTTTTGCGATAGAGCGGGTAGATGGCTCCAATCCGCTGGCGGGTTTCGCGCACGACCCGGCCCTCCAGGCGCAGGCTGATGACGGTGGAGATATTGGTCAGGTAGTCCTGCACGGCTGCCGCCACCCGGTTGTAAGCCAGGTTGAGGCCTTCGTATTGGGGCACCAGGGCTTTGTCAAAAAGCACGATGGCCACGGCGGTCAGGGCCGTTACGCCCAGCATGCTCAGACCGGCCACCGGCATCAGCCAGGTCAGCAGAACGATGGATCCGATGTAGCGCGCGGCCAGATGCAGTAACTCGAAGCCGCCTTCAGCAAATTCGCCCAGAGCGGTGACGCCTTTGGAGACCTGGTCGATGGTTTGGCCGGAATGGTGATCGCGCTGCCAGCGCATGGGCAATGCCGTGACCTTCTCCATCAAGGAGACCTGGAAAGCCCGTTTGATGTGGAAAGCGATGGTCGTTTCCATGACGCGGCTGGGGCCATGCAGGCACCAGAAGATTACCCCGGTCAGGGCGTAGAGGCCTAGAAGCCAACAGGCGCGGCTCTCGATGCCGGGTTGGCTCAGCGAATTCATGAGTTGGGCCATGAGGAGAGGAGCGGCCAGCTGCACCAGCACGGCCACCACCGACATGGACATATAGAGCAGGACGCCGCCACGATGGCCGGCGGCGTGGCGCCAGAGGGCGCGACACAGATGAAAAAGAACGTTGGTGCGGTTCATAGCAACCTCCAAATAAGTAGACTCACCGGGTTGATTTGGAGGTTCCTTAGCGCATCGCCTGAGCAGGATAGGGACTTTCTAAATTCTCGTCAAGCCTAAAAATTGGGCGACCTCCAGCCCTTGGCAATGACCACCGTGCGCACGACCACCACGCCCAGCATGGTGAGCAGACTGGCGGTCATCATGTGCTCTTCCTGAAAGTCGTCGCGCTGCGAGTAGTAGATGAAGAAGATGGACAGACCAAGAGCTCCAACAAAGGCGATTTCCCCATAGATTACGCCCTTAAGGATGGCAATGTTGCCGGCCCGGCCGATGATGATATCGCGGATGGCACCGCCACCGCCGTTTTGAAAGACGGCCAGAAGCGGGCCCCACAGCCAGAGTGGCTCGCAGGCGCAACTCATGGCCACAAACACATTGGTCACGGTATAAGCGGCCAGGCCCAGCGTATCGAAAAAGAGCAGGCGCTGATCTTTGCTGGGGTCCATGGCCTGCAGACCCTCGCGCCAGCGTTTGGGAGCGTATTTTAAGAAAAAGCCGATACTCACGACCAGGCAGGCGACCCCTAGCAGGTTGACCGGATCGGCGACCACCCCCAAGGGATTGCGGCTGACGATGAGGTCGCGTAGCACCCCGCCGCCCACGGCCGGACAGGCTCCCAGCACCAGCGCGCCGACCCAGTCGTAGCCCTCGCGGTGGGCGATGAGCACACCGGTGAAGCCGGCGAACATGGCGGCGGCGATCAGGGTGATGCGAAA
>JALHOV010000149.1 GCA_022842865.1 Vulcanimicrobiota bacterium | reverse complement strand
CGATGCCATGACGAATCTGACGGACCAAAACGTATTGACCGTCGACCGTGCGGGCGACCACATTAACCCAATTGGGCGCCTCTATCACCACGCGACGGAGCACGTGCCCCGTGCGTGGTGATTTCAGCTGGTCGATGCGCGTGAAAAATATGCCGTAGTCGCGGCGCGACTCTGACTCAAGAAATTCCCAAGGCTGCATGCCCGGGACTTCTCAGCGGCCCCCGCGACCTCCCTGCGTCCACCTCGGATTTCCGTTCCGAGTTTATTCTAAGACTGTTCGGTCACCGCCGAGACACCGTTACTTACTTGGCCTTTGGTGCGGCCTTCGCTTTTTTAACGGGCTTGGTGTTGAGCATCTCTTTCAGTTGCTTGGAGGTGCGGTAACGAATACCGCGCCGTGCGGGGATTTTAACTGGCTCACCAGATACCGGATGAGTGGTTTTCCGAGCGGGACGCGCGTAAACGGCGAACGTTCCCAGGCCGCGGAGCTCACAGCGCTCAGTCTGCACGAGGTCTTCGCGCACAAGTTCCAGTAGGCGGCTCAAGAATTCCCGGCCCTGACGCAAGGTCAGGCCCATCTCCTTGGCAATCTGGTCTGCTAGTTGTTTTTGATTTCTTCCCATGTGCAAAGGGTTCTCTGTAGTTTGCGAAAAATCCTAGCGAAAACGGAAAATAGATCCGAATGGATACGATCGTACCATATAAACGAAGTGTAAAGCATGCTTTCGCCGACCCCTGGAAGCACTTTAAACGCAGGAAAGGCCACTGGAAAAGCGCAGCCTGCCATACTATGGCCAACATCCTGGTAGTCGAGGACGACCCGATATTCCGCGACTCGGTTATGGGCTTTCTCAAGATGCAGGGCCACGAAGCGGACGGGGCCGCCTCCGCCGCCGAGGCCGTGACCAAGGTGCAAAACACCTCGTATCAACTGCTCCTCAACGACATTCGCATCCAGGGTGAGCTCGACGGCGTCGAGGCCCTCGAAGTCATCCGGCGCATCTGTCCCGAGATTCGCTGCATCCTGATGACCGGCTTTTCCGATGCCGACGCGCCCCTGCGTGCCGCCCGCCTTCAAGCCGATGACTACTTGCTTAAGCCTTTCAAGCTCCAAACCCTGCTTCAGTCCGTGCGTTCCGTGTTAGAAAAAGACTGGGCCGGACCAGAAAGCTACGAAAGTCCCTCCCACGAACTCCGCTGGCTCTTTGACGAACGCCTCCAGCTTCTAGAAGCTCACCGCGAGGTGTCTCTTCACCAGTTCTTTTTGTTGGTTCGATCCCAGCGTCTCAGTGCCCTGGATGCTTACGCGCTTTTTTGCATTTGGGAGCAACTGGAGCTCGACTACATGAACGACTCTTCCCCCCACAACTGGCCTCGCCTCACCCTTGGATATCAGCAGTGGCAGTCGCAATTACCCAAGGCCCAAGCCTCGGAAAAAAATTCACCAACTTTACCGCTGAACCTGTTCGCTTTGCTCTATGCACGCATCCAATCGGGTCTGATCCAGAGCCGCCAACTGCTGCAGTCGGTCCGTTTGCTGCACGACCCTCTGGCTCGCCAGGAAAGCATGCAGTCTTACTGTCTTTACCACTGGATGTGGTCGGACCAACTGGACCAGGGCGATCCTTTCCTCGGTTTGACCGTCAACAACGTGCGCTTGCTACGCCATCGCCGCGCTCCGAGTCCGGTTGTGCGTCTCTATGAAGGCGAGGGAGACCGGCTGATCATGTGCGTGCCCGATACACACGACTGGGACCAACTGATCGAGTTTGAGCTCTATACCGAACGCGCCGAGTTACTGGCTCGCGAGTATCAGCACGTATTTCTCGTGTACAAAGGGAACGCGCTTTCGCTGGAAGAGCGGTTGCGCGGACAGAAGGTGGATCCTTACAAAGCCTGGCGGATCCTACGACCGGTTTTCCTCCAGGTGGCTGGATATCACCAGCAGAACCGCTGCAGCGGCTGTTTCTCCCTGCGAGACATCGATAGTCCCCCCGGCCAGCCCTGTCATCTCAGCTATTTTTCTCCGGCCGCCTACCAGGAAGCCCATGCGAAGCTGGGCGGAGGGCGCGGCATCCTCTCCAATTATGGGACGGCCCCGGAAGTGTTGCGCCAGCCCGAGCCCACGCCGCTTTCTGACCAGGCGGTGCTGGGGCGGCTGCTCTTTGAAGTGGTGCACGGCGGTAACTATCCCGATCCCAACCTGCGTCAGCACATACGAATGCTGGGCCATCCCGAATCCAACCGGATGTTCACACAACATCTGCAACCACTCGGACCGCTCACGCCACTCTTCTATAAGCTGGCCCACTCCGACCCCGCCCAACGTTATCCCAAGCTGGAGGACGCCATTGTCGCTCTGGATCAGGTCACGGCTTGCGCCCGCTGATCAGGCAATAAGAAAAATCTCCCCGATGCATGCCGACGGCCAGACTTACAAAGCAGGCGCGCACGTGGTTCCAGCGCACTTCATTGAGGCGCTCGCCGGCCCACCAGCGGGAGAGAGCGAAGCTCAGCGATAAGACGGGAGCGTGAAGAGCCGTCGGCGCGATGTTCCAGGAAAAGTCGCGACGCTGCAGGTCCTCAAAGCCCAACTGATGCAGTCCGTCCCAGACCGCCGGCATATGGGGAAAGCAATCCACCGCCCAACCTCGGCTGATCTCCGACAACAGCCATTGGAACAAGCGACCTGGACGGGTCCCGGTGGTGAATCCGTCCACCACTACAAAGCGCGCACCCGGCTTTAACACCCGGAAGAGCTCGCGATAGAAATCCCCCTTATCGGGACCGTGTGCATAGCAATGGCTCTCCAAAGCATAGGCCGCCGCTACCGAATTTTCGCTCATCGGCAGGTCCAGGTAGCTGGCCAGCTGCACTTGCGAACCCAATTGCGCCGCCTGCTCCACCTGCCAGGGCACCACCGTCACCCCCAGCACCTTTCGCCGGCCCCAAGCGCGCTCCAGTGAGCGCATGCTCGCGCCCACGCCACAGCCCAGATCGACCACCAGCTCTTCCGGTCCCAGGGCTTCCAGTCCCAGTCGCGAGAAGACCTGGCGGTTCATTTCCTCCAACATCGGTTCGCGGCGCAACGGATTCAGTCCCGGCCGCCAGTAGCCGAAATGCATATTGAAGTTCGGACTCCAGGTCGCATAATCCAGGCCCGTATCACTGAAGTATTGGACGACGTCACTCAAAAGGAAATCCCCACGATCAGCGGCAGGTGGTCGGATCCCACCAACGGGCCCACCCGGCACTCCACCACCTTCACTTGCGGGCTCACAAAACACTGGTCGATCGCGATGCGCAGAAAGCCCGGAAAGACCGAAGGCCAGGTGGCCAACACGCCAAAACCGGCGCGCGCCGTCACGGCCTGGTCGCGAATGGGAGCCAGCGAAGGCGACCAGGGAGTATTGTTCAAATCGCCCAGCAGGGCGAACGGCCGGGGGCACCCGCGCAAATGTTCGCCCAGACCGGCTACCGTCTCATTGCGCAGACGGGCGTAGGCCGCGCCTATCGGCGGCATCGGATGAGCGGCCACCACGTGCAGTTTTTTGCCCGCCAGCATCGTGTCGGCCAGAATCGAGGGGGGACTGCCACTTTCCAGCACCTGCACCCCCGTCAGGTCCTGCTTGCTCAGCAGCGCCATACCGAAATTATCGGCCCGAGGGAGCAGCTTTTGACCAGGATACTGAGCCAGAACGGGCGCCAGCAGGTCCAGCAACTCCTGGCGGACTTCCAGCAGCACCACCACGTCGGCCTGCTCCCTAAAAAGCAGGTCGCGCACGCGCTCCGGGGTTGGATTCTGAGACAAGGCGTTGCACAGTAGCAGCTTGCCTTGGGCTACACCCCGCGCCCCGCCAAAATAAAGGGGCAACACGCACATCAAATTGATCGCCAGGCAGCTGACCCAGAGAAGGGCGGCCACCCGCTCGCGAACCAGCGGCAGCAGACACAGTCCTAACCACAAATAAGAGAGGCGAGCGTGACCGAACAACTCCAGCCACCACGGCTCACCCAGCAACCCCAGCAGCGAGATCAACAATCCCGCCCCCAGGATCCAGCGAACGGCACGGCTCATTTTGGCAGGGGAACGCGGAAAAACTGCGGTTGGTATTGATCTGGATGAGCGACCAGTTCGGCGAAGGGCAGCACGTTCCGGTTGTAGCTTACCAATAAACCGCGTTCATCAATTTCCTGCTCGTGGCCCTTGGCGTTGTAAGTAAAACTACCGGGATGTTCCTCGCTGACCGGATGGGCGGCCGCCTGTTCAAAGGGCCCTTCGGGAAGAGCCGAGCGCAACAGCCGGACCTCATTGCCTACCTGCGTCACCATCCAATACTGGCCCTCGCGGCGGAATACGCTCAGCTCATTGGCCACCTCGAGCGGCTTGCCCGCAGGGTCTTGCACGGCGCGCACCGGACCGGGAGGCCCCCAGCCCCCATCTTGAAACACCTCCCAGTGATGATCGGAGGTCAGCAGGTCATCGCCGCGCGGCACCCGGGCCAACACCAACTGCTTACTCAGTCCGAAATCCTGGGTCCCATACACATACTTATAATTCTCATCCTCGCAGAGCGCCGCCCCAAAGTGCAGCGCCGCCCCCTCGGTCCCGCGCACGCCCGGCAGCAGTTCCGACAACTTGCGATAGGCGGTCACCTCCACCTCACCCACGTGCGCGCCCGTCTTCACGTCGGCCAGCCACGAGTCCACGAAGCGAAAATTGAACCCCTCGGGTCCGGGAGCATTCTCAAAACGGCCCAGGAACAATTGCTGGTGGTCCTTCTCCCGAGCCGGCGTTCCGTCATAGACCCAGAACCAGCCGCGGCCATCGGGGGGTGTGAAAGCTTCCTTCTCGGAAAACTCAAAGCCATCCGGGGTTTCCAGGGCCAGACTGTTGTGAGTCATAGAAATCGGCCCGCCCGCCTGTCCGGCCACCGTATCGGAAAAGACCCACAGCGTGCGCTCGGCGTTCAGCGGCAAACTGTAAGCGCCATCCGCCCCCAGCCAGCCCTCGGAGCGCTGGAACGAATCCTGGTATTGCTTGTCCCGCCGAGCCGGCAGGGGTAAAGTTTTTATTCGATCAATCTTCAACTTGCTTAAGCTAACGCGACAATATGTCTCAAAGGTTGACGGATCGTGAATAGCTTGACCGGGGCCCGAGTTTTGGGTTACAAGAGCAAAGTTGTGTCGCGCCAGAACATTCGCCAGCTGTGGCTGAAGCTCCATCGTTACCTGGGCCTGTTCCTACTGCTGCTCTCCATCCCCGTAGGCATCACGGGCAGCGTCAACGTCTATCACCGCGAGATGGACCGTTTTCTGGCACCGGCCTTCTACACGCCGCAGACCACGCAAGGCCAGCCTCTGCCCCTCAACCAGATCCTGGAAAAAGTCCGTCACTACGACGACAGCCCGATCGTCTCCATCATCTTGCCTGACGCCTACTGGCCGGTGGTGCTGGTCCATCAGCGCCACGGCAAAACCGTCTTTCGAACCGCCGTCGATCCGGTCAGCGGCCAGATCCTGGGCCAGCGCGATCAGACCAATGCCCTGTTGCCCAAGCTCTACAAGCTCCACCAAGACCTGCTGCTCAAGCCCTACTGGGGGGAAGAACTGGTGGGTATCGCCGGCATGGCTCTGGCCCTGTCCGCTCTCTCCGGCCTGTGGCTGTGGTTTCCGCGCAAGGCGCTGGCCGTGCGCCCGGGCCAGAACCTCTTCCGAACCACCTGGGACGCGCACAACGCGCTGGGTTTTTGGGTCTCCCTGATCTTGTTGGCGGTGGCCCTCTCGGGAACCGCTCTGGTCTTTCCCAAAGCCGCCCGCCTTACGCTCTGGCCGCTGAACCCCGGCGACTTCAAACCCCACAGCGTCTCCCACGCGGAGCCTGCCCCGAGCGACGACCCCGACGCCATCCTGGCCGCCGCCCGCGCCAACCGTCCCGACGATGTGGCTCTGGTGCTCGGCCTGCCCACTCCCAAGCTCAACACCTGGCGCGTGGCCATGCGCCCCAAGAACTACCACGGCACCGTGGGGGGCCTGACCCAACTGTGGATCGACCCCTGGACCCGCCGGGTGGTTCAGGAAAAATCCGCCGCCCGGTGGACTGCCGGCGACCTCATCCTGGCCCACCAGTTCCCTCTGCACAACGGCAGCCTCTTTGGAGAAGTCGGCCGCGCCCTGGTCTTCCTCTCGGGCCTGGCCTTCCCGTTCCTTGGAATCAGCGGAGCTTATTTGTGGTGGCGCAAGCGTCGCCTTTCGGCCCGCAAGTCGTCCAAGAGGTCACCGTCTGCCAGCCCTGTTGGGCAGCCCTCACCAGTTCCTGCCGATTCTGACAAACAATAATGGCCGTGCCGCTCAGGCCGCCGACCAAAGATAGCGCCGGCAGTCCAGCGCAGGCGCCGGCCAGAGCCAGGCCGCCGGCCGCGATCTTGGCCGCTCCATACAGCCCCAGGTCCTCTCGCCCCCTGGTTATCCCCCGATAGCAATCGTCCAGACCCTGGGCGATCACGCCCAGGCCGCCGGCTCCAGCCGCGAAGTTCATCAACGGTAAACTTCCCAGCTGTTTCAGGCCCGCCAATGAGGCGACGGTGGCCACGTTGCTGAATAAACTGGAGGTTCCCGAGGTCAATTGGGTGGTCCCGCCCACCACGTCTCCCTGCTGATAGCTCTGGAAGCTGTCGCCGATCTCGGCCACTCCGGAAGCGCGCGCGGCTAGTTCTCCGGTGGCATGCCACAGTCGAACCTGGGGAGGTAAGGAACGCGTGATCACGGGGCGGGGGTCACCGTCAGTTCGGCCACCACACCGCGGTGATCGGAAGGGTATGGGGTGATCACGATATCCGAATCGGGCCCAATGATTTTCACATCGCGCGCCTGCAAGCCCGGCCCGCCGAACATCACGAAGTCCAGGCGGTCGTGGTGGTCCTTGGGGTCATCGGCCCTGGTGTGCGGCGTCCAGGTGTCTCCCGGATGAGTCATCTCGTCGGGGAAAACCATCCGGTAGCTATCCTTGAGGCCGACCTCGGCAAAAGCTTTGCTGGCCGGCCATTCCACCTTGAGGGGATGGCGCCCGGAGTCGGCTGCCCTTTGGGTCCAATCCAGATGCGAAGGCTCGTTGAAGTCGCCGGTCAACACCTTGGGAACGTCCACCGTGGCCATGTCGTCGAGCAGCGACTGCACATCGGCTCCGCGCGCCAGTCTCGATTGCTCTTGAGCCTCCGACTCCGACTTGATGAAAGCTCCGTCCCCATAAGGGATTCCCAACAGTTGGTAAGGCTGATACGGAGTGTGATGGAGATGGGCATTGAACACGGCCAGCGGCTGCCCATTGCTTAAACGCACCACCATTCCGTGGCGAGCCGGCGTCACCGATTCAACCGGCAGTCGGGTCAACATCGACTTCCAGTCGGTCTGGCGCACCAGTTGATAGCCCAGCTTCTCGCTCAAAGGCTGGGCGCAGTCACTGATTTCCTGCAGACCCACCACGTCGGGGTTACCTGCCCGGATCACTTCGGCGATGCCGTCCACGCCCTCTTTGCAGTCCAGCCATACGTTCAGGCTCATCACTTTCACCTGGGCGGTGTTGCTGCTCTGCGCCGCCGCCGGGGTGGCCAACAGACCGGCCGCACTCAGCGCCGCCGCCCCCGCCAGTTTCCAGTTCGGTCCCAAAGAGGGCTCGCTGCTGGAAGTCTCGAGTTCCGGCCTGGGCCGAGCCGGCCGGCGTGTGGCCTTGAACTTCACGGGCGACAACTGTGACATTTCCATCTTCTTACTTTAGCCCCAGCCGGGTCGCCGGGTCTGGGCCAAATGCAAACAATTCGTTTCCGATGTTACCAAAGTGGGCTTATTTAGCTACAGCTCCCGCATCTCCCAATTAAATTTTAATGAGCCCGTTGACAATTCCGAAATTCGCAGCTAATCTAAAACCGTTATGAAGACCCGTTGCAATCAGCGACTAAGACTACTTACCGGCGGTGAACCAGGCCGTTAGTTCCGCTTTGAATTAACCCCGAGCCCGGTTCGCCGTCAAAACCCACCTACGCAGGCGGGTTTTTTGTTTGGTTGGTTCCACGGGCTTGTGCTGGAATTGGTATACGGGCCGGTCTCAGAAACCGGTATTTGAGAGTTCGAATCTCTCCAAGCTCACCATCCCATTCAAACAGAAACCCTATCGGGTGGCTCCACGGGCTTGTGCTGGAATTGGTATACGGGCCGGTTCGAGAAGCCGGTTTTTGAGGGTTCGAGTCCCTCCAAGCTCACCATTCCACCTGGAATATTTTCTACCATCGGAATTGCGCAAATCCACATTGCGAATATTTCTATTTGATGCCGCCAGCCAGCTTGCAAGGATGGGGCCGGCGGAGAGAGAAGCGTCGATCATGCACGGCACCCGCGGTAACCCGAAAGTCATTAAAGCCGGTTTCATCCTCTTTTCTCTGGCCATCAGCGCCATCGGTTTCCAAACCAGCCAGCAGCCCGGCGGCAACCCGGACTTTGGGATCATGGCTCTCGTCTTTGGCCTGGAGCAACTGGCCGCGGAACTTGTGGTTCTGCCCCTGCTGACGCGCTCGATGGCCAGGAAGCGCCCCTACAATGCCGCCGATATGCTGATCCATCTGGCGATTCACCAAAATGGGGTGCTGTTGGGTTTCATTCTCAGCTTCATCAGCCACGACCCCAGGTATCTCTACTATTTCTGTTTCCCTTGCATCCTTTTGATGGTCCTGACTCCTGTCGGGAAAAGAGCGTAAGGCAGCACTCTAGACCGGAGATCCTGGTTCGCGGCGCGAAGGCCCTCCGTATCCTAGAATGGAGGGGAAATCCATGAAAAGACGATTGGGCGCGCTGGTGGTCGGGCTGACCTTGCTGGCAACCTTTAGCGCTTCGGCGGACCAGCTTTTCATTCGCAACCGGCCTTTTAAGGGCCAGGTCTCGCGGGTGAGCAAGAATCTGGGAGCCATTCAAATAGAACTCGCCGGTCTGTGCACGGCCGCCGATTTCAAGCTCTCGGAAGTATCCGGGAACTGGGTGGTCCACAAAGAGGGCCAGACGGCGGCTCTGCCCGAGGGTATGGAAAATGCCACCGGTAAGCTGTTCGCCAATGGCAAAGAGGTGGCATTTACCGAAGAAAATGGAGTCAAGTTGGTCAACCTGCAAGAGTTGAGCAACGCGCTGGGCGGTCGCCTGGCGCATAACCCGGACATGCAGGCCGTGGATCTCAACTTTCCGGCAGGCGGGGTGGCGTCCGCTTCGGATGCGCCCAAGGGGACCGCGCAGGCTGCATCCCCGGCGGGCCAATACATCTTGCTCAACTTCGGTGCACCCTGGTGAGGGGCGTGCCGGCAGTTTGACCCGGTATTGGCCCAGGTTGGGCCTAAATTAGGAGTGCAATTCGTCCACGTCAATGTGGATGATTTAAGAGCGGGCAAGCACAAGGAATGGGCCCCGTTCATGAAGAGCGGCAGCATCCCTTATACGGTGCTGCTCGACCCTCAGAAGAAGCAGGTGAACCAGTGGGTGGGCGCTTATAGCGCAGCCGAGTTCACCAAAATTCTGACGCCGTTGATTAGGAAGTAGGAGAAACGGGGTCAGCCTTCACATCAGCTGAAGGCTGGCTCCTACGCTTGAGGAACGTCAACTGCATGTCGGTGACCATCTACGGCATTCGCCATCACGGACCCGGCAGCGCCGCCAGTCTATTGGCTGCGCTGCGAGCCCAAAGCCCTGACTGCATCCTGCTCGAAGGCCCACCCGACGGAGACGCGCTGCTGGCCAGCGATGGGCTGATCCCCCCGGTGGCCCTGTTGATTTACCCGGAAACGCACGAGCGGGCGGCTTTCTATCCTTTCGCTGCTTTTTCGCCGGAATGGGTGGGTCTGCGCTACGCCCGAGAACACCAGATCCCGGTGCGCTTCTGCGACCTGCCTCAGACTCATCAAATGGCTCAGAGCTGGCCCCGCGACGACCGGCCCGTCGATCCTATTGCGGCCCTGGGCGGCGAGGAATGGTGGGAGCGGGTGGTGGAACAGCAGAGCAACCACGACATTTTCGAGGCCATCACGGAAGCCATGGCGGTGCTCCGAGAGCAACCGCCACAGGGTAGGGAGGCCGCCCGCGAGGCCTGGATGCGCCGAACCATTCGCCAGGAAATCAAGGCCGGACGCCAGGAAATCGCTGTGGTTTGTGGTGCCTGGCACGCCCCCGCGCTGCTCCAGACCAACTGGCCCAGCGCCAAGGAGGACGACGCGCTCCTCAAGGGTTTGCCCAAAGTCAAAGTCAGCGCCACCTGGATTCCCTGGACCTACGATCGCCTCTCCTTGGAGAGCGGCTACGGCGCCGGCATCGATTCCCCTGAATACTACCACCTCTTATGGGAGCACCCTCAGAAAGCGGGCTTGACTTTCATCGTGCGCGCTGCCCAACTGCTGCGTGCTCACGACCTGCCGGCCTCGCCCGCTTCGGCCACCGAGGCGGTGCGCCTGGCCGAAGCCCTGGCCAGCCTGCGCGGCAAGCCCCTGCCGGGTCTCGACGAGTTGCTCGAAAGCTCGCGCACGGTGCTCACCTTTGGCGCCGAGGCCCCCCTGCAGTTGATCCGCCAGCAATTGGTCATCGGTCAACGAATGGGGGAAATCCCACCGGACGCGCCGTTGGTTCCGCTGGCCTGTGACCTGGCCGCATGGCAAAAACGCCTGCGCCTGCCCGTCTCGGCTGCCCACAGCGACCTGGAACTGGACCTGCGCAAGCCCAACGAGCGCGAGCGCAGCAAGCTTTTTCACCGCCTCAACCTGCTCGGGATCGGCTGGGCGGCAGGGCGGGAGACCAGCGGTATGGGCACGTTCAAAGAAGGTTGGCGGCTGCAATGGCAGCCGGAGTTTGCCCTGGAGTTGGTGCGCGCGGCCCGCTGGGGCAACACCGTCGAGGAAGCCACCGTGGCCTGTCTGCGTGAACGCTGCGCCGACGGCACGCTGCTGGTGCTGACCGGACTGGCCGAAGCGGCTCTGCTGGCCGCCCTACCGGAGGCTCTGGACGAAATCCTGCAGCAACTGCAAAACCGCGCCGCCCAGGGGTGGGATCCCGCCCACCTTTTAGAGACTCTGCCCGCTCTGGCCCGCATCTTGCGCTACCCCGACGTGCGCGGAACAGACGCTTCCATGTTGGAAAGATTGCTGGATGGTCTGCTCGAGCGCATCGCCATCGGTCTGCCCCTCGCCTGCGCCTCGCTCGACGACGATGCCGCCGACCAGATCTACCGGTTGCTCTTGCCCGCCCACCAGTCCCTGCGCACTCTTGATCGGGCTCCCTGGCTGGCTCTCTGGTCCAGCGCCTTGCACAAACTCGAAAAGGCCCACGGCCTGGTGAGCGGTCGCGCCGCCTGGCTGCTCTTAGAGATGAGCCAGTTGGAGGCTCCCTCCGCTCTCTCTCGGGCCCTCAGTCACGCCGCCGGAGCCAGCGCGGCGGCTGCCTGGGTGGAAGGCTTTTTGCGCGACAACGGCGAGCTGCTGGTGCATACCCCGGAACTGCTCGAAATCCTGGACTCCTGGATGCTTCCGTTGGAAGAGGAGCGTTTCCTGGAGGTGCTGCCCCTGCTGCGGCGGACTTTCGCCACTTTCCCGGCAGCCGTGCGCCGTAACCTGGGCGAGGTTTTGGCGCGTGGCCGCCAGGCGCCAAAGGCCCAGGTCCTCAGTGAGCGCGCCACCTGGGTGCTCCCCGTCCTGCATCGGCTGCTCGGGATTCATTGAAGGGGGTTCTGACACGGTCGACTAGATTGGGCCCCGCGAACGGCCACCGCCTTTTCAGCCCGCCGCCCCCTGGCCCGGCCGCCTGGTCAAGTCAGGAGTGGTCCCTGGGCAAGTCAGGAGTTGTCCAGGGCTTCCCGTTCCGCCGGAACGCGCCGGCTTTCGCCCAAGTCCCGCTAAGGATAGCTGAACCGGCTGGAGTGACGACCATTGCAGGTATTCTGTCGGAACCTTCGCGGGACTCCAGGGCTGCTGGGAGAAATCCGTCCTTGATGAAAGCTCGCCCCGCGCTCACAGCACTGCTGCTAACCATCCCGGCCTGGGCTGAGGTCACGGATAAAGAGCCCACCCTCCCGGAAATCTGGTCCAGAGCCGCTTTAGCCGCTGTCTTCGCCTGGCTATTGGGCCGCATACTTCCCGGATTTGGCTGTCTGGCCCTGGTTCCCGCACTGCCGGCGGTGTCGGCGGTCTTCGAGTGTTATGACAAATTCGTGGGGCCAGCCATCCTCAGGGAAGCCGGAGCCGGCTACGTCGCCCAGGCCCACATGGCCGCGGGTTCTGTCCTGCTGGCCTTCGTTCACGGCTTCTCCCACCGGCGCAGCGCCCGACCGAGCGCCAGCCCGCCGGGGATCCACACGCGTGAGTGACCGCGAACGCCGCTGGCGCCTGCTGCTCGGCGAAGCCAGCGACCTGCCGCTGCCGAGCGCCGACCTGCGCCTGGACCAGTGCCTGAGCGGCCTCTATGGCGACGCCGACCGCAAGGGCGGCCTGGGCTCGTCGATGCCCTCCGTCTCTCGATGGCTCGGGGATATCCGCACTTTTTTCCCCAGCAGCGTGGTCCAGGTCATGCAGAAAGACGCCATCGAAAGAGTCGGCCTGCGCCAGATGCTCAAAGACCCGGATTTCCTGGCCCAGGTCCAGCCCGACGTGCACCTGGTGGCTACCCTGCTCAGCCTCAGCAAGGTTCTGCCCGAAAAAACGAAAGCTACCGCCCGTCTGGTCATCGCCCGGGTGGTCGAACAGCTGCTGGCGCGCCTGGCCCAGACCACCCGCTCGGCCGTTGAGGGCGGCCTGCGCAAAGGCACACGCACCCGCCGTCCTCGCCACAAAGACATCGATTGGCTGCGAACGATTCGCGCCAACCTGAAAAATTACCAGCCCAACTACGGCATCATTGCCGATGTCAAAATCGGGCACTCGCGCCGGCGAAGCTCGCTGGCCGAGGTGATTCTGTGCGTGGATCAATCGGGCTCCATGGCTTCCTCGGTGGTCTACTCCGGAATTTTCGCGGCCGTGCTGGCCAGCCTGCCCGCCCTGGATACCCAGATGGTGGTCTTCGACACCGCCATCGCCGATCTTACCCACCTTTTGGAGGACCCGGTCGAGGTGCTCTTCGGCACTCAACTGGGCGGCGGCACCGACATCGCCGCCGCACTCGGCTATTGTCAAAGCCTGATCCGGCGGCCCGCCGACACCGTCTTCGTGCTCATCAGCGATCTCTACGAAGGCGGCGACCAGGAACTCATGCTCTCCCGCGCCGCCGCCCTCACCGCGGCCGGCGTTCAGTTCATCGCCCTCCTGGCCCTTAGCGACGACGGTCGCCCCGGCTACGACCACGAGAACGCCGCTCACCTCGCCGCCATGGGCATCCCTGTTTTCGCCTGCACCCCGGACCAGTTTCCCGAGCTCATGGCCGCTGCCCTCCAGCGCCAGGATCTGATGCTGTGGGCGGCGCGCCACGACATTGTCGCGAACTCTGGGCTCGACGAATCTAGATACAAAAGCTAGACAGCTCAAAAAAGACGGTCCTAAATTGCTACCTGGTTGTAAACATCTGGCCAAGTGTCCCTGTTAGCCTGGCTCTATGAGCACGATTCACTCCAACGGTCCCAGTCCGCTTCCCAAGTTGCCTACCCTTTCGGGGGCAGTCGCGCCGCCGGCGACACCCCTACCGGCCCAAGTGTCGGGATTCCAGGACGTCTATGTGCCCGCCAATCCGGAAGAACCGTTGCTCTCGCGGGCGACAATGCAGCAGTTCATTCGAGCCGGTGAACCTGACCTCAGCAACCTTGTCGACCATATGACAAGGCCGGGCAAGGTTTCCGGCGGTCAGATTAACTACGCGCACCCCGAGGCCGAGTTTCACAAGATTTTGAAGGAGCGCTTCGGAACGACCGTGACCCGTCCTACGGGTCTACCAGGCGTTAACATTCAGGAATATAACCTTCCGAAGTTGGAACGCGGCAAGCCCGTGATAGGGGCGGACGGCCAACCCGTTCCAGGTAAATCGGCGCCGCCCAAAACCACTTTTGGTCCGGAGTGGACTCCACAACGAATCACGGACCTCTTCGAAACCGTCTTCGGCGACCTGAAGCCTTCGGGCACGCCGGGCCAGGTGTCCACCACTCAGGTCCAGATCGGGAACGATATCTTCGTTGCCAAATTCAAGGCCGATGGAACACCAGACAAGTTCTACCTGACCGACACGCCCGTGGAGGGCACTCTGCACACCAAAAAACCATCGGTTCTGGAGCCTTTCCGCCAACCTGCGCCCAAGGCCGCCGCCAGCGAGGCCCCCAAAGCCGCTACCGAGGGCCCGAAGGCCGCCACTGAGCCTCCCAAGGCCGCCGCCGAGGGGCCCAAAGCCGCCACTGAAGGGCCCAAGGCCGCCGCCGAGGGGCCCAAAGCTGCTACGGAGCCGCCCAAGGCCGCCAGCGAGGCTCCCAAGGCCGCCACCGAGGCGCCCAAAGCCCCTACCGGCGAGGCGCCCAAAGCCAGCGCGGCGCCGGCCGAAGGTGCCCTGAGCAAGGTCGCAAGGGTCGGCGGGGGAGTTCTTTCGTTGGGTTTCGGGGGTGTTCAAGCTTATCAGGGCGTTCAGTCGCTACGCGAGGGTAAGGCTCTAGACGGCGTCACCGATACCGCCGGGGGCGCCTTGAATGTGGTTGGCGGCGTGGGCCTGCTGGCTGGTTCGACGGTGGTGGCTCCCCTGGCCCTGGCGGGGGCGGCCGGCCTGGATGCGGGTCGCACCATCATCCAGGGAGTCCAGACCGGTGACCGCGAGAAAGTCGCCGTCGGCGGCGTCAAAGCGCTGGGAGCTACGATGATGGGTGCGGCTCCGTTCGTCACTGGCAGCGTCATCGGTGCTCCCGTGGGAGTGGTGTTAGGTATTGCCGGAGGCGCGCTTTATGCTGGCGCGGCTGTCTACGAGAGCCGCGAAGCGGTCGGCAAGGCCGTGGTCCGGGGAGCCGAGGCGGTGGCTGACACGGCCGTCCGAGCCGGCACCGCCGTGACCGACACAGCTGCCAAAGTAGGCGGAGCCGTGGTCGAGGGAGTAACCGGGGTGGGCAAATGGGCTTCTTCTCTATGGTGAGAAGGTTCCCGGAACTGCTCGAGGAGAAGAGCTGATCATGAAGCTGACTCCTACCGGTTTTACAGTAGAAGGTGTGCCCTTCCGGGTTCAATTTCGTGTCGAATCGGAAGAGGTGCTGGCCAGCCTGCTGGTAGACCGGTCCGACCTTCAACTGCTCGGCTCGGTACTGACGATGGCCTGGAAACTTGTTCCCATCGACCTGCTAGAGAGCTTGCTGGATCGGCGCCGCCTCAACCGCACCGAGTTGTTCCTTATCTCCTATAACGACGACCCCCATGACGAAGAAGAAGAAGTCGGCGTCAACCTGTAC
>JALHOV010000148.1 GCA_022842865.1 Vulcanimicrobiota bacterium | reverse complement strand
GCCTGTGCTTGATTCGCTCCGGTCATATGCAGGAAGCCGTCGACGTGCTGGTGCGTGCTGTCGAGGTCGACCCGGGCGACGTGCTGGCGCGCAATAACCTGGGTTTCTCTCTGTCTTCCTTGTCTCGGTATGAAGAGGCTATGGAGCATTTTGCATTTGCCGTCAGCCAGGATGAACGCGATGCCTACGCCCTGACCCACTGGGGTCTGGCCTTGTCGCAGCTCGGCCGTCTGGCCGAAGCCGGCGAGCGCTTCGAGCAGGCCGTTCAGGCCGACCCTCAGGACGTCTACGCTCTCAACCATCTGGCCCTCACCCGCTATCAACTGGGTGACGTGGACAAAGCCTTGCTAGCTTTCGAGCAGGCCCTGGCCAGCGAACCCACCGACGGGTATACCCTGAGCAACCTGGGCCTGGTTCTGACCGCCCTGGAGCGCTTCGAAGAGGCAGCTCAGCGCTTTCACGCCGCCCTCGACGCCGACCCGCGGGATGTCTATTCGCGCAACAATCTCGGAATTGTACTGGCTCGCCTGTGTCGTTTCGAAGAAGCCGTGGCCCAGTTGCAGCAAGCCCTGGAGCAGATGCCTGACTACGCCGAAGGACACTTTAATCTGGCTCTGGCCCACTACGAGTTGCGTCAGTTCGAGACGGCTGTGCATCACTTCGAGCGAGCCCTCAGCCTCGAGCCGGAATTGCTGGCGGCGCGCGGTAATCTCGCTCTGACTCTGGCCCATCTCGGCGACGTCGAGTCCAGCCGTCGTCAACTGGAGGAAGTCCAGCGTCTAGCCCAGGCTCAGGGCCAACCCGGTTATGCTGAGGAACTCGGCAAGGAAGTCGATGGCATCCTGGCCGTGCCGGCCGGGAAAAAATCTGCTCCGGCAAGCATACCTGCCAAGAAAACCGGGAAGAAGCCTAAAAAGAAATAACGCCGGTACAAAGCGAACAGCTGCCGGCGGCGGTGGCATGTGAAACGTAACAAAGTATTCAAGTTCCTGGCCTCAATCAAACTGGCCGTCATCCTCTTCGTTTTTTTCGTGGTGATTCTGGCTTCGGCCACCTACTATGAGTCAGCCTACGACACCCCGACGGCCCAGCATTTGGTCTATAAGAGCCCGCTCTTCGCGGTTTTCCTGGCCATATTCTTCGTCAACATTTTTTGTTCGACGGCCATTCGCTACCCCTGGAGCAAAAAGCAGGTCGGCTTCGTCTTCACCCACCTGGGAATTTTGACCCTGCTGGCGGCGGCCGCCTTTACCATGGTGGCCGGCGTGGATGGCTCGATGATCATTCAGGAAGGTCAAACTTCCAAACGGATCATGCTCAACGACCCGGTTTTCTTTGTGGGCCGCCCCAGCCAGCGCCTGGAAGAGGTTCCGGCCGAGTTTCGTTGGACGCCCCCCAGCGAGAGCCGCCCCCAACGCGTGGTTCTGGGCGAGGGGGTGACGGCCGAGGTGGTCGAGTATCTGCATCACGCGCGCCGCAATACCTATTACAAGGAAGCCGCTCAGGGAGTCCCGGCGGTGGAGATGCGCATTTTCAACGAGCGCGTCGACCAGGATCAGTGGCTGACGGCCGGCAAAGGCGATGTTCAGCTCGGTCCGGCCCGCATCCGCTTGCTGCGCGCTAACAATGAAGAGCATCTCAAGACGCTGATCCAGGCCGGTTCCAGCGAGCGCGGCGAACTGCAGCTGCTGGTTGCCGGTGAGCCCCTTCAGGTCAACGTTTCCGAACTTTCGCCCGGCAAGCCGCTGCAGGTGGGCGACTTTACCGTCACCATGCGCCGCTACTTGCCTCACGCGGTGGCCGTCAAAAAACAGTTGATTTCCCAAAGCGATTTGCCCATCAATCCTTGTCTGGACCTTCGCCTGGCCGATAAGCAGGGTAACTATCAGGATTGGTTGCTCTTCGCCCGGCTTCCCGAGCTGAATACTCGCACCGAATCCAAAGGACGGGCTTTGCCCGCCAAGGTGCTTTACGCTTTTGATGCCGCCGGTCAGGACCACGTGTTGAGCCTGATCGTCGACCCCGCCGGTAAACTCTGGGGCAAGGTCGATGCCAAGGCCGCCACGCCGGTGCAACTGGGCAAGCCGCAGGCCACTGGCTGGATGAACCTCCAGTTCGAGGTCAGCAAGTTTCTACCCAAGGCGGTGGAAGTGCGCGAGTTTGTTTCAGTGGAAGTGGAAAAAGGAGCGGAGCAAAACGCGCCCCCGCCCGCTATCCGCTTGCGCTTGCTGGGCACCAAAGAGGCCGAACCTCGTTGGCTCGAGCGTGGCGACGTGGTTCAGGTGCACGCCGACTCGGGAGCCGAACTGATTATTGGCTATGCCTACAAAAGCATCGAACTGGACTTTCCGTTGCGCTTGAAAGACTTCCAGATGGATATGGACCCCGGTACCAACAGTCCCGCCGCTTTTAAAAGTGAAGTGGAAGTCGAGGGACAGAGTTATCTCATCCAGATGAACGAGCCGCTGGTCAAGGGCGGCTACAAGTTCTTTCAGAGCAGCTACTCGGAAGTGCCCGGGCAGCCTACTTACTCAATCTTTACGGTAGCCAAAGACCCCGGAATCGCCCTCAAGTATTTGGGTTCGATCATGGTGGTAATGGGTATCGCCATTATGTTTGTCACCCGTCCCTACAAGGTGAACGTAGGCCGACGAGGTGCACCCGAATGAGGTTTTTGACGATGTCTAGATGGATCTTATTACTGTGCCTGTTGCTGGCTCCGCTGGCTGTCTGGGCCGAGGAAGCGCCCGACTGGGCCAATCGTTTTCGCTTTTTAGCGGTGCAGCAAGGCGGCCGTCTCAAGCCTTTCGACACCTTCGCGTTGGAAACGGTGCGATATATCACCGGCAAAGCTGAGTTCGAGAAACGCGACCCGGTGGTCACCATGCTCGATTGGTATGCGCTTGGCGACAAGGTGGCTGAGCTCAAGGTGATCGAGTTTCGCAACAAAGACTGGCACAAAAAGCTAGGCCTGCCGGTTGACCAGCGCTACTTTAGCGCCAACGAACTGAACGCCAATCCTGAGGTCGTGAAGATTCGTGAGGAACTGCATCGGCTCAAGCCCGGCGACAAGGTTCCCAATCGTCTGACCGCCATGAACGAACTGCTTTCCAAAATGGGCTACCTGGAGCTGATTTCCAAGGGCGCCGCCTGGACGATGGTGCCCTCGCCAGAGAGTCTGGCTTCGCCCTGGGCCAACTTCTACGAGGTTCAGAACGCCGAGAACGCACCCGCCGAGTTGAAGGGTTCGATTGAACAGTTCCACACGGCGATCGTCAGCAAAAGCGGCCAGGATAAAGCCGTCAACGAGCTGGCTGCCGCCCTCCAGGCGGTCGGTCCTTACCCCGACGGTACGGCTCTGGCCCAGGAAGTCCACTACAATCAGTTTCATCCCTTCCGTAAGGCCTGGATGCTCTATCTGTTTAGCCTGGTCTGCCTGTTCTTGACCACGCGCGGCACCTCGCTGTATTGGCTGGGGGTGGCCGGAGCCGCCGGCGGCTGGGCGCTGCATGCTTATGGCTTCTATCTGCGCTGTTCCATCGGGGGACGTCCCCCCGTCACCAACATGTACGAGTCGGTCATTTGGGTGGCCTTCGGCGCCATCACCTTTGCGCTCATTTTTGAATTGCTTTATCGCCAGCGCAGTTACCTGATGGCCGCCTGCACGGGCGCCGTGATCTGTCTGACTCTAGCGGACCAGCTGCCGGCGGTGCTAGACCCCTCCATTCGTCCCCTGATGCCGGTTTTGCGCAGCAACTTCTGGCTGACCATCCACGTGCTCACCATCACCCTGGGCTACGCGGCCTTTTTGCTCTCAATGGGCCTGGGTCACATGGTGCTGTGGAAGCATTTGCAGGGACCGGATCAAAAGGAGGAACTGAATGCCCTCCACGTGGCCCTTTATAAGGCTATCCAGGTCGGCGTCGTCTTGTTGGCTGCCGGCACCCTGCTCGGGGGAGTATGGGCCAACTACTCGTGGGGCCGCTTTTGGGGCTGGGATCCCAAGGAAGTTTGGGCTCTGATTGCTCTGCTTGGTTATCTGGCCATTCTGCATGCGCGCTTTACCCACTGGATCGGCGCCTTCGGGATCGCCGCCTGGTCCGTGCTGGCTTTCCAGGGCGTGCTGATGGCCTGGTATGGCGTCAACTTTGTGCTGGGCGCGGGTCTACACAGTTATGGCTTCGGCACCGGGGGCGGTCAGTATGTGGCTGTTTACAGCGCACTGGAAGTTCTCTTCGTGGCCTTCACCGCCTGGCGCGTCAAAGGTCGTCAGCAGCGCGACCTGGCCTAGTGCCCAGCTGTCTCGACCTGTGTAGCGATCAGCCCCTGCTGGGCAGCGCCTCCACCAGCCAACACTTAGTGGTGGTCGATCGGCTTCGGCCGTGGTCCGCCAAGACGCAAGACGGTCTGACTTTGCCCCCGGAATGGCAGTCTCGACTGGAGGATTGGCGTGCGCAGGACCTGTCTTTCACTCTGTTGGCGCGCCATTCCGATCGAGGGGAGATTCACGCTTTCCGCTGGCATCAGGGGAGGGTCACCGACCTCGCCGGAGGCCCGGTGAGCGAGAAACTGCTGGTATGCACCCACGGCAGCCGCGATACTTGTTGCGGTAAACTGGGCCCCCGTCTGGCTCAGGGATTCCGAAATGAGGGGCACCAGGAGGTTTGGGAAGTCAGTCACATCGGCGGCCATCGCTTCGCACCGACTGTATGGCATCTCCCGAGCTGGCGTGTCTACGGGCGTCTCCCCCTGGAAAAACCCTGGTGCTTACCGCGTTTCCTGCGCGGCAACGCCGCCTATCGCCCGGCCCTGCAGGTGATGGAAGCTCGACTCTTCCAAGAACGAGGAGTCTGGCCACTCTGGCTCGAGCCAACCCGGGAAGGTTGTCTGGCCCATTGGCTCGACGGGTCTATGGAGAATTGGCACTTTACTCTGGCCACTCACCAGCACCGCGGGCCCCTGAGCTGCCGTGACATTCCGGAAGGCAAGTCGGAGCCCTACACCAGCCTTGAAGTAGAGGAAATGAGCATCTTTCAACCCTCTGAAGGGGTACAGGGGTAGAGGGGGAACTGGCCCGAATGAGCAGCCAAGACGCGATGAGCATGACCGATCAAGACTTTACCTTGCTAAAGACCCTGGTGGCGCTGGCCTGGGCCGACGGCTCGCTGGCCGAGGGCGAGCTGGAGTGGATCGAGAAGGTGATGGACCAGCTCCAGGTGCCTGCCGATCAACGCCAGCAGATGCTCAAGGGAGCTCCGCCTTTGCCCAGTGAAGGCGATCTAAAAGACGCCTTGCCCGAGGGCGAGGACCGCGAGACCTTTCTACGCTTTCTCCTCTCCGTCTCGCTTGAAGACGGCGAGACCAGCCTGGAGGAACTCGACCTGCTCAAGGATCTGAGCCATAAGCTTGGAGTCTCCGGAGACGCGCTCGAAGAGATGCGCCAAAGCGTCCTGGCCACTTGAGCGAAGACTGGCCGGAGTACGACGGCGAAGGAGAGGAAGACGCTCTACCTCCCCAGGAGGGCGACGAAGAGGGCGAAGTGGGAGTTCCCGAACTACGGGCTGAACTGCTGCGGCGCATGCTTCCTCTGCCGTTTCTGCAAAACTACGTCGGCGAAGCTCTGCGCTGGCTGGAAGAGGAAGAAAGCACCGAGGTGATGCTGACGGCCACCGGGTTGCTGCAAACCCACTTGACCGCTCACCCCGGCCCCTGGGCCGAAATTCTCGAGGACCTGCGCGATGCCTTGAGTAACGATGAAGGAGAGGACATGCTCTATGCCCTCCTGCGCCTGGTGAAGGAGTTGAAGCGTGCTTAAGAAGCTCATCCTGACGATTGCCCTCTCTTCCCTGGCCTGGGCCGCGCCGGCCGACGATCGCTTCGCCCAGGTGGCCGGCGACTTTCTAGAGGGGTACCTGCGATCGAACCCCGAGACGGCAACCATGCTGGGAGACCATCGTTATGATGGCGAGTGGAGTGATGTCTCGAAGGCCGGTGTGGACCGCAATCTGGATTTTGCCAAGGAGTTGCTGGCCCGCCTGGAATCGCTCCAGAATTCCGAGCTCAGTCGCGAGAACGCGGTGGACCGCGACATGCTCATTCATTATCTGAAAGGGCAACTGTGGTCGGCGGGTGAGCTGAAGGAATGGCGTTGGAACCCCCTGGTCTATAACCCCGGCCCGGCTATTTTCGCGATCGTCGCCCGCGATTATGCGCCCCTGCCTCAACGTCTGGAAGCCGTGTCTTTGCGCCTGGAAGCCTTGCCACTCTTCCTGCAACAGGCCCGCTCCCAACTGGAGAATCCTCCGCCGCTGCATTGCCAGACAGCCATTGCTCAGAACAACGGCACCATTGCCTTTCTGGAAAACGATCTGGAAGAGTTCCTCAAGAAGGCTCCGGAGAAGCGCACTCGCGTAGAGGCTGCTCGCCGGCTGGCGGTACAGGCGCTGAAAGAATATGGCGGTTGGCTGGAAAAGGATCTCTTGCCCCGGTCCCACGGCGATTTTCGTTTGGGCCGTGACCGCTGGCGCAAGAAGCTCTATTTCACCCTGGAATCCTCGCTCACGGCGGACGAACTACAGGTCCGGGCTGAGAAAGACCTGGCCCGCACTCATCAGGAAATGACCAGAGTGGCTCGACCGCTCTACCTTCGGTTGATGCATCGTTCGGCTGACAAGCTCAGCGACGACGAGGTGTGTCGGGCCGTGCTCAACAAGCTGGCCGAACAAAGGCCCAACAGCCAGACGATCGTGCCGCTGGCCGGCGAATCCCTGAAGAAGGCCACCAACTTCGTGCGCGATCGACAACTGGTCAGTCTGCCGCAGGAACCCTGTCAGATTATCGAGATGCCCGAGTTCAACCGTGGCGTGGCCATCGCTTACTGCGATTCTCCCGGGCCTTTGGAGAACGGCGGCACCACCTATTATGCCATCGCTCCCACCCCAGCTGACTGGAGCAGCGAGCGTTCACTGAGCTTTTATCGCGAATACAACAACGCTATGCTGGATGATCTGACCGTCCACGAAGCTATGCCGGGGCACTTCTTGCAATTGATGCATGCCAACAAGTTCAAGGCTCCTACCAAGGTGCGCGCTATTCTGCAAAGCGGGACGTTTGTGGAAGGCTGGGCGACCTATGCCGAGCAGTTGATGGTATCCAACGGCTACGGCGGCCCGGCGGTTCACATGCAGCAGCTGAAAATGCGCCTGCGCCTGATTTTAAACGCGTTGCTGGACCAGAAAGTGCATGCCGGTCAGCTCAGCCAGGAAGAGGCGGTGCGCTGGTTGATGCAGGCTGGTTTCCAAGAAGAAGGGGAGGCTACCGCCAAGTGGCGTCGCGCCTGTTTGACCAGCGCCCAGCTCTCCACTTACTACGTAGGGAACTGCGAAGTGAACGATTTGGTCACGGCCTATCGCAAGGCCCATCCTGGCGAGAGCTGGCAGAGGGTGCACGACCAGATTTTGGCCTTCGGGTCCCCGGCGCCTCGCTATATTTCCAGATTACTGAAACCATAGAAGGAGAAGTTGAACATGGCACAGATTGAAGTGGGCAGGTTGACCCGGGTGGTCACCAGGGACCAGCGTTGTTTCATCGGCATGTTGACCGGATATGCCGAAGTTTCCCAGGGCGAAGATATGCTCGAGGAGATCTACCTCACTGGCTGCAGTGAATCTTCCCCGCTGACCGTGATCCAGTTAAGCAACGTCAAGGAGTTGGATCAGAGCAATATAAGCTTCTCCTTCGTTCCGAAGGACTGAATTGTCGCGTCTTACCGCCCGGCTGAAAATCTCGGCTCCCTCTTTTATCTGGCGTATGTCCCGCGACCCTCTGGGGTTTTTGACTGGTCTGCACCGCCAGCACGGAACCTTTTTTTTCGTCCACAGCGGCCAGCGCAAGCTTTATCTGACCATTGAGCCAGAACTGGTCCGCGAGGTGCTGGTGAGCGAAGGCCTGAAGTTCTCCAAAAGCCGTGGCCTGGAGATGACCAAGCGCTTGCTGGGAAATGGTTTGCTGACGGCAGGTCGCGAATTGCACCTGCGCCAGCGCCGCCTGGTGCAACCGGCTTTCGCCAAGAATCGTATGGCCGGCTACGCTCGCGTGGTGGTCGACACGACCCGAGAACACCTGCGCCGCTGGCGTCACGGACAGTTTCTCGATCTGAGCAACGAAATGATGGCCATTACCCTGGACATCATCACGCGCACCATGTTCGGCGACAGTATCGGCGATCGAACGCCGCTGGTGGCCCAGGCGATGCACGACTGCTTGGAAAGCTTCAACGTGGGCATGATCCCCCTGATGCCCTTGATGCAGCATCTTCCACTCGAGTCCAATCGTCGTTTCCGTCGCGGGCGACGCCAGTTGGACACCATTCTTTATGATTTGATCCGTCAGCGCCGTGACACTGGCGACCAGGGCGATTTCCTTTCGATGCTGCTGATGGCCACCGACAACGGCGTGGCGATGTCGGATGAGCAACTCCGCGATGAGTGCATGACCATCTTTCTGGCCGGACACGAAACGACCGCCAATGCACTCTCCTGGACGCTGGCTCTTTTGGCTCAACATCCATTCTGGATGGAGCGGTTGCTGCTGGAAATCCGCACTCACGGTTGTGAAGACTATGCAGCGCTGGAGATCTGCCGCTGGGTCACCCAGGAAGCGATGCGTCTCTATCCGCCCGCCTGGGTGATCGCGCGCATGGCCCGGGAGCCTGTGCAGATCGGCGGTGAGTCGCTGGAGCCGGGAGCGGTGGTGATTATGAGTTCAGCCATTGCCCAGCGTCAGGCCGTGTATTTTCCGGAGCCCGACTCTTTTCGACCGGAGCGTTGGGAGGATGCGGAGCATCTGCCCAAGTTCGCTTACTTTCCCTTCGGCGGCGGCAACCGGGTCTGCATTGGCGAACATTTTGCCCGCATGGAAGCAGTGCTGGTCCTGGCGGCCGTGGTCGCCGCCTGGGACTATCGCATGCTCGATGCGATGCCGGCCGGGCACGCCGGCATTACTTTAAAACCGCGGGGTGGATTGCCGGTGCAACTGGCGCGACGCCCGGTTCCCTGATTCAGGGGAGTGGGGGAGAGGGTTCGAGCTGGTCGTAAAAAGTGAGCAGGTTCTGCTCCAAATCTCCCGGCAAGAGCCTGGCCAGGATTTCCCTTGCCGGCTCTCCGTTTTTGAGGCCGCGCAATAACTCTCCCAGGCCGCGAGGACCCGCTTGGGTCCACAGGTAAAAAACCAGTGCCCAGGCCCGAGTGTAGCTGTCCAGGCCCCGATCGGTGGACATCTGATTGAATTCGCGGTCACTCAAGTCGAGCACCGATACGACCTGGCGACCGAACTCCGGAGTTAAATAGCGCTTCACCTTGCGCAATCGGGGGCGCTGGGGAAGAAAGGCCGGGGGGCTGGACGCGAAATCGAAACCCTCGAAGCATTCCGAAATGCCTTCGTTGATCCATTTGGGTGGATGGCGGAAGTCGGAACGCAGCAGGGCATGATTTCCTTCGTGTACGAAGAGCGATTTCAGGGTGCGCGTGCGCCAGGTCACCAATTCGTCGGCGCTGATGGAAAAGTAGGCGGTGGGCGAGGGACGAGAACCGTCGCTGAAGTTGCGATGGGCCAGTTGATACTGGGAGAATTCCGGGTAGGTAGCAAAGACGCGGGCGTTGAGCCGGTTTCGTGGGTGAAAGCCTTGCTCCAGGTAAAATTGCGCCATCCAGTTCAGCCCATGGAGGACGTAGCTCTCTTCCTCGGCAGTCAGAGGTTCCTGGAGTTGATCCACCTGGACGGACTGCGCACCGGCCGTCCAACCAAGCCAGCCGCACAGCAGCAGGACTTTTAGGGATTGACCCACTGGAACGTCTTGGCCATGCGGTCGAGCAGTTCATCCATGCTGATCTCCGGGTTGGAGACATTGAGCATGAGATTGACTTGAAAACCCTTGCGCAGAATGATTCCCATACAACTGTCCTTGGTCTTGGCGATGACGGCTTGAGAGCCTTGCAGATTCACTTCATAGACTTCGTAGCCGCTTTTGACGAAACGCTTCTTCCAGTCAGGATAGGTGTTCTCGATCGTCTTCTCGGCGTTTTCGGCGATGACCGCCTGCAGGCGGGAGCCCATCAGATCTTCCCAACAGCCAGGAATCTTGCTCAGCGCCCATGAGCCCGGCAAGTCTACTTTGAAAGAAGCGGGCGAGGTGGTGGTCCCAAAGCGCATCGGGTTGGCCTGGGCGGCCATACTGAGGGCGAGCAGTAGCATAGATAGTAGAACCTTATTCATAGGGGATTGCTTTCCGCACGGCGGGGCCGGCTCCTGGAAAAAAGTTTTGCGGACCCCTAGACGACCTGGGCGTACGGTGGGAAAAAACCGGTGAAGGGCTTCCACTGCCCCCATGTTTACAAACTGGTAACGCCAGTTCAAGTTCTTGTTACAGAGTTTTCATTACGGCGACATTTGCCTCCTCGGATTTGCCCCTCCCGGCCTTACATTGAATTCAGAAGACGATTAACGGGAGGCACACACAAATGTTCGGAACCAACTTAGGAATCAACCCTTTACAGCAGGCACAGTCGGGCGCGATGGCACTGGCCGGAGGCGGCGTTGGACAGTCCTTGTTCAGCGGTCTTGGTGGTAACACGGCGGTGGCCTCGGCTGGTGGCGCAACCGCCATCGCAGGCAACGGCGGAGCTTTCGCCTCGGCCGGTGGCCCTGGTGGCTTCGGTGGCTTTGGTGGCCCGCAGGGCACCCCGAACTTCGGCAACTCCTTTGGTGGTCCCGGTGGCCCGGGCGGTCCTGGTGGCCCGGGCGGCGGCTGCGGTTGCGGCAAGGGCGGCAAAATGAAGAAGATGCGTCGCCTGATGCAGAAGATGCAGGCCCTGATGGCCCAGATGGGCGGCGGCAACCCGATGATGGGCGGTGGCAACCCGATGATGGGCGGCGGAATGCCCGGTGGCGGTTTCCCCGGCGTCAACCCGATGGGTGGCGGTCCGCGTCCCCTGTTCTAAGATTCGACGGTAAAATAAAAAGAGCCGCTTCTTCGGAGGCGGCTCTTTTCGCTTGAGGAAGAGGCCACGGTGAAGAAAGATATCCGCTTTGTGGCCTCACCGCCGGCCGTGGTGGCCGGAATGTTGTCACTGGCCCGTGTCGGACCGGACGATCTGGTCTACGATCTGGGTTGTGGCGACGGTCGGCTGGTTATCGCAGCCGCCGAACTGGGTGCGCGCGGGATAGGAGTGGACATCGACCCTGTGTTGGTGCGCCGCAGTCGTGAAAATGCCGTGGCCGCCGGTCAGGAAGAACGAACCGAGTTTCGCACCGGCAACTTCTTCGAGGCAGACCTTAGCGGCGCCACCGTGGTCGCGCTTTACCTCCTGCACTCGGTCAACGCCAAGCTTTTGCCCAAGCTGCTCCGCGAACTTCGACCAGGAACCCGACTGGTTTCTCACAGCTTCGACATGGGCCACTGGCCGGCTGACCGGCGCATCACCGTCGAAGACAAGTGGATTTTCCTGTGGAACCTGTGAATGGCTCAGGCAGGCTGCTTGAGCAGGGTGCGGTGGAGTAACTCCAGCTTCTGAAACTGGCGCAGCATCGACTCTTCCTGAGTTTTCTGGCGCGCTTCGGCCAGGCTAAACCAGCCCAGTTGGTGCGATTCTTCATTGATTTGCAGAGATTGCACTTCGCTCACCACCAGAAAGCGCACGTCGTAGTGAAGATGGGCCGGTTCGGAGGCGCGCGCCGGGATCTCGTGGATGTCGAGATCGAAGGGCACCGGGTGGTGCGGGCAGTCCAGGGCTTCCTCAAAGTCGAGGTAAAGCAAGCGGGGCAGTCCGCTCTCTTCTTCGGCTTCGCGAAGCGCCACCCTCGCCAGGTTCTCGTCTCCATCGGCGTGGCCGCCAAATTGCAGCCACTTGTCCAGCTTGCGGTGATGGGTCAGGGCCACCCGGCTCAGCTGCGGATCGCAGACCAGCGCCGAGCCGGTAAAGTGCCCGGGCAGGTGCGAACGTAAAAAAACGTCGGGAGAGCTGGCCAGAAAGCTACGCATGCGCTCAAGGCTGGCGCTTTCGTGGGCGGCCCAGGGCGAGTCCGGCCGCACCCACAATTCGGAATAAACGTCCAGAAGTTGGACCAGCATCAGTCGCGGGTGGCGATGCCCTCGGTCGCCTGCAGGTAGATGTCCTGCAAATCCCAAGGTTCCTCAGAAAGGGTGATGATGGAGAATTTGGCTTCGAACAAGGCCCGATGCAAATCGGCCACCTCCTGGTCAAAACCGACCACTTCGAAAAGCAGATCCTCGCCTTGAAACTGCACGTTGTGGACTTCGGGGCGGCTGTTGAGAAACTTCATGGCGTCCTCGCCCCCGTGCAGAAGCCGGGTGCGCAGGCGCCGGCGGTCACGCATTTGATCAATGAGCCGCTTGGTTTCGTCAAACAAGATGAGCTTGCCATTGACGACGATGCCGACCTTATTGCAGAAGTCGGAAAGATCGCTGAGGATGTGGCTGGACACAATCATGGCCTTGCCCCGCTGTTGGAGGCTGCGCAGGATGTCGCGCAGGTCCACGCGGGCGCGCGGGTCGAGTCCGGCCGCCGGTTCGTCCAGCAGCAGCAGCACGGGATCGTGCATCAGCAGGCGAGCCAGACCCAGGCGCTGCTTTTGACCGCGTGAAAGGCCGTCCACGGGATTGTCGGCCAGACTGGTCAGGCGCGTGATCTCCAGCGCTTCGCGGATGACAAAATCGCGGTGGGTGGCGCTGATTTTGTAGGCGCGCGCGAAGAATTCCAGGTATTCCTTGACCAGCAGGTCATCGTACACGCCCAGGAAGTCCGGCATGTAGCCGACGCGAGCGCGAATTTCTTCCACTTCTTTCAGAGAGTGGCCGCCCACGTAGGCAGAGCCACCGTCCGGCGCCAGGACCGTGGCCAGCATGCGAATGGTGGTGGTCTTGCCGGCGCCGTTTGGGCCCAAAAATCCCAGAATATCGCCCGGGTACAATTGGAAGGTCATTTCGTTGACGGCCAGCTGTTTGTTGTAGGCCTTGGTCAAGTTGCGCACGTCCAGAATCTGGCCGTCCCAGCACGGGGGCTTGTCGGCCACGTCCAGGATGAGGGCTTTGGACTCATACTTGCCTTTGGCAGGCACATTATCGTCCTCGGGCCGCAAGCGTCGGCCTTTGCCGGGCACGATATCGTCCTCTGGTCGCGGCCGGCGTGGCACGACGTCGTCTTCGGGACGTGGCGTGCGCACGGGCTGGTTTTCCTCGAACGTCTTGAAACCGTCTTCGGACGAGTCGATTTTCTGGGTTAAGGGCGCTTGCTCTGGCTGGCTACTCACTCGCCCTATTTTGTCTTGAGGGCCTGCAGGGCCTGCTGGGCCACCGCGTCAATTTGGCCGCGATAGTTGCTCCACAGCGAAGGGTCGGCCACCACCGCTCGCAAGTTTTCCAGCAGCCAGGCGTTGCCGGGAGTCGGAATTCCGCTGCGGCGGCCCAGTTCCACCACCGCTCCGTTGAGCACCTCCACCTCGCTGTGAGCCCGTCCTGCCCGCAGATCGACCAGCAGGGACGGTGGTTTTTGACCGCGTGCCTTGGTGATCTTCGAACCCAGCAGAGATCGGATGGCGAAATTGGGCAAATAGGCCAGAGCGGCCATCTGGGTGACCTTATAGTTGGGAAGGTCGGCCAGGGGAATGCGATTGGCCCGGACCACCGCTAAAAATTCGCGCAAGCAGGCCAGTTCGAAGGCGAACATCGGGCCGTGGGCAACGACTTCGGATGGCAGCATGTCGAGCAAGGCACAGCTGGAGTTACAGGTTACGTTGAGCAGCAACTTGGAGCACTTCAGCGAGTCCACCCGCGCCACCGCGGTGCAGGCAAGGCCCAGGCGACTGAGCCAGGTGGGAGCCAGGAAGCGCTCGTGCTTGGTCGCCCAGGCCAGTCCACCGCGCGGCCCGGGCTGGGGGCGGCCGTTCTCGATGTAAACGGGAATGGTGGTGGTCATGGCTCCAAACCACAGGCCCGGGAAATGGGCGGCCAGCTTTTCGTCACTGCCCATGCCGTTCTGGAAACCCCAGATGCGCTTCAGCAGGAGGCCGGCAGCCGCCAGTTGAGCGGCCGCCTCCTCAACCTGGAAGGCTTTGACGGTGAAGATGACATCGTCGAAGGCCGTGCCCGCCTCCAGTTGCGAAACCGACCGCATAGGCAGCGAAGCCAGTGCCTCGAGCTGCCGAGGTCGCGCCAGCAACGTCACCGATTCCCCGGCCTCCCCATGCAAAAGGGCCCCCAGCCATTGGCCGATGGCCCCTGCCCCGACGATGAGAACCGACATTTTTAGACGCGTTTCATGTACTCGCCGGTGCGGGTGTCGATCTGGAGCTTGGTGCCCACTTCCACAAAGAGGGGCACGTAAACGGTGGCGCCGCCCTCCACAATGGCCGGCTTGGTGGCGCCGGTGGCGGTATCTCCTTTGAAGCCGGGCTCGGTTTCGATCACTACCAGCTCCACAAAGTTGGGCAGTTCGATGCCGATGATCCTGTCGTTGTAGAGCACCAGCATGAGTTCCATACCGTCTTTCAGCCACTTGCGCTGGTCGCCGACTTCTTTGCCGGTCACCTCGTGCTGGTCGTAGCTTTCCGAATCCATGAACGCGTATGCATCATCCTGGGCATAGAGAAACGAGGCTGGACGGCGCTCGATGTGGGCGCGCGTCATCTTCTCGTTGCCGCGGAAGGTAAAGTCCTTGGTGTAGCCGGTCTTGATGTTCTTGAACTTGGCTCGCACGAAAGGCGAACCTTTGCCCGGCTTGACGTGCTGGAATTCGATCACCTGGAGCAAATCGCCGTCGATGTCGACGGTGATGCCGGTGGAGAGGTCATTGGATGAAACGAAGGCCATAGAGAGATCCTTTGGTTAGTATGCGCCGGCGTTCGGTGAGGGCCGGTTTGAGTCCTTCGCTGCCTTATTTCCAGGTCTTAGGACATTCCCGCGCGATAAAGTCGGCCAGAACCCGGTTGCCCTCGGGGTTCAGGTGCCCGTCGTTGGAGAGCACGTATTCGTCGTGCCCTTTCAGTAAATCTCGGGTGGAATAGTAAGGAACCTGATTGCGCGCGCACAGCTCCTTGAAAAACACGCCCATCTTCAACTGCTGCTCTCGCCAATAGTCGGAGTCGGTGGCGGTGTCGATGTATACCATGTCTACCGTGCAGCCGGCGGCCCGGGAGCGCTTCAGCAAGTCCTCGAAAAGAAGGGTGTAGTAGTGGCCTTCGCGGTCAAAGTCGGCCATCTTCCGACTCTCATCGGTCTCGGGATGGAAGTCGTTACGGTTTTGTAGCTTGCGCTTGGCCATCTGAAACAGCCGGTAGCAGTAGCTGGAAGTCCACCAGTTGCCGAAGGGCTTGCGGATCTCGGGATTGTTGATGTTGGCGCGCACGTCCTCTGTGAAGCCCGGTTTGAATTCCGGCGGATCGACCTGATCTTCTTTGGTGCG
>JALHOV010000147.1:5121-15534 GCA_022842865.1 Vulcanimicrobiota bacterium | reverse complement strand
CCCAAAGAGATAGGGACCCGCCAGGCTTTTTCGCAAATGCCTCTGGAAGTTTGGGGCTGGTATCTAAGTCGGCGGGAGCTTTGTCAGCAAGTGGAGCCCAATCTCGGGCATCGTCTATTGGCCGAATGGGGACAGGTATGGGGGGACCGCTTGCAAGTCGTCAGCCAAAACGTCGATGGATTGCATCTTCGGGCAGGACAGCCCCCCGAGCAGCTTTATGAGGTTCACGGCAGTTTGGACTTTTTCCGCTGCTGGCAGGAGTGCACCACCCAACGTTGGCCGCTTGCTCCGGAAGTGCTTACGGTTGAGGCCTTGCCAACTTGTCCTGCCTGTCAGGGCCTGGCACGTCCGCACCTGCTCTGGTTTGACGAACCCTATCAAGAGGAGCTCTACGGCTCGGCCACGGTGCGCAGGTTGGCCCAGCGGGTTGACTTGCTGGTCACGGTTGGGACTTCGGCGGCCACCACTCTACCCCAGGCCATTGTCAATCTGGTGTCCGGGAGGGGCTCCTTGCATATCGATATCAACCCGGAGCAGAACCCGTTCTCGCATAACGCCCAGAGCCACGGTGGCCTGTGGCTGCAAGCCAATGCGACCCAGGGCCTGGGAGAACTCTTGCAGGTCTTGCAGCTCTCCCCCCGGCCTTGTGACGCTTCGAGTTGAGTCCCAATCCAGCCCCAACTCGAGCAGAACGCCAGTGCCAGGAAATCCCATAACCATGGCGTTCTCCCCACTCTACCCGAAGACCCCAAAACGGCCTGGCAGACATTGCCGGTAGCCGACTAGTCAATTCCCACCAGATCCTGCGGCCAATTTGGGCCTGCCAGTTACACTGTCGAGCTGTTAAGCTGAGGTTATGCGAAACGAACTTCAAACCAACGAATTACCCATCGCCGATGTCGACGAGGCTATGGCCGAAATCGACCCGGCTCTCCTCGAACTGATACCTCAGGAAGTGTGCCAGCGCTACCAAATCCTCCCGCTTGCTCGTAAGGGCAATGCCCTCGTCATCGGATTCTACACGAGGTTGACCAGCCTGGCCGCCTACGATATTCAGCTTCTCACCGGTCTGCGCGTGGTCTGTGTGCGTTTGCGGGAACGCGGTGGCGGTGGCGGGATGCCCAGCCTATCCAGCTCCAGTCAAAGCTCTCTTCCCGTCAGTGCGCCCTGTCTGCGCAGTTTGCTCGGCACCCGCAAGGCTCCAGTTTTCTCCCGTCCTCAAGTGATTCCCAACTAGGAATTTGTCTCTCCCGAATCCAGTCGGCGGTCGCCTCGCTGAGAGCCGCCCAGCCTCCACAGGGGACTTTGGTGGAATTCTCGCTGGCGGTAGAGCGGAGCCTGGGCGCAGGAAGTCACCCTTCGGGTCTATCCGAAGTTCGCGAGCGAGTGGTGAAGTGGGGGCGGCTAAACCTTTGCGAAAGTAATTCGTGGCAAAACTGTCGCGGAACCTGATTCTGAAAGGCTGTACGCACTTCCAACGCATCGTTCCCGGCCGGATCAATCGGCGCAAAGGTCGCGGCGTGAGCGAATTTAAACTGCAATATCCCGCCCCCGCCGGACTCAAGTGTATCTACTTGCGGTCTGCTCGGATTTAGCCCAAGCGCAGCAATGGCTCAGGCTTATGTTTGAGAAACCCAGTTGAGGACGGAAGACTTATCCCGTTTCCCTAGCAGAACATCGCCAGGGAAGACTCGCAGACGCCACGGCTCCAGCCGAAGCACTCCGAACGCGGGCGCCGACGGGCTGTCCCAGCCGGGCACAATCTTGGGACTATAACCCACCGGGCCCGGAGCCGCCTCAAAGAGACGCCAAACTTCCTCCCTCGTGGTAGCGTCTCCCCATTCGGCCCGACATTCGGCGGTGCACGTGTCGTGGCTCGGGTCCCAGTAGTTACATGAGAGGAAAGGACTATAGCGAAGATGCTCCCTCTTCGCCGGGGTGGCCTGGGTGCAAACCCAGCCGACCACGTCTTTCCCATTCCAAACCCAGAGAGGATGCAAAATTCGACTGCGCGGACGATTATGTCGGTCGACAGTGGCGACGGTGCACCAAACGATGCTGTGAGCCATTTTCACGAAGGCGGGAGCGACTAGAGATAAGCAATAACCTGAGCGGCCGGGAGCGGACCTATTCGATCGTAGTTCCGCTTGCTCCCCCACTAGCGGATAGGCCGCCCTGGCCCCCAGCCTGACCAGCGACCTGGCAAAAGGGGACGAAAACTCGCACACTGGTTCCATAGTTGGAAAGCTGGGAACGGACTCGATCGCTGACTTCTCTGCCCTGCCCATCGGCTACAGAGATATGCCCGTGGGGATGGCGCTTGCTCCGATTCCAGACCACTACGCTGCCTTGAGGCAGGGTCTTCAGTTCCGACGGTTTGACGACTTTCTCTTGAAAATACCCGGAGCGGGCCAACTGGTCACCGGCCTGGTATGCGCTGACACCCGTGAGCGAAAGTCCCAAGGCGCTGAAAAGCCCTTGTTTGACGTAGCGGTAGCAGAGTCGCTCCGACTTTTTTTCGGTGTAGCTGTCGGCTGCCTCAAGGGTGGCGAGTAGAATACGCTCTCCGTAACCAGGATTGACAGGCAGTGTGAAAGTGTCTGATCGAATCAAACGATCTTGCTGGTCAACCCACCCGCTTGTGTCCACGGGCACCGGTAACCTGTCGGCAGAAGGCGTTGTTGTCTGAGCCTTGGTCTGGCTGACCCCAAAGAGGGTCAAAATCGTCAGTGCCTTGCCAACAACATTCATGGATGCTTCAGGCGTCCTGACTGAGCTTCGACCTCCTGCAACTGTTTCGAGGCCTGCTTCAAGTTAAAGGCAACCCAGGCTTGCTGATTTTGAGCGCGGACTTCCCTGATGGTCTGTGAAGCCCCATTCCAAAGAAGACTTTTGGCTTTTTGAGAGCCGGCCACCAGGATGACTGCGCCGGCCGCGCCGCCGGCGCACATGGCCACGGGTCCAGCAGTCGCTAGAAGTGCTGCTCCTCCCAGAGCGCCCGATACAGCGCTGGCACTGGTCAAGCCAACACTCGCAAATTTACCCATCAGCCGCAGAAGGGGGTCCGGGGTCAATGGCTGGGGTGAGTTGGCCGCTAAGGGTAGATCGAGTTGGACCGGGTCAGGTCGCCGACCCATGATCTTGTCCTGCACTCCTCGAGCCAGACCGAGGACCGACCCCAACGCTTTCCCGACGGCGGCCCCAATCGCCCCGCCAATACTTCCACCGACAACATTGGCTCCTATAGCCCCAAGGGTGGCACCCGCTCCGCCAAAAACGACGGTATTCACCGTGCCAAGACTTGCCAGGCTGGTCACAATCGTTCCATCCGTCAGAATCTGTGCCAGGTGCGGCATTAGCGTAGGAGTGGCCAGGGTGGCCGCGCCAATCGCACCGGCCCACAAACCGGCCACCATAAGCGAGCAAGAACCAACTCCTCCGCCAACCGACCGGCCGCTCTCCGCTCCTCCCAGAGCTCCCGCCTGGATGTAACTCTTCAGCGAGATAGGCGGAGGCTGTTGGCCCGGATCCAGCCCATCTTGAGGGTTGTGAGGCGGCTGAGAGGGTGGACCGGCCTTCGAAGGTCTGAGGTCTAAGTAGCGGGAGGCAAGCTGCTGGAGTTTCATGACCCCTAGCATAACTCAAGGTTATTGCATAGATAAAAACCCGATGTAAATATTTCCGATTTGTAAAAGTCGAGACAAATTTCAGGAGTGGCTCACCTGTCGATCAGACCAACTTACTGCCTCCATGCTTCCAGACCCTGAAGGATTTTGTGCTTTGAAAAATGGGGAGGCGTTACTTGCTCCTCATGGTCGTCCATTTTTGCGCAGGCTTAAATGATACCGCGCAGCATTGCGCCAGCTGGAGAATATTCGCCTCGGGCGATTTGCTGGCGAGCGTCCTGGAGTCTAGCGAAATATGGGTCCAGGGGGCCGGGGGGAGGGGCTAGCAGCGATTGCAGTAGACCGGGCTCGTCCAGCTCGGCCGTGGTTTTGGCGATGACTAACAAACGCTGGCCGTAAGCCTGCAGGCGGTCGGGCTGCGAGCGCACCTCCGGCATCACGCGCCAGCTGGCAAAATGCTGCAGAATCGCTAGCTGTTACTGGCTCGTGCTTCTCATCGGTGAACAAGACCCCTTCGGTTGAGCCCTGGAAATCGTCGGGGAGCTGTCGGAGCTTCCGGATTCTTGCTGGGCCGAGCCAGCGCCAGGCGCACAGGCTGGCTCGGCTTGGCGGCTGGAAATGTCTCTTTTCGATGTTATTGCGCTCGAGAATCTTCATGCCGACAATGAAGCCTCCGGGGCACAAGTGGGCGTAAAGCAATTCTCCGACAAGCAAGTTGACACTTTGTACGAAATTGTGAACGCCCCATGGATGACAGGAGTTGGCGCGCCCGCATCTTGAAATATACCGGGGTGAACCCAACAACCGAACTCGGAATCGTAGACTGGCAGCTGACCGTTTTGCAGTTGCCGAAGCGTTTTGCGCGGGGCAAAGCGCTGGGCTTTTGTCAGGGCTGGCCGGTTGGCCAGGCGGAAACTTCCCGGGCCAAGGTGGCGGCCACCTGGTGGCCCCAAGGTAAGCCGGAGTTGCTTACGCTGAATGGCTACAAGGAAGTGCGGGCTAGTTCTGCCCACGGCGCCGTGATCGCAGGGGGCTGGCAGAAAGATCAGGGCGAGCATCGCGGCGCCGCGGCCTGGACCTGGGCTGACAACCAGCTGCGAGGTCTGGATTTGCACGATCCTCGCTTCGACCGCACCTGGGCCCGCGCGGCCGCAGGTGACTGGATTATAGGCAGTGGGGTGCCGCCCCGAGTAGCAGGCGTTCGCACTCGCAACGTTGGCCTGGTCTGGCGACTCGGCGAAGCTGCCCACATCCTGGCCGACCCTGAAACGGAAGTCGCCATCCATTGCACCGACGGAGTGTCTGTAGGGGGTGGTCGGGACGGCCGAGCCACCTGGTGGCCGAGCCTGGAGGCCGAACCGGTCGATCTGGAGTCGCCTGGTTGGTCAGGCAGTACGCTGTTTGCTCTTGATGGCGAGGCTCAATATGGCTCGGCCTTTCGGGGGGGGCGGGCTCGCGCCGCCCGCTGGGCGGGCGGCCCTGAGACGCTGGTGGACTTCACCCCAGAGGGCGTTGAAACGGCCACCATTTTAGGTGCTTGCCAGGGCTTCCAGGTCGGCAGTTTACGCACTCGCTATGCTTGCCAAGGTGGCTCGCCCGGATGTGACGAGCGGGCGGTAGTGTGGAGGGGCGGGGCAGACCGTTGGTTTGATTTGAACAGCCTGTTGGGGGAGCCTTACAACTCCTCCATTGCCTACGCCGTCGAGCGGTTCGGCTCGGAGATCCGCATCTGTGGTGAAGTGCGACGCTGTGAAGTAAGCAATCCGAACACCAAACAAGAATCCCACTTTATACCCAGAGCGAATCCGGCCGTGTGGACGGGGCGGCTTGCTTGATAAGATAAGCCGCGCCTGCAAGTGGGGCGCTCGCGGGTGACGCTGAACTGCAGCGTCACCTGCAGGCGGAGGCCAGTTAGCCTCCGGGCCCACCCATTGCCATGACGGCAACGCCGCCGCCCGACCTGAGGCGGTAAGCAGTTGTAGCCCCCCTCCCATTCGAGCAGGTAGGCCAGATTTGCTACAGGATAGCGTGGTGGTCGGTGTGCAAGGTCTTGGTGCACCTGGCTTTCACAGTCCAAGAACTGCGATTCGTCAACCAGGTCCTGACCGAGGGCAGGCTGGGGGGGCGAGCGGGGTTGCCTCCACGTAGGACAAATGCTTGAGTGGCAGGGCTGGCCCTAAGATGTAGTTCAAAATTTCCAAACCGGCTTGTCGCCTGCTTCGGATGACAAAGTCCGCCCCCAGGGGCGACTCCCTAGACAGATCGCTCCCACAGTGCCTGCTTTCAAGCCCTCGGTGGCGTTCAATCCTGGCGGGGGCGGATGTGTTTCGAATTGGAACGAACGAAGCCACTCAGGGTGTTTCCGTCCGCGCCTCTGCCTTCAACCATCATCCATGGGGACCGGTTGACGTCATAGAGATATTGGATGCCCCGGCTGCCCATCACGGGAGTCAGGTTGGTTCCGGGTGGGAAGGAGCCTAATTTGGTATCCTCCTGGCTCATATCGGGCAGTACGGGCCAGTCCTCCATCCGCGAATCGGGGTGCTCGGGAAAGCCCTTGGGAATCCGCACGTTGAGATCGGTGGCGTCGCTTACCTGCCACTTATCGTATTGCGAACGGCTGCGGAAGTCGCCTTGGGAATCGGCCAGCGGGATGGGACCGTTCGGACGCTCGGGTTGGATATGCCGCATGTTGGATCGAACGAAGCCGGTCAGAGGTTGGCCGGTTTCGCCCTCGCCTGTGACCATCATCCACGGTGCCCCTTGGGCGTCCTGTAGATACTGGATGCCCATGTTTCCCATCACTGGCTTGAGAGAAGCTCCGGGTGCGAAGGAGCCCAGTTTGGTATCCTCCCGGCCCATGTCGGGCCGGACGGGCCAGTCTTCCATCCGCGAATCGGGGTGCTCGGGAAAACCCGCCGGCACTCGAACATTGAGACCGGTAGGGTCGGTCACCTGCCACTTGTCGAAGTGGGTGCGAACCTGGTAGTCGCCCTGAGCATTGGCGGCTGGAATCGGCCAGGTCGGCAACTGTGCCCGGGAAGGTTTCATAAGGCCGAAGTCCGGCTTGATCAATCCGGGCTCCGTCTGTTCACCAGGGCTGAAGAGGTCTCCAGATCCGCGAACCCCGGTCCCTTCGGCTGCACCTCCCGGCAGGCGGACACTGGTCAGGTTGGCTCTGTTCAGGTTGGCTCTGTTCAGGCGCGTTTCAATCATCGGTCTGGTCCTCTCTTCTTTTAAGGCGTGGGTCTCCACAGTAAGGGGCGGTCGAGATGGGTCAGTGGTCGCTTGGCGGCTCAAGGTCAGCGCGGTGGTCTCCCGGCTGATGGAAAGACTCCTGAGGCCGACTGATTTCGAGGAAATCTTCCCTGACACCGCCCCAGGGAAAAGGCGATACGAGCAGCGATACTCGCTGACAGAGTATGGGGTTGAACGTCTGTGAGCCTGAGACTGACATGGCTTCCCTTTCTTTTAGGCTGTCTCTTGATTTGGTCAAGTAAGCATAGCCGCCTCAGGGAATTTTAGCGGTGCTTGGCGGCCAGTGGCGCCAGCAATGGGTTGAGTGGTGTTTCCCCAAGCTCTCTTGGTGCCGATCCCTGTGCGCTTCGCTCATCCTTCGAGAACGCCCCATCTGCAGCTTTCGAAGGTCCGCCTGGTGCTGCAGGTCCGACTGCGAACCTCCAGAATTTGCTTCAAAGCGGTCGTGACTCCTGAGCTGGTCGCTTTGCACTTCTCGCATCAGGTACATTTCATTGGATTGAGGAATGCTCTCGGTTGTGTCAAAACTATCGGTCGCCGTCTATGCTTTACCGTTGGAAAAATAGGTGTGAGTCCAGGTCCTACTGTTAGGCATTCCGCGATTTGCGATCGGTTCCATTTCAGTTGTCTCCTCTGTCCCTGTTTTCTGTACTTTCAGCCTAGCTACAAAAGGTTCACGGAGTGTCGAGGGATTCACCGAGTTGTAAATCGGTTGTGAATCATTCGTAAACATTTCCATCGCTGGCGATGAGCACTGTCTATCTCGCCGGAGTTCTCATCCGTCTGCTTGACACAAGGGACTGACGACCCCCGACCTGAGGCGGTAAGCAGTTGGAGCCCCCCTTTCGATTTGAAGCAGGTAGGCCAGATTTGCCCCAGGATAGCGTGGTGGCCGGAGTCCAAGGGCTTAGTGCGAGTAGAAATGCGCTCGTGACTGGGGAATTAGGCGTTCACTGGTGGCTCTGACCAATAGCCAGGCTGGGCCGTAGCCAGGTCAGGCTGCTTCCCAGTCGTCGCAGCCGGTCGGGACCTGGCTTTCACAGTCCAAGAACTGCGATTCGTCAACCAGGTCCTGACCGAGGGCAGGCGGGGGGGGCAGCGGGTTCTGGTGGGGTAAAGTCCGATCCCCAGGTTCTTGGGCAGTCTGTTGAGTTCCCGCTGTTGCCAGCCCGGTTGCCTCCACGTAGGACAAATGCTTGAGTGGCAGGGCTGGCCTTAAGATGTAGTTCAAAACTCGCTGCGTGACCTTCATGGGCCTACTCGAAAAAACTCGAAAACTGGATGAAATCGGTCGGTGGATCGGGAACAGGGGACGATGGCTTTCTCCCCCTACACCGACTTTATTGAATATCCGACAGCCCAGATGCGCTCTCGGGCTGATGAGTTTTATCGGGAGTTGCGGCGACGTCGAACAGTGCGAGCCTTTGATTCTCGGGCCATTCCCAGCGGCGTCCTGGAGAGCTGTCTGATGGCGGCGGGCACGGCACCCAGTGGGGCGAACTATCAGCCCTGGCACTTTGCGGTGGTGCGCGACGCGGCACTCAAGAAGCAAATTCGCGAGGCCGCTGAGGTCGAAGAGCGGGCTTTTTACAACGGCCGAGCTCCTCGCGAATGGTTGGACGCGCTGGCGCCGCTGGGCACCGATGAGCACAAGCCTTTCTTAGAAGATGCACCAGTTCTGATCGGCATCTTTTCGCAGACGCATAGCTTTGATCAGGCGGGAAAAAAGCGCAAGAACTACTACGTGACCGAGTCTGTGGGGATTGCCACCGGAATGTTGATCACGGCTCTGCACCACGCCGGGTTGTGCTGTCTCACTCATACACCGAGCCCCATGGGCTTTATGCGTGAAATGCTGGGGCGCCCCAAGCATGAGAGACCGTTTTTGCTCCTGGTAGTCGGCTATCCGGCAGCGGGGGTGGAAGTGCCAGAACTGGGCAAGCTCGCCCTCGAAGAGATCGCTTCATTCCACTAGCGGCCTACCTCCAGGCGGATTCCAGGTTGACAACGCAAGTTGTTGGCAGTCCCTGAGCCGGTCCGAGGGGGACTTCAACCGGGATGTTGCGGATGGTCCGCGTAACAACCGCCACCGTGGCCGACGACCGCACTTGATATACCTTGTCGCGAGATAGCAGCACAACCGGTCTTTTGCCGATAGGCGCCGGCAGATCCGCCCACCAAATTTCGCCCCGTCTCAAAATTCCCAGTCCTCGGGAGCCAGCACCGAGGGGAGCAGGCTGCACCCGCTCTGAGCCACCTTGCCGTCATCCGGGATTTCTTCGTAGCCCCTGGCGTATTCTCGCTCCTGCTCCAGCGTCTCTAGTTTCGCCATGTATTCTGCGCAGGCTCGGCGAATCAGGTCGGCGCGGCTCATGTGCATTTGCTTGGCCTGCGACATCAAAGCCTGGGCTTCGACTTCTTCCATAGGCACCTGAACGATCTTCATTGATGAACGTTCTCCACAACATTTTACACAACAAAGTATTAGTTGGCTGAGCCGGAGGGTCAAGGCTCACTTGGGATAGACCTGGCAGGGGACCCACACGGCTCTTCGGCTCAGCCAAAGGGATGGGGCTGCGCGGGGGGGAGCCGGTGGCCCGCCAGCCCACGGTAGCGGGTTCTGGCCAAGGGCCAGTGAAGGTGATTGGCGGGAAGATAGAGGAGGTCCGGGCTAAAGACTTTGACCACTCGTCGGCCCAGGCTGGCGACGTCCCTGGTGGTGAGCTCGGACCAGTAGATTCGAATGCCACGGTCACGCAGGCGTTGCGCCAGTTTCGAAAGCTCCCTTTCGGCCGGAAAGGATGGCCACGAAGCGGACAATTGCGTCAAGCGACGCTCGGGGAATCGCTCCGGCCAGTTCCAATAATAGCTCAGGTGTTGTTGGAAGGTCGTGGGAGATTCGCTCGATGTCGGTCGCTGGGAGGCGCGCGAAAGATAGTGAAAGTTGTGAGACGATTCTTGAATTGCCTTGTGTGCACAGTCCGGGTCCGGACCGGCGGCGGTTCCGCTGGCACGCCGGCCCTGGGAATCCAGCCTCCAGGCCAGCATACAATGCCCGGCCAGGCAGGGAATTTCCAGCACCTGACAGGGCCCTTGTTGCGAAATCTCTCGGGATGCCGTTCCCCTGAAGCGGGGACTATTGAGGGTGGCCCACCAACTGGCCACGGCATCTCTTTCTAGTAGCTCCCAAAGACCTCCCCAGAGGGCTTGCTCCAGGGTCAGGTGACAACATAGTCCGTGGGACAAATTGGGATAACACAGCTTCTCGCCGGCGGGCGTGCACAGCAGGAGCGCTTGGGTCGGCACGGCCACCGGTTCCGCGGTGGCCAGATCGGTCGCCAGGCTCCAGCTTAGCCCGGAATGCTTGTTGGTGTAGGGAAAACCTTGACTGCGCAGTTGATTCTTGGAAAAGTCGGTCCAGCTCACTCGCGGACCAGGTGGTGGGCTCCCCGGAGGTCGCCAGCGGGCACAATAGCGCTCCAGAGACTCGCCCGCCGCTTGCCTGGTGGCGGTTGGGTAATCGGGATGC
>JALHOV010000147.1:0-5111 GCA_022842865.1 Vulcanimicrobiota bacterium | reverse complement strand
CGACCTCTCGGCCTCCAAGCCTCCCAACAAATCGACCTGGCCGGTTCGAGCCGAACAGAGCCAACCGGCTGCCCCCAAATCCTGGGCTGCACTTTGGCAAAGCACTCCAAGGGGTTCCAGCCATTCCCAGTTTGTTCCGCTGGACTGGAAATTCTCGGGCATAGAAAACACACGTTTCTGGCCACAGGGACAACCCGGTCGGGAGACGGGCTGGCAAGGCCAGAATCACTCCCCTTCCCAGACCAGGGAGGCGCCCGATTTCAAACTTCGGCGAACGGCCATCTGGCAGGCCGCTGAGTAGGGGGCCCAACTGGCTTCGCCCGGCCAGCTTAGCGAGGCGGATTGGACCAGGGCCAGGGGTTGACTCAGGGCGCGATTGGCCAACCAGCGTAATACCTGGCAGCTAAAACACACTCCCCCGGTCTCCTCCCGGAGGCACCAACCGTTTCCGGCGCCATCTCCAGGGAAGAGGTGAAGCAGGGGAAGGCCCTCCCAAGGAACCGGGTCGAAATTTTGAAGAATTTGCAGGTCGAACGGTTCCCATAGCACCACCGTCGGTAGGGACCGATCAGGTCGCCAACCTCGGCAGAGCTGGTCCGATCGTATCAGCACATAGTCAGTCTCGCCAACTGGCGGTTGGACAGGGGCTGGTTGGCTCAGCAGGTAGCCCTGGGATAGCAGGAAATTTCCGATCGGTTGGTTGTCTTCGGTCGCTGCGTAGCCCGTCGGCTGCAGTTCCGCCTTAAAGGCTTGGAGCGACGGCCACAAGTCGGCATTTTGCAGCAACACCGTAGAGGGCAGATTGGGTGACCAGACGATGGACAGGCCATCTTTGAGTGGCCAAAAGTGCCGGTTCGGGTCCGGGTAATATTTGAGGTTTTTCATTCTGGCGAAACTGCGCCAGCGGATGTTCCGCGCAACAGGTGACCACTCCTGCCCCGCGCCGTTTCCACTCCGCAAATGGGCGACAACGACCTGGACAGCTTTCCCTCCGCGCGCACGACTTTCGGGGACGTAGTGGAGCGAGAATCTTTATCCCAGTGCGCTCTACGCTCAGCGTGCAGCTCGACAATGTCAAAAAGCCGAGGCACTCGCCCGATCCCAGTTGGAGTTGAGGATGGATGCTCCTTTTCGAGAGCTGATACCTGGACCACGCAAAGAGCTGGAGCCCTTCTCGGAAAACGGCATCGATTATACGCTTCGCATCGAAGTAGACGCCAGCAGCCAGGCGGACCCGAAATTTCTGCGAGTGGTGCGGGTGGTGGTTCGTTGGGATTATAAGGGGAGAGCACACCAGCTACTGCGCGAACTGTGGAGGCATCGTCTACCTCACCAGCGCTAACCCAAACCGCGCCTACTTCACTTGAGTTTCCACATCTTGCTCCAGTTAGCGGAGTGCGGCCATCACCCATTCGGCGCTGGCGGGCCGCCGGGCCGGGTCTTTTTCCAGCAGGCGCAAAATCAGTTCCTCCAGATTGCCGGGAGTGCCCTCGCGCAGCGAGGAGGGGCGAGGAGGAGGGGTGGACAGATGAGCCATCAGCACCTCCATTAGTTCGCCTCCGAAGGGAGGCTGGCCGACCAGCAGTTCAAATCCGATCACGCCAAGAGCGTAGAGGTCGCAGCTCCCGGAGGTGATCTTTTGCCCTTGAATTTGTTCGGGCGCCATGTAGGCCGGGCTGCCCAGCACCTGGTCGGCCCGGGTCATGGTTTGCATGTCCAGGCAGCGGGCCAGCCCAAAGTCCCCAATTACGGCTTGACCGCGTGCGTTGAGCAAGATGTTGTCGGGCTTAAGGTCCCGGTGGAACACACCCCGGCGATGGGCGTAGTCCAGGCCTTCGGCCAGCTGGGCCAAGAGGCGGCGCACCTCGGAGGGGTGCAGGCCACGTTCATTGACCCAGCCGCGCAAGGTCTGACCGGGCAGGTAACTCTGGGCCATCCAAAGGCGCCCCTCGAATTCGCCCCAGGCAAGCGTCCGCACCACGCGCGGATGGTCTAGCCGGCTACACAACTCAGCCTCCCGTTCAAAGCGCTTTTTGAACTCAGGATCTGCCTGTTTGATCAACTTTAAGGCCACTTTCATGCCCGAATCGGATTCGGCTAGAAAGACTTCGGCCTGCACCCCCTCACCCAGGTGCTGGAGCAGGCGGTAGGAGGCGACCTGGGTTTGAGCGGGCAGGAGGTCGTCTGGTTGGTGCTCCGGAGTGGGTCGCACCCAGCTCCAGGCCAGCAGGGCCAAGCCTGCGTAAATCCAGGGATTTTCAAAAAGAACCTGGCCCGGGATTGGCCAAAGTGGAAAGGTTCCTGGCTGCGCCGACACCTCAAGGGTTGAGTATCCGGCCAGCTGTAAGCGGACAAATGCGTCAGGCTTAAGGGTATTGCTGTCCACCTGAACCCATTGACCGCTATCGCGACGAGAAAGCACCCGCAACTCGGGCAAGGAAGAGGATAGACCTTGCTCGTTTTCTTTCAACTCTAGCAGCAGAGGATGACGACATCGATGCCACACCTGAAGTCCGGCCAGCAGTAAAAAGAGCAGCCCGATTCGAGAAAACCACACGCTTTAGTCTAGTTGACGGTCTTCCCGAGCTAATTCCCGAGCTCGGGAAGCTTTTCGGGAACTCTTCGAGTTATACTCAAGAGATGAAAAAGCGAGCTGCAGGAGGCTCTTTAGTAGGAGTTCTTCTGCTGATTTCGGCCCTCTCGGTGGGGGCTTTTGCGGTGGCCAATCTGGCCACCTGGAGCTTACAGATGTCCTCGCGCCAGGAGAACCAACAGATCGCGGTGGAATTGGCGGACTCGGCTCTTCATCAAGCGATGGCTCAGCTGATGCTACATCCCGAGTACGGTCAGGACAAAAAGGCCAGCATCACCATCCAGGCTATTCCAGGGATGCCTTCGGATGCGCGCGCTCTGCTCACTTTTGATCCCAGCCTGGGGGAAGCTTATTCTACCAACAATTTGGCCGGCACTCCGGCCACCTCCACGGGTTGGAACGCCACCCCAATCGCCTCCAGCCGGACTCACCTTGTGGCCACAGGTCGGTGCCGGGGATTAGAAAGGCGGGTCGAGATCATGGTCTATCGTCCGCGATTCCCCCGGGCCATCGCTTGCGAGGGACCGGTCGAACTGCACGGTTCCCTGGTCGCAGCCGTGAAAAATCTCAAGGACGTAGTGGATGATTCCGGGAATTTTCATCTCTCTGAGGACAATCTTTCTTCCGGAGACGTGGTTTGCAACGATAAGCAGTTTCTCCGCGAGGATACCCGAGTTAAGGGATCGGCCCAGGCCAGGCTGGCGGTCGTAGCCGAAGACACCTCGGTCGTCGAAGGGGAAGTTCTGGCTCCCTGTGAGCAAGCCACGATTCCCCACTTTCGGGTTAGCGAATTTGATCCTCAAAATGATCCCGACAGCTTGTATGACGAGAAAAGTCCGGGCAGCTACGGGTCTACGACTTTGACCGGTATTACTCGTTTCCGGACCGGCGGAGTCAACGTAAACGGCGACCTTACTTTGGATAACGCTACCCTCTATGTAGACGGCGATCTTCGCATCACCGGCAGCCTGCAGGGCGTGGGCGCCGTTCTCGTCAAGGGAGAAACCCAGGTCGGTAAAGCCGTGCGTCTCACCTCCCGAGACAATGTGGCCCTGCTGAGTCAGGGCGATATCCGCTTGCGCGGAGACGGCAACGAAACCAGCTTCTTTCAGGGGTTACTCTTAACCCAGGGGGCCCTCTCGGCGGACCGTCTGACCATTATGGGCTCGGCCATCGCCAGAGAGCGCATTTGGATCTCGCGCTGCCGCGTGCTTTACGCTCAGCCGGGCCAGCTGAGTTCGCATTTTCGCAAGGTCACTTTGGCCTCAGACCGAGCCGACATTACGGCCGGGAGTCAGCATCCTCTCGACCTGTCCAAAGGCTATCCTGTCTCGACGACACTTCCCGGACCCAAAACGATTCACGTCCGGGACGCCGTGAGCGGTAGCCCGAGTTGGGATAGGCCGGGGGCCGTGATCGTTGAGAAGACCGGTGGTAAGTTTCTTTATACTTATCAATACATGCATCGGAGTCGGGGGCTTGCAACCTACGGTCCGGATGAAGACCGCCAGCGCTTCATTCGAGAGGTCAGCGACCTGATTTTCAACGAAAAGAAGTTCTACCGATATCGGTTTCCCCACCCCTTTCCCGCAGAGACGGTCGCCTTCTATCGGGATTGTGCCAGCGGACTCAATCAGGCCCTGGACGACGCAACCACGACCAGGGTTCGAGTCGAGGACCAGGTCGACCAGGGTAATTTTGACCTGTCGCCCAACCGCTTTTTAAGCGAAGCCGAACACCTGCGCGTGTTATACCGCCGGGAGCTTTGAAGCCACCGCCTGGACGGCTTGTTCGAGAGTGGGGTAGCGCTGGTCCGGAGGCTTGATCAGCATACGCAGTAGTGCCTGGTCCAGTTCGCTCGACAGACCCGCCTTCAGATAGCTAGGAGGGACCGGATCCACCTGTAGGTGCTGGAGTGCCAATCCTCGGGGCGTCTCATCTTGAAAGGGAAGCTCTCCCGTCAGCCATTCATAGAGCACGACTCCCAGAGAATACTGGTCGGATGCGTAGGTTAAGGGCTTTCCCTGGATCTGTTCGGGAGACATATACGGCAGGGTTCCCAACACGGCACCGCCCTGGGTGAATCGTTCTTCTCCGGCTAAGATAGAGATGCCGAGGTCCATGATTTTGACCACCCCGCCTTCGGTGAGGAAGAAGTTGTCTGGTTTCAGGTCGCGGTGAATGATGTTGTGCTCATGCAAGTAAGCCAATCCGGATCCGATTTGTAGAAGCAAGGACGCAGTCAGACGGGGGCGCTGTTGGCGCAGGTTGCGGCCGCGCAACAGTTCCATGACCAGGCCCACCTCTCCGGCCGCTTCCACCGGCTCATAGAGCAGAACCAGATTGGGGTGGCGCAAGCGCGAGTTGAGTCGCACTTCCGCGTAGTAACGCTGGCGTGCTTCGTGAGTCAATCCGCTGTGCATCGTGAGCAGCTTCAGGGCTACTGCTTCCTTTTCTGGATTGCTTGCCAAAACCGCTCGATAGACTCGAGCCATTCCACCGGTGCCCAGCAGCTCCA
>JALHOV010000146.1:11208-15586 GCA_022842865.1 Vulcanimicrobiota bacterium | reverse complement strand
GGAACATACCGCCGGCATCGACCTGGGCCGCCTGGGTGAGCAGGCGATCGGCCAGTTCAAAACGATGCTCGTCCACCGCTTGCCAGGTCAGCAGGAGTAACGCCAGCAGCTTGTGGTTTTCGCGGGGAATCAACATGGCGTATTGATGCGCGTTTTCAATCTGGCCCAGGTCGGCCAGTTTGTGCATTTCGCCGGCCAACCGCTCTTGACGGACCCGTGGCAATTGAAAGGCGTAGAAGGCAATGCGGGAGAGATCGCTTTCTTCCATGGCGGCCGTCAAGCAACGCTCCAGATCTCTCAGCACTCCAGGCAGTTTCCCACCCTGGCGCAATTTCTGGCGCAGGAACGGGCCCTCTCCCAGCCAGTGCAGCACCGAGAAATCTCTCTTGCGAGCGGTGCGGGCGAAGCGGTCGCAATGGTGGACGAGATAATCCCAGCCGTAAGGATCGGACATTTCTTCCCAGGAGGGATAGGTCTCGCGGAAATAAGTGATGACCGAGGCGTGCAATACTTCCAGGTCGCGGAAATGCGACCAGGTGACGGCCTGGCCTAGCCACGGCGAAAACACCTGGTAGCAGTCTTCCTGGCGCTTGAGGATGGGCTCCAGTGGAGTGAGAGCCTCGCGCACACGCATCGCGCTGGTTCCCAGGAAGTCGCAAATACGCCAGGCTTCCAGTGGCCCCCCCGTCTCACCCAGAAGAGTCAGGATTTGCGAGGATAAATCGCGGTTGGGCGAGCCTTGCATGCAGTCCTCGGCCAGCTGCCAGAGGCTACGTAAAACGTCGAGTTCCGATGAGGTGGCTGCCAACAGCATGGCCACTCCGAAATTGCCACCGCAGCTGCGCAGAATACTGTCCCCGCGAGCATGGCTGCTGAGATGAACGGCCAGGTCGGTGATGTTTTCTAACTGCATCGGCTCCAGGGTCTCAAACCTTACCCCGGGTCCTATCAAACTGGCCAGGCGCATCCTGGGACGACTGAAAAGCATGGTCTTTCCGGCTGAGATCGCCAGATCGCGGAAGTCGGGGTCGTCGCCCACTACCAGAGCGGCTGGCCCCTCGTCTAGCCGTCGGGCCTCAGGGTAGCGGTGGAAAATTTCCTGAACCAGACGCGTTTTTCCGTAACCGGGCTCGGCCTGTAGGACCCAAAGGTGGCTTTCCGTATCGGCCAGCCAGGCTTCGAGTCGGCGAAAGAACCATTCGCGGCCCGTGAATTTAGTTGGTGCGACCACCTGGCGCCAAGAATCCATGAACGACCTTTCCGGTTGAGTGGCGACGGGCTTCGCCTGCCCGGGCAGGAACTCCTAGCCAGCCCTGGGAACGGCCCGCCATGAACAGCCTCGATCTGGGTATTTTACCCGCCTGCGAATTTGTGGTGGACAACGCTCGCCACGTCCGACTGAACTTACCCGTGCTGGATTCGCTCGCCCGAAACTGGGTTCACGAGCCTTTTCAGGTGCCCGGCTGGGACGAGCCCATCCACTGGCGGGGAACGCCCGAGCAGACCCTGCACTACGTACTGCTGCTGGATGCCCTCAACTTCTGCTTCTGGGTGGATCCGGGCCAGACCCGTTGGGAAGTGGAGTATCGGGGGCAGACCTTCAACGGTTACAAGGCGCTTTCCGTGGCTTTGCGGCGGGCCTTGGAAGAAGGCGTCCGACTGGATTCGGCCGAGACCCTGGCGGCAATGACCCCAGACCAACTGGCGCACATTGTAAGGGGTCGGGGCCAGATTCCCATGCTGGAACAGCGGGTAGAGCATGCCAGGCAGGTTGGCCGAAGCTTGCTTGACCTTTGGCAGGGCCAGTTTGCCCGGGCGGTGACTTCCTGCCAGGGCTCCGCGTTGGCTCTGACCGCTCTCATTGCTCGGGATTTTCCCTGTTTTTACGACGTTTCTCATTACCACGGTCGCGACATTCCTTTGTATAAGCGGGCTCAGATCACGGTGGTGGATATCGCCGGTAGCTTGAATTTCCAGGGCTACGGGGAGTTCCGCGACCTCGACCAGTTGACGGCCTTTGCCGACTACAAGATTCCTCAGGTGCTGCGTGCTCTCGGCGTGCTGGAGTATAGCCAAGAGCTGGCCGAGCGGGTCGACCGTCAGCAATTGCTGCCGCCAGGAAGTGCCGAAGAAGTGGAGATTCGCGCCGCCATGGTCTGGGCGGTGGAGTTGATCCGGCGGGCCATGTCCAATTTGGGCAGACCCTTGATGGCCTATGAACTCGACTGGTTCTTCTGGAATCTCGGCCAGACCCGGTTGCCCGAGGAGAAGCCCTACCACCGGGTTCGGACGGTTTTTTACTAGGCTCCGCTGGAACTAAACTTCGAATCCGGCGCAGATGCCCAGGCCGCCCGAAACACACAGGCTGGCCAGGCCGCGGCCGCCGCCGCGTTCGCGTAGACCGTGGAGAAGGGTCGTTGTGATGCGAGCGCCGCTGCAGCCGATCGGGTGACCGATGGCGATGGACCCGCCTTTGACGTTGAGGGTGGCGGGGTCCAGTTGCAAATCTTGTTGGCAGGCCAGCACTTGAGCCGCAAAGGCTTCATTGATTTCGTAGCGCTGGAAATCATGGCCGAATTTCCGGAGGTAGGCCTGGATGGCTGGCACCGGGCCCAGTCCCATGCGGGCCGGCTCCAGGCCGACCACCACGCCGCCGAGGTAGCGCGCCAACGGTTGCAGGTTGTGTTTTTTGACGAAGGCGTCCGAGGCGACCACCAGCGCGGCGGCGCCATCCGTAATTCCCGAAGCGTTGCCGGCCGTCACGCTGCCGGTTTTGCTGAAGACGGGCGCAAGTTTACCCAAAGACTCCAAGGTGGTGCTGGCGCGCGCGTGTTCGTCCACCGTGAGCCCCTGAATCTCGCATAGTTCCGCGGAAAAGTCGGCGGCGGCGGCGCGCTGCTGCGATTGCAGCGCGTACTCGTCTTGCTGCTGACGCGAAATCGAGAGTTCCTGAGCCAGTTCTTCGACCGTCTCGCCCATGATTTTGTCGCACAGGGGACAGAACAGTCCGTCCTGATACATGGCGTCCACCAGCGGGCGGTGGCCCATCTTCGTGCCCCAGCGTACGCCCTGCGCCAGATAGGGGACGTTGGACATGCTTTCCGTCCCAGCCGCCACGACGACTTCGGCTTCGCCAGCGGCAATGTGGCGGGCGGCGGCCAGAACGGCCGATAGGCCCGAGGCGCAAGCCTGGTTTAGGGTGTAGGCCGGTGTTGTGACGGGAATGCCCGACTTGACGCTGATCTGGCGCCCAGGGTTGGGACCGCAGCCAGCCTGGCGAGCCAGACCGACAATGCACAGGTCCACCTGGTCGGCCTGGATGGAGGCCCGTTGCAGGGCCGCCTGAACGGCCACGGTCCCCAGTTGCACGGCGCTTAGCTTGGCCAGGGAGCCCCCAAATCGCCCGATGGGAGTGCGGGTGGCTGAGAGAATCCAGAGATCGCTCAAAGGTAGCCTATACTCTTCAGGTGCTCAAATAAAAGCAGCGACTGTTGGTCGATGGTTTTCAGCCAATCCGCCAGGGAGCTGGTCTGGCCCGCCTTGCAGCCGTCTTCGATAGTGCGGCTGATTTGAGCCATCTCGTTGGCCCCCAGGGTCAGGCTGCTGCCTTTCAGTTCGTGAGCGGCTTTGCGAATATCCTCAACGTTTTGAGCGGCGAAGGCAGCTTTCATGTTTTCCAGCAGTTCTGTGACGCGCTGATGGTATTCCCCGAACAATTCCCGCGCGAAGTCCTCGTCACCGCCGCAACTTTGCAGCAATACGGTCACATCGAGCAGCATGCGGGCCTTCCTCTCCAGGGCGAAAATAAACTACTCAAATAATCCCTGTAGGACAGGGCGATTCCTGCCCCCTTGAATAGCCAATTCTGCTTATTGTCTTTTGCAAATAATTGGAGTTTGCCTGAGAGCAGCTCTGGCGTAATCGGGCGTTGCCTCCCAGGAGGCGCGGTGGTCGCCCTGGAACCTTGGGCTATCCGTTAGCTGAGGGAGAACGTTCGGTGGCAAAGCGTAAGAAGTTCGATCTACAACCGCAGAAGCTAAGTGCTCAGGGGGTATTGCCTCCTGGTGAGCGCGACCTGTTGGATGCTCTGCATCAATTTGAGACGACCGGGATGCTCGGCCTGAAGACCGCTTCGATTGCCGCCCTGGCTACGGCCGGTCAGCCTCTGACGGGTATTCTCCAGTCTGGTCGCCGCCTGGTGACCGAACATCTGAGCACTTTCCTCAAGGGCGCCACTCATCTGCCCGCACAGCCGGCTCGCGAAATCGCTCGTCGCCTGGACTTGACTACTCCGCAGTTGATGCAAGAATTGCTGCCCATCGCTCGTGAGCATGCGCGCGCCAGTATTTCCCATTACCGGGTCGGCATCGTGGCCCAG
>JALHOV010000146.1:0-11198 GCA_022842865.1 Vulcanimicrobiota bacterium | reverse complement strand
GGGGGTTAGCGGAGACTTCTATCTAGGGTTCAACATCGAGTTTCCCGAGGTGCCCCTGGTGCAGACCATCAATGCGGAGGTCTGCGCGGTGATGAACGCCCTCAGTCACGGCGAGCGGGGGCTGCGCTGCATTGCCGGTTCCAATGCTCCCTCCGGCTCGGTCCGTCAGTTCCTCTATGAGTTGCCCAGTGGCGGGGAGCTCAAGGTGATGTTGCCGGACAGAACCGCCAAGCTCAAGATGTTGCTACCCTCCAGCTTTGGTCCCCGGGAGATGGGTCAGACCGGCGCCCTCATGAATAGCTCGCGTAATATTTTGGAGCTGATCGAGCCGTCTCGCGATCCCGTGGTAGAGCACGCGCTGGAGGCCGCCTGTCGTTCCTACGCTCCCTACTCTCATTGCCCATCGGGTATCGCCTTGGCCACCGACGATCAGAGTTTTGTGGGCTCTTACTGCGAGAATGCAGCTTTTAACCCCAGTCTGAGTCCACTGCAGGGCGCCTTGATCTCCCTCTATGCCCACGGACGTAAGCACAGCGAGATCCGTCGCGCCGTACTGGTGGAGCGTCCCCGCATGCACGGGGAGCAAATCCACCAGGCCGCCTCCACCCGCATGCTGCTTGGTTGCCTTTGCCCCGAGGCCACTCTGCAAGTGGTCAGTTGCCGAGTGCTTTCGAGCTAGTTAGCCCGAAGGCTGCTAGGGGAGGCCCGGGAACGAGGTTACGAGTTGGATTTTGAAGTCCGGAAACGAATCGACTTTCTGGATTTTAAAGTCTGGGAACGAATCCACAATCTGCCATTTCCCTACTTTGTCCGGGAAGGAAGTCACCAGTTCCACCTTGAGGTCAGGAAACGAGGTGACCACTTGCACTTTGAAGTCGGGAAAGCTGTCGACCCACTGAATCTTTCCGAATATTTTGCTTAAGTCGGGAAGGCTTCTGCCGGGCCTGGGGCACAGCGCCACTGCCACCATCCACTTGAACAGAGCTCGTCGTTCCAAGGTCGTATCCCCCTCAATTCGGCTTAAAGTTTTTGAAGTTCTTTTCGAAGATTTCCTGGAGGTAGTGTTTGTCGGTTCCGTCCAGGTAGACCTTGGTTTTGGCATCCGTGCCGGAGGGCCGCAAGCACAGGTCGCGCATTTTTCCGCCCGGTGTAAACCAGAACTGGAGTCCGTCCGACCAGCGGTCTACTTTTTCCAGGCGGCCCCACTCTTCGGCCATCCCAGGCATGGCTTTGGCCAGCAGGCTGGACAGTTCGGCCAGCGTCATCTGCCCTGCTGCATACCGTTCCACCGGGTCGGTGAAAAAGGCGTTGAATTGGACTCTTTCTTCGATCCCTAGTTTTTTGGCAATGGCCAACTCTCCGGGGTCGAAGATGGCTTCGTTATAGTGCACGATGTCACCGCGTGATTCCATTGGATTGGCGATGCCGTTCTCTTCAAAGACTTGCCGCAGATAGTTGTGCAGGTAGTAGTGTTCAGGATTACCGGACTTTTCGGCTTCGAGCCACAGGCGTGCAGCCAGTGAAACGGCGGAAACACAGGCTTCTCCGCTGCTCTTTTCGCGCATTCCCAAAACGCTTTCCCCAAGCATGTTGTAGATCGGATGACTGGGTCCCCCGATTTTGCCCCCGCTTTCTTCTCCCGCGTGATGAAGCTTGGGATTGTTGCCGATGGTGATAACCTCGCCCAGTTCGTTTTTGACCTCAATCGGTCCGCTTCCGGCCGCGCCCACCTCCACCTGGCGAATGATGGCGGCTATTTCCTTGAAGCCAACCGGCACGCGCACGACGGGAATGTGGTGGTGCGCGGCCCACTCGTCCCAGGCCAGTGCCGAAACGTAGGTGTGCACATCGAAATTACTGTATTTTTGCCAACTGCCCTCCTGAACGGCCACCACCCGGTCGTTTTCCGCCAGCAGCAAAAAGAACTGGTTGGGACTGTAGAGCGCAAAGAGTCGTGAGCCCACTTCCAGGGAAGTGATACCGAGTTTGTCGAGAGCGTCCTTTTGCGTAGAAGACACCAGTTGGCCGACTACAAAGCGGTCGGAATCCGGATCGACGTTGAAAATCATCTGGCCATCGGGCGCGTCTGCCAGCAGTTTGTCGTAGCCGGCGCTCTGCACGACCACCGGCAGGCTGGCATCCACCGAGTCGTGCACCACTTCGTATTCTTCGGATCCTTTCTTTTTGGCCACGCGGAAGCCGATATTGTGAAAGAAAGGATCCTCGTCGCAGCGCAGCAGCCCGCCTTCAAAGGCTCCGCCAATGCCCAGTTGCTGCAGAACCGGATAGATCGTGCGGTAGCCGGCGCCGCCAAAAAAGTCCAGTTGCAGCCGAAGTTTGCTGTCAATGGCTTTTTGGATGGTGGCCACCGCTCCCGCCGAGGCCGGGCCTTGACGCAGATAGTTGGCGTAGAGTTTAGCCATTCGCTCGTAAGTCAGATTGAAGTGCAGGTGGGGATCGTCGAGTGCGGCCAGTTTGATCAGGTAGCCGTCTTTCTCGATTTCGCCCAGAATCTGGTAAAGATGCTCAACGATACGGGCGTAGAGCGGCGGCAAATATTGAGCTCCGTCCGGGGCCAGAATTTTATCGGATTGTTTTTGGGGGGCGCCGTGGCTGGAAGTGAAGTAGTCTCCGCCCGACATTCCGTGCAAATAGGTAAGGAAGCTCCACATAAAGATGGTAGAGGTGTCGCGGAAGCCGTGATCCGCCGTAACGAAGACGTGGAGGCCGCGGGCTGCGTAGATCCGCCCCATCAGGCCCACAAAGAGCGGGGTGTTCGAGCGCACTTCACCGCCGACCATACGCAGGGGGGTGGCTCGGGCGAATTCGATGGCCTGTTCCAGCGGCATCTGGAAGATCTCCTCGACCAGGACCGCGTTTTCCTCGCCCAGCTTGGCGCGCACCGAGGCGACATCGAGGTGGGGCAGGCTGGCCACTCGTTCCGCCTGAAGTTCCTGGGCCAATCGCGCCAGAGCCTCGGCCAGTAGGGCAAAAATATACTGGTTGATCCGGTAGCGCGAATCCCAACTGCACAATACGTTCTGATTTTCGCGCACGCCGGCGGTCGAGACTTTGGCTTCGGCGGCAAACTCGTTGATTTGCTTACGCAGCTGAATCTGCTCGGCGACCTGAGGGGTGAGCAGAAACTCGCTGGCGCTGCCCCGGTCCAGGGCGAAGGGCGGGTGGTCGGTGATGTTGCCGTGACTTGCTTCGAAGGCTTCGAGGCTGCGGCGAGTTTGGTCGAGGTAATACTCACGCATCTCAGCCGCCGTCATCTGGGGGGAAACTTGTCCTTGCACTTGTGCCATAGCAACCTCCTGAACTTGAGTCCATCCTTTTGTCGCAGCCAACAGTCCCCCCTGCCAGGTTTGATTTAGGGGGGACTTACGGTGGGGGTTGGAAAACAGAGCGCATGAACATCAACGATGGGGTAGAGGTGCTGAAATGAAGAGAATCTACTGGTTACTGATCGCGGCCGTGCCAGTGTTGCTTTGGTGGCTGAGTCAGGGCGGTTCTCATCAGGAGGCCCAGCAGGCGAGCCCTTCCAAGCCCGAGGCCGAGAAGCCCCCGAGCGCTCCCGAGACCACGCAGGAAGCGGTCAAGGACCTGCCCACTCCCAGCAATGGCACTTTTCCCAAGCCGGCACCTGCGGAAGCTCGGGCTCCGCAAGAAGTGCCCGAGACTCCGGCTCCGCAGGAGGCGACTGCTTCGCCGGAAGCTTCTGCGCCCGCTGAGGTCCCGGTGGACGCTCCGGAGGTTGTGGAGGAAACGGCCCCAGTCGAGGCCCCCGCGCCGCCTGCGGCTTCCACCGAGAAGATAAAGGAAGCAGCTGAAACCGCTCCCCCCACCACCCCCCAGGTCGAGGCCCCGGCTGCACTCGTGGAAGGAGAGCCGATTCAGGTGTTTGATTCGAAAGATCGCGCCCTCGACTGCCAGTTGCTAGACATCACCGGCAGCCAGGCGATGGTGCGCTGCCCGGAGAGCTTGCCTGAGAAAGAAAAGGCGCGACTGGTGCTGCCCTTCGGTAGCGAGGCTATCACGGTGAATGGCCAGTTGGTGGCTGTGGAAGACGGGGTTTCTCGCTTCAAGATCTTGACCATGAAAGCCGGCCAGAAAAAGCGCTTCGAGGATTATCTTTCTCAGCGTCTCGGTCTTTGAATTAGATTCAAGGAAACCGTTCCTTCGATGCGAATGCTCCTGCCATCTTAGAGATGAGGAGCGTTCGAATGAAAGATTGTCCGCAGTGCAAAGGTTCAGGAATCACGCGGCTGGACTGGGTTAAGGTGCCCATCTGGCAGGCATGTGCTTGCACACCCTCGCCCATTTTGTCGGTTCCGCTCAATTGGAACTGGATGGATGAAACTCAAACTTCCCGACCCAAGGTAGCTGCTTCGGTGTGACGAAACAAGCGGTCGGACGGGGGCCAGAAGGTCTGGATTTGCCTCAGCAGCCGCAGCCGCTACAGAGGGCGAAGCTGCAAGTTGGTGACGACGACGAATAGTCGGATTTGCCGTCTGTAGTCCATCGATGGCCGGTTCACCCGGCCACTCTGCTTTCCAGCAGTTCTATGGCACGGAAATCAATTGTTGGCGCAGCCAGTCGTCGGCTTTTTCTTGGGGCAGCTGAATCAGGCGAGGTTTCGCCTGGGGGCGCAGCCAGCGAATCACTTCGACGAGATCTTTTTCTGCCAGGGCGGTACAGCCGGAGGTGGGCTTGTCTCGGGCTTCCCAGCGGTGGATGAAGATGCACGAGCCGCGTCCCGGGACGGGATTTTTCAGATTGTGGGAAACCACCAGCACTCGATCGTAATCCGAAATGTCCATCTTTTCCCAGCTCTGCCAGTCCGGTTGGGAGACCTGGCTGGAGCGAAGAATCCGGTTGTAGTAGCGGGATTTTGGGTCGTCGACTCCGACCGTATCCGCCTGGATGCGGTGCACAGGAAAGCCTCCTGGGGGCGGTCCGGCCACTCCTTTGCGGAGCCAGAGCTGGCTGATCTGATAGATTCCGGCCGGCGAACGGTTGTCGCCTTCCTGTTTATGAGGGCCCTGCGCGGGCGCCTCAGAGTCGCCCAGGCCCCAGGCCAGGCCGGTGCGCCCCAGGATGGCCGGGATGGCTGCTCCGACCGGCAGCCATTTTCCAGCCTTTTGTTGGTAGCGCTGCAATTGGGCCTTGGGTTCGTTCCATTCGGTTGTCGTGACCAGGATGAATTGTTGGCAATCGCCGGCCAGAGGTTGAGCCCAGCTGGCCAGATGGTAGAGTAGAACCAAAACCAGGGTGCGCAGGATGGCAGACATGGCTTCAGAGAATAGCAGACCATGGTAAAACCGCAAGAGGTGACTCACGTCATCTATCACGGCTCCTGCGACGACGGTTTCGGAGCCGCCTGGAGCGCCTGGAAACTCCTTGGCGACAAGGCAACCTATCTCTCCGCCCAGCACGGCGAGCCCGTCCCGGATCTGCCCAAGGTTGCCGTGGTGGCCCTGGTCGACTTCAGCTACAAGCGGCCTGTTGTGGACGATCTCGTGCAGCGGGTGGCCGGCATGGTCATTCTGGATCATCATGTCACTGCGCAAGCTGACCTGGAGGACCTCGACTTTGCCGTTTTTGATATGGGACGTTCCGGCGCTCACCTGGCCTGGAGGTTTTTTCACCCCGACCAGCCGCTGCCGGAGCTGCTGGCCTACGTGGAAGACAAAGATTTGTGGCACTTCCACCTGCCCCAGAGCAAGGAGGTCACGGCCGCCATCCGCAGCTACCCGATGGATTTTGCGGTCTGGGATGCTTTTGAGGTCGAGCGCTTGCGGGTGGAGGGAGTGGCCCTGTTACGTTTGCAAGAAATCCAGGTGGGCGCTCACTGCCGACGGGCCCGTTGGGAGGAACTGGGCGGCTACCGAGTTCCTATCGTGAATGCCAGCGACTTGCGCTCGGAAATCGCCAACCGCCTGTGCACCCTCCATCCGGAGGCCCCTTTCGCGGCCGCCTACTACGACGCTCAGGACGCACATCGTTCCTGGTCGCTACGTTCGGTCGGAGATTTTGATGTGGCCGCGCTGGCCAAACGCTTTGGCGGCGGCGGCCACAAAAACGCCTCGGGCTTCACCGAGCCGGAGCCGGTCCCCAGGCCACCAGCTTAGAGCGCCTTCTCCAGCAGCGCTTTTAGGGAATCGGGGGGGAAGGCCAGCAGGCCCTCGGCGTCGCCTGCCATGCGGATATGGCAGCGGCTGTCGTGGACTTCCACGCCCGTACTGGCCGAGCCGACCTCGAGCACAATCGCGCGGATTTTGCTGAGGGCTTTCTTGCCCATGGCGTCGCTGCTGATGTCCTGCCAGCATTCGTCGATTTCCTGGAAGAGCAACTGAAGGTGGCGCGAGCTTTGATCGTCGTCTGGCAATTTTTGCCAGGGCAACTCAAAGCTGGTGAGCTGCAAATGCTTCATTAATTGCTCGACGCGGCGGCGCAGTTGCAACCGGGTGGGGGCCGGTTCCGAGGGGCCGCGCACCTGGCCGCGAGTCAAGTCCTGCAGCCAGGACTCGGCGTGGACCAGAGTGACCGCCACCACCTGGTTCAGGTCGACCCAGCTTAGTGTTCCCTGGTGGGCCAGCAGCACAGTTCGGGATTGGGCCTGATAGCGCACCACTTCGCCGTGCAGAGTCTGCCCGCCGCTACATTCCAGGCGCACGGCACTGGAGCGAGGCCGAATCGATAGTTGCTCTTCCAGCATCTGGAAGAGGTCGGCGGCGCTGCCGGGCCAAACCCGGCGTAACCGCAACAGCTCGTCTACAGGCCTTTCTCGAGGAGTTTCTGCCATGTATTTTTGCGATCTTCCCAGTAGTCGACGTTGCTGACCGAGGAATAGTCCAGTGTCAGCACGCCGTCCTGGAAATTGGCTTCACTCTGTCCGCTGTTGCGAATGACCACTTTTTTTAGTCCACTGGCCAGCGCGTCGCGGCCCATGTCGTCAAAGGCGATGCATTTGAAGGTCTCGGTCAGCGGCAAAAAGTAGACCTTGTGGAAAAACTCTCCGTAGCTGTTTGAGTAATCTTCCACTGCCAGGCTGTCCCAATCGATCTCCATCAGCACGTTCTTGTGAGCGGCCGCATCCAGCTCCAATTTGAGCACTGGATACCGCTCGTCCTGGAAGGCCTTCAGAGCCCGTCGTTCGGCCAATCCCATGGGCTCAGTTACCCAGCACTTCGATGAGTCCGGCCGCGCCCTGACCACCACCAATGCACATGGTAATCAGGCCCAGGCCGCCGCCGCGTCGGCGCAGCTCGTGAATCGCGCTGACGGTCAGCTTGGCCCCGCTGCAGCCCAGCGGGTGGCCCAGGGCAATGGCGCCACCGTTCGGATTGACCTTGGTGAAGTCGAGTTCTTTGAGCTCCCGGCCGACGGCCAGGGCCTGGGCCGCAAATGCCTCATTCAGCTCGATGACGGCCACATCGGAGAGCTTTCGATTGGCCTTGGCGAGAGCCTTGGGAATGGCGTAGGCAGGCCCGATTCCCATGATTTCGGGGGGCACGCCGGCGACAGCGTAGGAGAGAAACCGGGCCAGCGGTTTGAGGCCAAGCTTTTCGGCTTTCGTCCTGCTCATAAGCACCAGAGCGGCGGCGCCGTCCGATAGGGGAGAGGCGTTGCCGGGTGTGGTGACACCGTCGGGTTTGAAGCTAGGCTTGAGCTTGGACATCGTTTCCATGTTCGCGTCGCCGCGCACCAGTTCGTCCACCGCGAAGTCCACGCTGGAAGTGGTGATCTCGGTGCCCTTGCGCTTGTCGACGCGCACCGGCACGGGCACGATTTCTGCCTCGAAATCTTTGCGGGCCTGGGCGGCTGAGGCTTTGTTGTGGCTGGCGATGGCGAACTCGTCGGCTTCCTGACGTGTTACGCCATATTTGGCGGCCAACCGCTCCGCCGTGTGGCCCATGCCCATGTAAGCTCCGGGCACTTTGTCGAGCAGGCGCATATTGACCGCGTTGCGGAAACCGCCCATGGGAATCTGGCTCATGGATTCGGCCCCGCCGGCCACAGCACAATCGACCATGCCGCAGGCGATGGCTTGAGCGGCTTGGGCAATGGCCTGCAGTCCGCTGGCGCAGAAGCGGTTGACGGTGACGCCGGCCACTTCGTTGGGATAACCAGCCAGCAGAGCTGACATGCGGGCCAGGTTGAGGCCCTGCTCGCCCTCCGGCATGGCGCACCCGAGCACCACGTCCTCTACCTCGGAGGCGCTTAGACCGACCCGCTTGAGCACTTCTTGGAGCACCAGAGCGGCCAGGTCATCGGGTCGCGTATTGACCAGGGTTCCTTTTTTGCCGCGGCCCACAGGGGTGCGCACGGCGCTGACGATGACGACTTCTTCCATGGTTAATTCCTCAGATTCTTGCCGGTTTTGAGCATGTGAGCCAGGCGCTCGCGGGATTTTTCCTGGCCGCAGAGCTGTAGGAAGGCCTCCAGCTCCAGGTCGAGGATGACTTGTTCATCGACCGTGTCGCTGCAGTTCATGGTGCCGCCGCAAAGGACGGTGGCTACCGTGGTGGCCAGGTGCACTTCATATTCGGTGATCAAGCCGCTTTCGTGCATCGCAATCGCGCCCGCTTTCAGGTTGGCCAATCCCAGTTCGCCCATGACCTGAACCCGTCTGCGAGCGGGCGCTTGATAGCCTGGCGCCAGACTGGCGGCGATGCGCTTGGCTTCACTGAGACGCAGGTCGGCGTTCATGACGATGTGATCGGTGGGCCGCAAGATTCCCATCTGCTGAGCTTCGAAAGCCGAGCCAGAAACCTTGGCCATGGCGATCATTTCGAAGGCCGCCCGCACTGCCGGGAAGGGGTCTGCCCCAGGCAGCACCCGCTCCATCATGCGGAAGAGCATCTCGGTGGTCCCACCACCTGCGGGTAGAATGCCTACTCCCACCTCTACCAGACCGGTATAAAGCTCGGCCGAGGCCACGCAGGCGTCGGACCACAGGCCTACTTCGCAGCCGCCTCCCAGGTTGAGTCCGTGGAGGGCGGCCACCACCGGGTAAGGAGCGTAACGCAGCCGAGTGGTCATGGCCTGGAAGACCTTCACTTGCTGGCGCAGAGCGTCGATCTTGCCCTCCGCCACCTGCATGGCCGCTCCCAGGAGCATGTTGAGGTCGGCGCCGGCGCAGAAGTGCTCGCCCTCATTGCCCACCACCATCGCGTTGAAGTCCTTGCAGACCCGTTCGTGAGCCTGGTCCATAAAGTCCAACACTTCGACGCCGATGGCATTGGCTTTCGAGTGAAATTCCAGCAGGGTGACTCCGTCGCCCATGTCCCACAGGCTGGCCACAGGGGACGTCATCACCGGACGGTTGCCCACCTGACGCTGATAGCTGATGGAGTAAGCCGTCGGCTCCTTGGGTTGGGCTGGAATCTTTTCTAAAGCGGAGGCCCACTCCAGCCCGGCCCGCTCAAAGGCTTTTTTGAGAAAATCCTGGCCGAGGTAGCGCGCCAGCTCGATCGGGCCGACCGTCCAGCCAAAGCCCCAGCGCAAAGAGTTGTCGACTTCTTCGGCGGTATCGGCTACTTCGCCGACTTTTGAGGCGGCGTAAGCCAGTTGCGGTAGCAGGCTCTTGCGGGTAAAGTCTCCGGCCACACCCTCCAGCTCGAGTAGGGCCTTGGTGCGCTCCTGCGGCGTGGGCAGGGCCAGAATGGGACCGAGCTCGGCCAGCCTGGCTTTGGGACGCTCCTCGTATTCCATCGTCTCGAAGTTGAGACTCAGGATTTTGGTGGCGCCACCGCTCTTGTCCTTTTTATAGAAGCCCTGGCCGGTCTTGTCGCCCAGCCACTTCTTGGCAATCATATCTTTCACCACCTGGGGCAAAGCGAAGTCCTCTCCGGTGGCCTGCTGCAAGCCTTCGGAGACCATGCCCGTGATGTCCAGGCCAACGACGTCGCCCGTCCGGAAGGTCGCGCTTTTGGGGCGACCCAGGATGGGCCCCGTGAGCACATCGACCAGGTCCTGGGTCAGGCCCATTTCCATGGTCGCCTGCATGGCGCGACCCATACAATAAACGCCGACTCGATTGGCGGCGAAGCCGGGAACGTCTTTCGCCACCACGATGCCTTTACCCAGGCGAACTTCGCCCAGGTGGGCGAGGCGCTGGAGCACTTCAGGGTCGGTGTGCTTGGTGGGAATCAGTTCCAGCAGGTGTAGATAGCGTGGCGGATTGAAAAAGTGGGTGCCGAGAAAGCGTTTTTTCAGGTCGTCGCCGAGCACGGAAGCCTGCAGCTTCATAGGGATGCCGCTGGAGTTGGAAGAGACGATGGTTTGAGGCCCCACCACTTTTTCCAGTTTCTGGAGCAGCTCTTGTTTGATTTTCAGGTTTTCGACGATGGCCTCGATGACCCAGTCCACGTCTTTGAGTTTGTCCAGGTCATCTTCGGTGTTGCCGACCGAGATGAGGGCGGCTGCCTCGGGGCGCAGGAAAGCCGGTGGGCGGGATTTGAGTACGCGCTCCAGGCCTTTCTGGGCGATACCGCTACGCGGACCATCGGGGCTAGGGATATCCAATAATAAGGTGGGAATGCCGGCGCTGGCCAGGTGGGCGGCGATGCTGGCGCCCATGGTGCCGGACCCAATTACCGCTGCTCGTCGAATGTTGCTCATAGGTTCCTCCGCAAGTTTGGCGGCTTTCGTAGCCGTCAAGAGGTTTACCTGGCACGCGTCGAAGATCGGAGGATGAGTAGAAAGACCCGTCAGCGGGACGCCATTCGCAGCGTTTTTGGGCGAAGCGAGCGACCGCTGGCCCCCCTTGAAGTATTAGCTGAAGCCCAATCCGATGTTCCCGGCCTGGGCATTGCCACCGTTTACCGAACCTTGAAAAGCCTGGTCGAAGAAGGTCACATCAAGCCCATCGACGTGCCCGGCCAGTCGACTTGCTATGAGGCCTCGGACATGGAGCACCATCATCACTTTCACTGTCAGACCTGTGGCAAGGTTTACGATGTGGAAGGCTGTTTGGCGGGCATCGGGCAGATGTGCCCGGCCGGCTTCAAGGTCAGCAGTCACGAGATCTTTTTCTATGGCGTCTGTCCCGCCTGTTAGTGGGGGACTAGAGGGGCCAGGCTGGCGTCCACTTGCTTCTGCACTTCTTCTATGTCCAGGCGGCCATCAATTTTGACGATGCCAGGGCTGTTCTGGTAGTGGCGCAGAACTGGTTCGGTCTGCTCATGGTA
>JALHOV010000145.1 GCA_022842865.1 Vulcanimicrobiota bacterium | reverse complement strand
AGGCAATTGGGAGGTCAAATGCTCACAGGAGAAATTCGCAATCAGGTGGACCGAATCTGGGACCAGTGCTGGTCTGGGGGGATTTCGAATCCCCTGACGGTGATTGAGCAATTGACCTACCTGCTTTTCATGCGCCGCCTGGACGAGCTGCAGACCCTCAAAGAGAGCAAGGCCAATCGCCTGAAGCAGCCGATCGAGAATCCGATTTTCCCCGCTGGAAAGGATTCCAAAGGGCGGGACTTCCAGGATTTGCGCTGGTCCCGTTTCAAGAACTTTGCGCCCGCCGAAATGTGGGAGGTGGTCAAAGAGCACGTCTTCCCTTTCATGACGACATTGGGCGGGGATGGATCCACTTACGCCCACCATATGCGCGACGCCAGTTTTATGTTCGAGAAACCGGCTGTGCTGGCCCGCGTGGTGGAACTGCTCAACGACATTCCCCTGCAAGACCGCGACACCAAGGGCGACCTCTACGAGTATATGCTCGGCAAGGTGGCCTCGGCCGGACAGAATGGTCAATTCCGCACCCCTCGCCACATCATTCAACTGATGGTGGAAATGACCGACCCCAAACCGACGGACACCGTCTGCGACCCGGCCTGCGGCTCGTGCGGATTCCTGGTGGCCGCCAACGAATACGTGCGCCAACGCCATCCGGAAGTTTTGCGCGATCCGGCGCTGATTCAGCACTTTCACCATGGAATGTTCCATGGCTTTGATTTCGACAGCACCATGCTGCGCATCGGCAGTATGAATATGCTTCTACACGGTGTGGAAAACCCTGATGTGCGCTACCGCGACTCGCTGCATCAGGACGACGCGGGCGACATCGAGAGCTACAGCCTGGTGCTGGCCAATCCCCCCTTCGCCGGCTCTCTCGACTACGAGAGCTGTGCCAAGGACCTGCAGCAGATCGTCAAGACCAAAAAAACCGAACTGCTTTTCATGGCGCTATTTTTGCGACTGCTCAAACCTGGCGGGCGCGCCGCCGTTATCGTTCCCGACGGCGTGCTCTTTGGCTCGTCCAACGCGCACAAGTCCATCCGCAAAATGCTGATCGAAGAACAAAAAGTGGACGCCATCGTCTCCCTACCCGGGGGCGTCTTCAAGCCCTACGCCGGTGTGTCGACGGCCATCGTTTTCTTCACCAAGACCAATTCCGGCGGCACCGATTTTGTGTGGTTTTATGACCTGGCGGCTGACGGTTGGAGCTTGGACGACAAACGCCAGCCGCTTTTGCCGGTCGAGCAATTGGGGTGCCTGGCGGTGGAGACCGATCACGCAAAGAACAATCTGCCCGATGTGCTGAAGCGCTGGGCAGAGCGAGCCGGGGCGGAATGCGAGCGACCGCGGACCGCACAGAGCTTCTGCGTGCCCAAGGCAGATTTGGTTGCCCAGGGGTATGATTTGAGTCTAAACCGCTACAAGGAAGTCGTCCACGAGGATGTAGCTCACCGAGAGCCGCGCGAGATTCTGGCGGAGTTGGCGAGGCTGGAGGATGAGATTGGCGCAGATATGCGAGAATTGGAAGGATTGCTCAGTTGACAGTTCTCGAGCTGGGTAGAAAGATCACGCCTGAGCCGCCCGAATGGCCGATCAGAGAACTTGGTTGCGTTGCGGCTGTGCGGTCCGGAATTACCCTCGGTCGGAAAATCCAAATGACTGATTCAGATTCAGTTGAACTGCCCTACTTGCGGGTTGCCAATGTGCAAGATGGATTCGTCGACCTGTCCGATGTCAAAACCATAAGAACCACATTCGCCGAAGCGACGCGGTATCGACTTGAACCCGGTGACGTGTTAATGACCGAGGGAGGAGACTTCGACAAACTGGGTCGAGGCACGGTCTGGCGGGGCCAACTTGACCCTTGTATCCATCAGAATCACATTTTTTGCGTCCGTGTCCAGCCGGACTTACTCAACCCGGATTTCCTAGCCGCGATTGCCCGTTCCCCTTACGGTCGAAGTTATTTTGCCCGCAGCTCCAAACAAACCACGAATCTGGCTTCCATCAACTCGACTCAGCTCAAAGCCTTTCCAATACCCTTGCCGTCACTACCCGAGCAGCGGCGCATCGCCGACATCCTGGACCGGGCCGAGGCCCTGCGGGCCAAGCGCCGGGCCGCCCTGGCCCAACTGGACGAACTAAACTTTTCAATTTTTGATCACCTGTTCTCGTCTCAAGACTGGGCGCGACGCCATCTTGAGTCGGTCGTCCGCAGCGACACGATTGTTACTTATGGGATAGTCCAAGCGGGAGAGGAATGTCCGGGCGGTGTCCCATACATCCGCACAGGGGACCTCGTCGACGGCCAAATCCGCCTGGAAGGCTTGCGACATACCACTGCTGATTTAGCGGCCAAATACCAACGCTCCCGAGTCGAAATGGGAGAAATTGTAATGAGTATTCGAGCGACGGTCGGTACAACTGCCCTCGTGCCTCCGGCTCTGCACGGCGCGAACCTGACGCAAGGCACGGCCCGAATTTCTCCGGGAAAAGAAGTTGACAGCCTATTTCTACTGCACTTTCTGAGATCTTCTGATGCACAGCAATGGATAGCAAAGGAAACAAAGGGCATCACTTTCCGAGAAATTACTCTGACCAGATTGAGACAGCTACCCGTCCCCGTCCCTCCCCTCCCCCTCCAACAAGAATTCGCCCGCCGCGTCCAAGCCCTCGACCGACTCAAAGCCAAGCACCGCCAGTCTCTGGCCGAAATGGACGCCCTCTTCCAATCCTTGCAGCACCGGGCCTTCCGGGGCGAGCTTTGAGTCAATTCGACTTCCTTCGGGCCGAATGGTCCGAGGTCTTCGAGGATGCCCACAAAGCGGAGACCGCCGTTCATGGCGACCCGCGCACGGCCTGCTTTTACTCCCGCCGCACTCTCGAGCTCATCGTCAAGTGGCTCTACCAGAACGACAGCAGCCTGCGCAGGCCCTACGACGATAATCTGGGTGCCCTACTCCACGAGCCGACCTTCCGGGCCACGGCCGGCGAGGCTATCTTTACCAAGGCCCGCATCATTCAGCGTCTGGGCAATGAAGCCGTGCATAGCAACCGTCGCATCCGTCCCGAAGAAGCGCAATCGGCGGTCCAGGAGCTGTTCCACATCGGCTTCTGGCTGGCCCGCACCTACGCCCGCCAGCAGCGTCCGGCCGACAGTCTCAGCTTCCAACCCGACCAGCTGCCCCGCACGGTGCAGCAGCCCCAAACCCTCCAACAGGTCCGTAAGCTCCTCGACGTCCTGAAAACCCAGGACGAGCAGCTCAGGGAAAAGGAAGCGCGGCTGGCCAGTATGCCGGCCATGGAGGAAGAGCTCCAGCGGCTGCGGGCGGAGATCGCCGAGGCCAAAAAGGCCAACGCCAAAATCGCGGACCATCACGATTACAAAGAATCCGAGACGCGACGCCTCTACATCGACCTACTCCTTCACGAAGCCGGCTGGCCGCTCGATCAGGCCCGCGATCGTGAGTTCGAAGTCTCGGGGATGCCCACTCCCGGCGGCAAGGGCTACGTGGATTACGTGCTCTGGGGCGACGACGGCAAGCCGCTCGGCCTGGTGGAGGCCAAACGCACTACCTCCGATCCCCAGGTCGGACAGCAGCAGGCTAAACTCTACGCCGATTGTCTCGAGCAGGCCTATGGCCAGCGTCCCATCATCTTCTATTCCAACGGTTACAGCCATTCGATCTGGGACGACCTCAATTATCCGCCGCGATCCATTCAGGGTTTTCACCGCAAGGATCAGCTAGAGTTGCTTATCCAGCGGCGCACCAGCCGCAAGCCGCTGGCCACAGCCAAGATCAATCAGGCCATCGTGGAACGTTTTTATCAAAAGAGGGCCATTCTCCGCATTGCCGAGTCTTTCGAAAAAGACCACCAGCGCAAGGCCCTGGTGGTGATGGCCACCGGGGCGGGCAAGACGCGCACGGTCATCGCCCTGGTGGACCTTCTGATGCGCTGCAATTGGGTCAAGCGTGTGCTCTTCCTGGCCGACCGCCTGGCGCTGGTCAAGCAGGCCTGCAAGGCTTTCTTGAAGCATCTGCCCGACTCGGCTCCGGTCAACTTGGTCACCGAAAAAGACGCTACTGGCCGGGTCTACGTCTCCACCTACCCCACCATGATGGGCCTGATTGAACACGGACGCAGCGAGTTCGGCGTAGGCCACTTCGACCTCATCATCATCGACGAGGCCCACCGTTCGGTCTATCAAAAATACCGCGCCATCTTCGACTATTTTGACAGCCTGCTAGTGGGATTGACGGCCACCCCAAAAGACGAGGTAGATCGCAACACCTACGGCTTGTTTGATTTAGAGAGCGGGGTGCCTACCGATTCCTACACCCTGCCCGAAGCCGTGGCCGACGGTTTTCTGGTGCCTCAACAAGGAGTCTCGGTGCCTCTTAAATTTGTGCGCGAGGGCATCCGCTACGACCAGCTCTCAGACGAAGACAAGGAGCAATGGGACGCGGCCGAGTGGGATGAGGAAGAGGGCACTCCCGACCAGGTGGACCCCGAGTCGGTCAACAAGTGGTTGTTCAATATCGATACCGTGGACAAGGTGCTGGAATTCTTGATGAGTCGCGGCCTGAAAGTTCAGGGCGGCGACCGCCTGGGCAAGACCATCATTTTCGCTAAGAACCAGGCCCACGCGCGCTTCATCGAGGAGCGCTTCAACGCTCACTACCCTCATTGGAAAGGCGAGTTTGCCCGCGTCATCGTGTGCAAAGACAACTACGCCCAGTCGCTGATTGAGCAATTCTCCGAGGCCAACAAAGCCCCACACATTGCCATTTCAGTCGATATGCTGGACACCGGAGTGGACGTGCCCGAGGTGGTCAACCTGGTCTTCTTCAAGCTGGTGCGCTCTAAAACCAAGTTCTGGCAAATGGTGGGACGCGGCACCCGCCGCTGCGACAACCTCTTCGGCCCCGGCGCCCACAAGGAACTCTTCTACATCTTCGACTTCTGCCGCAACCTGGAGTTTTTTAGTCAGGATGTGCCCAGCGTGGAGGGCGCCCTGGGCGCTTCCCTGAGCCAGCGGCTGTTTACGCGGCGCCTGGACCTGCTCAGCGAGCTGGACCGCAAGCTGGCCGACGGCGCTCATGAAAACACGCCCCTGTATTCCGACTTTCCCAGCAACGACAGAGAACTGCGTCAAGCCACCGCTGACCTTCTGCAAAAAGAAGTGGCGGCCATGAACCCGGACAACTTTCTGGTCCGCCCGCGTCGGGAACTGGTGGAGCAATTTGCCAAACCCGACGGCTGGCAGAGTCTTAAACCCGAAACCATTCAGCAACTCACCCAGCAGGTCGCCGGCCTGCCCACTCAACTGGAGTCAGAGGGCGAAGAGCCCAAGCGCTTTGACCTGATCATTCTGCAACTCCAGCTCAGCCTGTTGCGGGGTGGCGCGGGCTTTGCCAGGCTGCGCGACACCGTGATCGAGCTGGCCTCCTCGCTGGAGGAACAATCCAGCATTCCGCTGGTGCTGGAGCAGATGGCCTTCATTCAAGAAATCCAGCAAGAGAGCTGGTGGGCCGACGTCACCTTGCCCATGCTCGAGCACCTGCGCCGCCGCCTGCGCGGCCTAATGAAGCTAATGGAGAAAAAAAAGCGCCCGCTGATTTTTACCGATTTCCAGGACGAAATCGGCGAAGCCGAAAACATCGACCTTCCCGGATTTGCCGCCCCCGGCACCTCGGAACGCTTCCGCGCCAAGGTTCGCGCCTTTCTCAAGCAACACCAGGACCACATCGCCATTCACAAACTGCGCACCAACCAGCAGCTCACTCCCGCTGACCTGGAACAACTCCAAAGCATCCTGACCCAGGTAGGCAGCCCTGAGGAGCTGCAGGCGGCCACGGGGGAACAAAGCCTCGGGCTCTTCGTCCGCTCGCTGGTGGGCCTGGACCGCGAAGCCGCCAAGCTGGCCCTATCAGGTTTCCTGGGCCAGAAGACCTGGACCGCCAATCAGATCCAGTTCCTCGATGAAATCGTCAATCACCTGACCCAGATGGGGGCTATGGACCCGGCTCGCCTCTGGGAGTCGCCCTTTAAAGACTACGCTCCGACCGGACCCGAGGGTTTGTTCAGCGACGGCGAGGTGGATGAACTGGTCAGCTTGCTGAACCATGTGCGCAGCACGGCGGAAGCAGCGTGAACCGACCGGAATGAGCAGCCCCGAAGCAAGCGGCAGTCCGGCCGAGCTCTCCGCGGAGCTTTTTCCTGGTAACCAGTTAAAGCTAAACCAGCTCCCCTGGGAGACGTTCGAGAGACTCTCTCGAGCCTTATTTCAGCTGGAGCCTGAGATTCAGACTGTCGAGAGCTACGGAATCAGGGGACAGACTCAATACGGAATAGATATTCTTGCTTATCGGGCCGATGATACCGTCGAGGTGGCACAATGCAAATGCTATGCCAACATTACTGACAAACAAATCAGAGCGGCCGCAGATGAGTTTCTAAAACATTGGACGAGCCGGTGGGAATCTTGGTCTGTCCGGAGATTTGTCCTCATCGTGGCATCGAGTCTGCATCATACCAAGGTGCAGGATGAAATCCAAGCCCAAAAGCGTCGGTTTCGCGCCCTTGGCGTTCGCTACGAAGTTTGGTCGGCCACGACGATTAACGATAAACTAGCACCGCACCCTGACTTAGTCGAGAGATTTTTCGTGACCCGATCCGCGGTCGAAGTCATTTGTGGGGTCCGACCAGCCGCCACGCAGCCATCTCCGGCACTCCAGCAGGAGGCTTTGCTGCAAAGCCTGGCCGAGCGCGTCGAAAGCGAATTTCACCAGACCAAGCGCAAGTGGCAAGAGGGCTCCATCGCGGAAGTCAAAGACTGGATCCGGACCATCAAAGAGTCTCCTGAGTGGACTATCGCAAAGGCCACTGTGAAAGCCGAAGTGCTGCGTATCGAGGCCTACCTGCTGGTCGACGCATCACCGGAAAAAGCCAGAGCGCTTGCCGACGAGGCGGCGGCCACAGGACGAACTGCAGAGCAGATCAAGCTGGAGGCTTATCTGGCTCTCAGGACACAGGGGAGCGAAGCTGCCTTTGCAATTCTGGGTGACGCAGACGTTCCACTGCTCAACAATTTCAAGGCGGCGATTCGACTCGAGGAAGGGGACATAACCTCTTGCCTGGCCCATCTTGAAAGTGCCCAAGGCGATGACCCGGAGGCGCTAAGGCTTCGAGCTTCCGCTTATCTATTCTCCCGCCTTCCCCAGAAAGCCCTGGCCGAGATTGAACTGGCCGAGCAACTGGCTGGCCACCGCCTGGCCGTCAGGGAATCAGCGGCAGTGATTCGCTTCTACCAGATGGTCGCTCCCGGTGCACTACCAACCAGGCCATGGCACCTGAAGACCCCCATCGAAATCAACGAGCGGATGACAGACCAGCAAAGCCTGGCCTCCTTGGAGCGAGCAATAGATGAATTCGACCTCCTCAGTCGCTTGGTCCAGGATGAACGTCAACGATTTGAACTGCAGACCTGGAATGCGCTGGCCCGGCTCTGTCATCCTCAATTCGCTGACGAGGGGCTCAATAAGGTTGAGGAATTACTTACGCTCCGCCCAGCAACACCTTCGTTGATTCACTGGACCCTTTGCTTCACGGACCTCAACCTGCAGCTCAGCCTGCCCGAGTTGCAGCAGCGCCTAAGCTCACACGAATTGCAGGCGGATGGGATCCTGGCCCTGGTTCACTTGCTGCTAAGCTCCGGCCAACCCGCGCAAGCCCGGCAAGTGCTTGAGGAACATCAGGAGCAATTTGCTCTGGGCAAGGAGGTCTGGACGCAGTGGTACTGCCGCTGCCTGATGGCCGGGGGTGAGCCAGAGGAAGCCTTGAGATACCTGGAGGGCCAGGCGGACACGGCTACACTCAAGCCCCTCCGTCTTGCCTTATCACACTCGCTTGGACGGCTGGAGCTGGATGAATATGTAGTCGCTTTGGAGGCGCACGCTGACCAGACAGGCGACACACAGTTGTTGCTCCAGGCCTGCGAAATTCAAAACCAGGCCAAGAACTGGGAATGGGTGAATCAGCGATCGCAAAAACTGCTCAGCTCGTTGCCGACCCCGCGCGCGGTGCTGCTCTGCATGGTTGCCGCCTACAATACCGGCCATCCCGAAATCTGCCTGGAGCTCGCCCAGCGGTTCCCTACATCAGCTGCAGATTTCTCGAAACTGAAGTATTACAGCCTCCTTTCTCTGAGCCGCTCTGAAGAGGCGCTGATTGAAGCAAAGAGTGCAGCCGACACCTTTGGTCCCCCGGGTCTGATACTCCTCGCCAACTACTACTCGACTCGTGGCGACACCGCCGGCATGCGTGAAGTGGGTCAGCGAATCCTAAAGCACAACCAGGTCGAAGGATTCCCCTTACTGCACTTGAGCAGAAACCTTTTGGTTGAAGACCCCCAACTTGCCAGGGAACTTTGGACTCGGGCGGCACGTCTAGGTATCAGCGAGCAAACGCTGAGTGAAGCTGTTTTGTTGGGCTTGCAGCTTGGAGCGGAATCCGAAGAAGAATGGGACACCCTCTTAAAGCGAAGCCTTGAAAGGGTGCCAGCGGACCACGATGCGGAATCCTTTGCTGAACAAATCAGAGAGATGCGTTCGCGAACAGGAGCAGAGTATTTCGGGGGCGCTCCCCTTTACAACACCAGCAAGCAGATGAGGACGACCCTCGCCTACTTCTTTCACGAAATCGCCTCGGCAAACGCCGCCCAGCCTCAACCCCTCCAGCAATTACCAATTTTTTCCAGATCAGGAGCGCGTTCACTGGCCACAGAGTTGCCAGATTCCAGAGACCAGCTCTGCCTTGACCTCACCAGTCTGCTGCTCGCCAATCAGCTGGGAGTCCTGGATGAACTGATAGCAGCTTTTCCTGGCCTTCGAATTGCTCCCTCAGTCCCCGCAGCCTTGCAGAACATGGCAATCCTCCACGCCCCCCGGGGAGGCTTGGACGAAGAGCTGGAAAGATGCATCAGCGAACTGGTCCAGGCGGGCGCCTTAACGACTATCGACGACGTCGCCTCGCCGGAAGCCCCTATTTTTGAATGGGGCTGGCACCATCCAGAGCTTCAAACCGGCAACGGAGTTTCTCCTCAAGCCCTACTTTCCTGGCTTAAGCGAAACGGACGAATCTCACAAGCACAATTTTCCGAAGCGTCCCTCGCTTTTGATTTCGCTGAGCCGGATGAATGCCCGACACCGGGCTCCGACCTGATGTGTTCACTGGCAGCGCTCTCGGTCTTCTACTCGCTTGGACTTCTGAAGACTGTCGCTGAATCGATGAAGCTGACCTTGCTCGCGGAGGAATGGCAGGGACTGCTCGCGGCCGGGCAATTGAGAGAGCGCAGCAAACGAACCGTCGCATGGATCCGCTCGCTTGTCGAGAAAATTGAGAAGAACCGAGCATCTGGTTCCATGACTTTTTTGCCAGTCCCCCAAAAGCTGGAAGACGGTCCCGAACTGGGTTGTCTGCAGGAAATGCTCTCGGCGGCTGACGATCATCTTTTGATATGCGTTGACGACCGCTTCATCAATGCCTATAACCAACAAGAAAACGAAGTTCCGCTTCTTAGCCTGGTCGACGTCCTTCATTGCCTACGGGCCAGCGGCAAATTGTCTGACGACCGCTATTACTTTCTTCTCAACCGTCTAAGAGCGGCCAACTTCCATTATTTGCCCGTCCATTCTGAAGAGATCCTCTACCAGCTGAGCAAGGCCGCTATTGCGGACCGGCAAATCGTGGAGACTCCGGAATTGACCCAGCTGAGAAAACAAATCGCCGCCAGCATTCAGCGGGCCCTACATTTGCGCAAACCCGAGAGAGACGATCAGGCTGAATGGCCCTGGTTAATGGACCTGACTCGCCAGATCCGTATCGCGATCGCCACCCTCTTTCACCCTCGGGACGCGCTGAGCAAAGACGAAACCGACCAGATTGCCCAGGCCAATTGGATTTTAGAGAGCCTCTACGTCGACCTGGTTGGTGCTCGCGGAAGCACAGGTCTGGACCCAGATGATGGCGACCTGAACCGACGTTCAGTAGAACTGGCCTGCCTGCTTGCCGAAGTGATTACGAGCCTGGCCGGCTTTCAAAATGCTGAAGTCAGGGCACGAGAGAATTATCTGAACTGGATATCGACCGAATTCTTGTCAGGCTATTTTATGCCAGTGGGGCTGCCGCGACTTGTGGGCCAGACCCTTGGCAGCTACTTCAGCGACTTTCTGGACGGGGTCCCGACAAACTCTTCTGACCTGCTCGAACACGCCAGGGCGCTCTTGCAAAGGACAATTGACCAACTCCCCGAGTTGTTCAAGCGTGAGTTGCTTGACAATGAGGACCTATGCGAACGCGCTGAACTGAAGACCGAAGCAGTCCTATCTGTGGAGGGAATACCTTACCAACGCTCCGTCTTCATCCAATCGTTCCAAAAACTTGGGGGAGAGTTTGAGATCCAACTGACAGCGCTGGACGGCTCGGAAGGTGCCCTGACTCTCGATCCCTTGAGAGAACACCCGATTCTGCGCCTGCCTGGAAGAGAGATTGCACTCAATCCGATCTGGTGGCGCCTGGCGCAAGGCTTGAGCGACTCTGATTTTCAGACCCTACGCCCCTGGTTTGACTGTCCCGAAAGATTAGCCAGACAGCATTTCCATGCGCTCAAATCCATAGGCAATCCGGTCGACCGATTTACCACTGCTCTTGAGTGGCAGAGCCAAAGCGCTGAACTACGTTATCGAGGGCTTTTCCGGGCCTTTACTTCAGAAGAAGAGAGTGTCATCGGAGAGTTTCTTGAGCCCGTTGCTCCCCAGCGCCTTTTGGCCCGTTATGCACTGGGACAACCGGACAGCGTCAAGAAATTTCCCTCCCGAATTTTGGAAGCAAGCCAAACCTTACTGGACGAATCCTTGGAAGTCGCGTTCTCGCGGCTCTGCTGTTTCCCGGTCCCTCTACCCAAACTTCTGGTGAAAAAGTTCGACGCCCTCAAACCTAAGCAGCTGGATAGATTCTTGAAGTCAGTCCGATCCAGAACGGCTTCTCCACTGGGGCGCTTGCACTTGATCCATCTTCTGCTGGGTTCACCAAGAGTCCAGGACTACAATCTCGCCATCCAACTTGTCGGAGAATTGTTGTCCGATGGGGCCTCCGAGGATATCAGGACCTTCCTGGTGATCGTCCGCTGGGCCCGCCAATGGTTCTCGAGCCGTTATTGGTCTGAGCTACCGGAACATCTGATCCTCGCATTGTCCTGGGCCCACGCCGACGAGCTCTTCCACATCATCCGGCGCTCCAACCGCGATGCGCGGCAAGCTTTCGAGAACTACCTGGACCCCTCCATTGAGGCTCAGTCGCCACTCCAGGAGCAACCTGGTTTTCGCCAGGACGCCTGCTATCCGTCCAATCTCCGACCGGTCCGGTTCCTGGAAGCCGGGCTGGGCTATGCGTTCTCCCGGGGACCGGCCTTACCGCAGGAATTCTCCAGTCAACTAGAGTCCCGACTATTCCCTTGGGGGAAAGAGTATGTCCCTAGCAGTGAGTATCTATTCAGGGCCTGGGGTAGCAACGCCCTTGGGTCCTGGCTAGGTGAACGCTCCAGCAAATCGCTGTCCAAAATCGTGAGTCCCGAGGCGGCCGAACGGCTCTCTAATCAGGGACTGAAACGTCTTGCCTTGGAAGCAGCTTCCGACTTAATAGTAAATCCAAACTCTCACACGGGTTGGCTCATTCTTGCTCCACTCTGTCGGGGCTCAGGCTCTGATACCGACTTGAGCGAACAGCTCAACCAGATCTTTGACTCGCTGGAAATAGACAGGCTCCTCAGGAATCAGTCTTCCGAGCGTCGGACCGCTCTACTCTTGATGATCTGCGAAGTGGCACTACAAGTCGATACATCCAGGCGCAAAGAGCTATTTAGGGGCATCCTGAAGACTTCCGCGGCACAGCTAGACGGTGAGCATTCTGACCCCGCCCTCGTTGGCAGCTTACTCGATGCGGCTCTACGCCTGGCCAGTTCAGAGTGGAAGCCGCTTGAGCGGGCCCAGCTCTTCTCGGAGCTGGTCTGCGAGCTCATCGCGGCCATCCCCGACCTCGCTCATACCTGCATCCCGACACTGACCCGGCTATGCTGCCGACTCACTCCAAACCTCGCCAGGCCTGTCTGGAAAGCCTTGACACTCGCTCGCGCTTTAGGCGGCGCGCCGCAGGTAACCGGCAAGGAGCCCCAGAAATAGTGATCGTCATGCTGAAATACAAAGCCGAACCAGCGTTCCCTGATACGCTGGCTTTTTTTGGTAGCTCCTCCGCGCTAGGCCGCTTCTCCAGGTCCCCGCATGACCTTAGGCCAAGTTTCAGCCAGGAGATGCCGCTGAGAGTCGATTCTGGCCTGTCTCCGCGCCACGAGTTGCTTATCGAAGAGGCTAAACAAAAACTTCAGGACGCCTTTGGTCCCAACGCCGAAATCTACACCAAACTTTCCGTCGACCCCTCCGAGCCCAAGGCGGCTCCCATTACCTTTGTCGTGGCCCGTGTCAGCATGAGCACCGCGCAGTCTAGCGCCATTATGGACAGACTGGACGAAGAGTGGTGGCTGGACCAGCTCGATCGAGCAGAAGGAAAGGTCAACATCACTTTTGAGCACCGAGCCGACTGAGCCCTTTCAGTGGTCTCACTTTCTGACCACCGCCAGGCAACTCAGCCAAGCCCACGATGAAGGCTCGCTTCGCAGCGCCGTTAGCCGCGCATACTACGCAGCCTTCCACGATGCTCGCTGCTACCTGGAAGAAAGCAAGCGACCAACAGAGGGTGGAAGCGAGCACGAGAAGGTCTGGAGGGCGTTTGGGAAATCTACCGACAAACGCGAATTTCGACAGATCTGGAACTGGGCCACCCGACTCCGCGACGCCCGCATCGACGCCGACTACCGCCTGGACCCCAGACAGAATTGGCGAGCGCAGGCGGATGTCCATATCGAGTCGGCGCAAAAAATGATCTCGCTTCTAGCTCAACTACGAGGAAAGCCCTGAAAAACAGCGGTTCGGTAATTTGCGGCGAGCCCGGAGCGGAACTTCGGAAAGCCTGGGCGGCAAAGCAAGTTGGTTGCCCCTTTGTGGTCGTCGACCTGGCCATGACGGCCAGAGGCGATTGGATTGTAATCGAATGCAATGACGCCATGGAAAGCGGCCACGCTGGAGCCTCCCCATTGGGCATGTGGCAGTCGATTTTGGACGCGATCGGCAAAACCCACCGTAACCCAAATGATGTGGACCCCTTAGAGGTTAAGTTCACCTCATTTGCGCCGAAGACCGACTGCTTGACTTAATTTCCGCCATGCCTACACTGCGGGTATGTCAAAGGTTTTGGAAACATTGGCGTCGGCGCGCGCGACGTGGGCGAGTGGGGATGCCCATGGGAGCTATCGTGAGCTGAGCATATTGTTCGCTTGCTTTCCCGATTCACTGGAAGGTAGCGAAGATTTTTGCCAGGCGGTCGAATTGCTGGCCGAGTTGACGAAGGCTTTTGGAGCGAGCTCTTTGGCCCTGTTGTTGGCTCAGGCGGCGCGCACTCCCGATGACGTGAATACGCTTTATGAGGCCGCCTATGGCCTTTTCGAGGAGAGGCAATTTCGACCCGCGGCCACCTTGCTGATGCGAGCCAATCGCGTGCAGCCCGGGCTGGCGGCCGTGGTCAACGAGTTGGCGACCACGTTGCACGAGCTGATGCTCTATCGGTGGTCCGTGCCGATTCTAGATGATTCGGGCTTGTGCGAGCGTGAGCCGCTATGTGCTTATCTCAGTTGCTATAGTCGTTTGATGAGCGGGCAGTTGGATGCGGCTCGGGGACGATTAGCCGACCTGGCCGGAGAGCTAGAAGGTCCGCTGCCGGCAATGCGTGAGAATCTGGTGGGTATGCTGGCCCGGGCCGATGCGGTGTTATCTGCGGGCATACCACTGGGTGATTTGTCGCTGACAGCCTGGCAGGCGGTCATCAACGGGACTTTGCTGTTACATGAATCTCCGGAAGGCTACGAGGACGCCATGCGAGGGCGTTACGCATATTTGGGAGACGGACCCTCGCTGGTGCGGGCGGACTGGACAGTTTGCTCCACGTTCTGCCGGCCATCGGCTATGAGCCGTGCCGTGTGGTAGCCGCTCCCGGTCGACAAAGCGAGATTTTGGCGGCAGCGGCAGGGTTGCTGCTGGGCCTGCCCTGCCTGGCCTGGGAGCCAGGACTGGAGGAAGAAGGCCTGGGGGTTGCCTGGACCTTGGAGAGCGTGGAAAGTGAGGAGTTCCTGCTCGCCCTCCACAATCACCGGCCGGGGGCTCGGCTCTTCGTTCACGCTTCGTGTTGGACGGCGCCTTTTGGCTACAGTCCCGACATTACTACCCTACTCTACCAGCATATCGTGGACCCCTGGACAGGCGGGGGCTTGCGATACAATCCCGAGACCGAACGTATGGAGGAGGCTCCGCCGGATGAGGGGACGTCACGGAACTGGCTGCAGAGATTGTCGCGGCGGTGCCGGATGAGAGTCAGAGCAGCCTGGACTTGGTGCTAGGGGTGGCGCGAGCTCTGGTGACGGTTCCTGCTGCGTATCGTCCCGGATTTTGCCAAACCCGGGGAGAGCGACTGCGCCAGCGGGCTGGCGGCCCGGTGCTGAGCAACCACTTTTAGCGAAAAAGCGCCCGCTCATCATCTCTGCGGGTGGGTCGATGGTAGGACATCTGCACTTTCAGGGTTCTTCTATTTTTCCACTGCGAACTGAACTGAGCTTCGCGGGGGAAGCTCCGGCGGTCGGACGAAATCCTTCAGCATGCCCCGAACTGTGCTCGTGCTTTTGCTGCTCACCTTGCCCGCCCTGTCCTGCCTGAACGAGACCGAGAAAGACCTCAACGGCAACGACGTGCCGGTCGAGGTAGACCGGGGCCGCGTTACCGAACTTGGGTATTACGGGCGAAATTGGAAATACGAATTGGCCGAGCACGAGCAGGCCTTGAGGGTCAAGCCCGATGATCGTGGTGCACTGAATGACCGGGGCGTCTGCCTGGCGCATCTGCGGCGCAGCCGGGAAGCGTTGGCCATCTTTCAGAAGATGGAGAAAGAAGCTCCGGGACCTTATGCAACGGCGGCCAACCTGGGCACTTGCTATGAACTGTGCGGTCAGGATGAAAATGCGCTGCACTGGATTCGCATTGGCATTCAGCGCAATCCCAAGTCCCATGAGGGTACTGAATGGCTGCATGTGAAAATATTGGAGGCCAAACTGGCGCTGGCTAAGGATCCCGATTGGCTTAAGTCTCATTCGGTGCTGGGCCTGGATTTCGGCTCCGATCTACGACCCAAGTTTCCGCCTGAGCTTGCCAGCCGGGCTTCCCGAGACCGGGTGCGCAAAGCTCTGCGCTATCAGTTGGAGGAACGAATGCCGCTGGTGGCACCGCCTGACCCGGTGGTGGGCGACTTGCTCTTTGACCTGGGCAATCTGGCTGCCCTCATACAGTCGGCCCACCGCGGCCAGGAAGTTATGGAACACTGCCTGCGCTACCGTTCCACCCACCAGACATTGGCCAAGAAGCGGCTGGCTTACTTCGCCTCCTTTGACAAAGAAGAACCGGAG
>JALHOV010000144.1:13164-15626 GCA_022842865.1 Vulcanimicrobiota bacterium | reverse complement strand
GGAGTGATCAAAGCCTGCCTGTGGAGCTTTTTACCTCTTCAGGCCATTGTGATGGCCTACCAGGGTCATCTTTTCCCGCGAAGCGCGCTGGCTTTGACCTTGTTGGTGACCGTCAATATCTGTGGCGGAATTCGCCTGCTGCTGCGGTTAGCCAGCGAAACGATGGGGCGCCCCATCACCAGCACGCGCGTCATTATTGTCGGGGCCAATGACTCCGGCGAAGCGGTGGTGCGCGATCGTTCTCGGAAATACATCCCGGTCGGCTTTGTGGACGATCGCCCCGACCGCGCTGGTATTCGTATCCACGGCATTCCCGTGCAGGGTCGGCTGGACGACCTGCCTCGGCTGATCGACTCTCAGTTGGTCACCGAGGTCGTATTGGCCGCTCCCCCTGCTTCCGAAGTGCGCCGGGTCATGGAATTGTTGGCGGGGCGGGAAGTGAAGATTCGGGTGATCCCGGCCATGCAGGACCTGGTAGCGGGCAAGGTTGAGCTGGCCCGTCTGCGCCAACTGTCCATCGAAGACTTGCTGGAGCGCGAACCGATCAAGGTTGACCCCGAGTTGATACGCCCGCTGCTGGCCGGCAAGCGAGTATTGATTACGGGGGCCGGCGGTTCCATCGGGTCGGAGATTTCCCGTCAGGTGGCCGGCTTCGGCCCAGAAAAGCTTCTGCTGGTGGGCCGGGGCGAGAACAGTCTTTACGAGATCGGCCTGGAGCTACCCCAGGCCACTCTACTGGTCTGCGATGTGTGCCGAGAACGCATTCTGGAGCGCATCTTTGAAGAGCATCGGCCCCATTTCGTCTTCCACGCCGCCGCCCACAAGCACGTTCCGCTCATGGAGGCGGCCCCGGCCGAGGCTGTCTACACCAACGTCTTTGGCACTCGATCGGTTTTGGCGGCTTGCCAAAAGTATGGCGTTGAGCGCTTCATTTTGCTTTCCACCGACAAAGCCGTCAATCCCAACAATGTCATGGGTGCCACCAAGCGACTGGCCGAAAAGCTGGTGGCTCAACTGGCTCACCCGGGCTACGCGGCTGTGCGCTTCGGCAACGTTCTGGGATCGCGTGGCAGCGTCGTCCCTACCATGCAGAAACAAATCCTTCAAGGCGGGCCGGTGACCGTAACCGACCCCGCCATGACCAGGTATTTTATGACCATTCCTGAGGCTGTCACGCTGGTATTGCAGGCTTCCGGCCTGGCCCAAGGGGGCGAGATTTACTTGCTGGACATGGGCAAGCCGGTGCGAATTCTGGACCTGGCCCACAACTTGATTCGCCTCTGCGGTTTTGAACCCGAGAAAGACATCGCCATCAAGATTACCGGCTGCCGCCCGGGAGAGAAGCTGGAAGAACAGCTGGTAGGTGTCGGCGAAAGCACCGAGCCGACTGCGCTGACCAAGGTTTCCAAGGTGATTACGCGGGTGCCCGGACCACAATGGCCAGGAGAACTGCTGGAAGAACTGCGTCATCATTGCTTGAACGGGGACCAAAGCCAGTGCCGAGCCATTTTGATGGAGCTCCTGGAGCGCGCCGAGGCGCAGGGGGAAAGCTCGCCGCGAAGCGAAGCATCGTACATCGCAACCATTCAAGGAGATTCATGAAGCAATATCTTCGTGTCCCAGGGGGAGCCAAGGCGCTCACCTTCGGACCCCCTTCTTTTCGCTCATTATTGGCTTCGGGTTTGCTGGCGGCGGGCTTATTGGCCACCTGGCAGGGAGTCCAGCACTTCCAGCCCGCCCAAGACGGCGCACCCCTGCTCGAACCAGAGTTGAACCTGACCACCTCCGATCCCGACGGAACGGGCCCTCGTCAGGCCGGCGAGGCACGTGTCTCCGGTGAACTGGTGCTCGACCTGAAGGACGAGGCCACCCCGCAGCAGATTGCCGAACTGCAGCAGCGCTACGGCATCGAGAGCAAGCTCAACTCGATCCACGCCGGGACTGCGCAATTGCGCCTGGTGAACGTAGACGAAGCGCGCCTCCCCGAATTACTCGAAAAGCTTGCAGCCGACCCGCTGGTGGAGAACTGCTGTCCAAACTACTACTACGAATTGCCGGCCCAGGAGCAGTCCGCAGCCGCAATTTTCCGTGCTCAACCGGAAAACGGCTTTCCCAATGATCCGATGGGCAAACACCAGTGGCATATGAATCAGATCAACGTCCAGAAAGCCTGGCCCATCGCCACCGGCGCTGACGTGATCGTTTCGGTGATTGACACCGGCGTGGCCTACCGGGACTTCAAAGACTTCAAGCTGCTGGAAGACCTGGAAAACACCAAGATGGTGGCCGGCTACGACTTTGTGAATAAGCGTCCCGAAGCCATTGATGACCACGCTCACGGCAGTCACGTGGCTGGCACCATCGCCCAGTCCACCAACAACGGCAAAGGTGTTATGGGTGTGGCCTTCTCGGCGGCCATCATGCCGATCAAGGTGCTCTCGGCCCGCGGCGGCGGCACTCTT
>JALHOV010000144.1:4115-13154 GCA_022842865.1 Vulcanimicrobiota bacterium | reverse complement strand
GCACTCTTTCCAACATCGCCGACGGGATCTACTTCTCGGCCGACCACGGCGCCAAAGTCATCAATATGTCGTTGGGCGGCGGCTTTGCCGAAGCCACCCTGCGCACAGCCGTTGCCAAGGCTCACGCCAAAGGCGTGATCGTGGTGTGCGCGGCCGGCAATGAGAGCAAAGGGCGGCCCAGTTATCCGGCCGCTTACGATGGAGCCGTCTCCGTCTCGGCCACCGATTTTCAAGAGAACCTGACTTTTTACAGCAATTATGGCCCGGCCATCGACATCGCCGCGCCTGGTGGTGACACCCGCAGCGACAAAAACGGCGACGGGTTTCCTGACGGCGTGCTGCAAAATGCTCCGGTCCCCGGTCAGGCGACCCGACACGACTACCTGTGGTTCATGGGCACCTCGATGGCCTGCCCGCACGTGGCCGGTGTCTCCGCTCTGGTCGAATCGCTGGGTGTCACCAACCCGGCCGCCGTGGAACGATTGCTGAAGGCCACTGCCCGCAGCAAGGGTAAGGAAGGCCAGGAGAAAGGCTACGGCGCCGGTATTCTGGACGCGCAGCGTGCCGTCTGGAAGGCCGGTATCGAATTTGGCGCCTGGCGTCTGGGCCTGGGCATGGTGCTGCTGGCTCTACCGGCCCTGGCCATGCTACGCCGCGGTTATTTCCTGGGCCTGTTGCTGGCGCTGCCGGCGACGGTCATGGCCTCCAGTGGACTTTTCTTCCTGCCGCTGCTCTCGTCGTCTCCCACCCCGCCTTGTTGGATGTTCACCACCGGCTTTCCGAGTTGGGGACTGCACCTATTAGGCGCGCCCATGCACGGCAACCCGTTGCTGTTCTCGGCCCTGGTTCCCGTGGTGCTGTCGCTGATTGTGGTTGACATCCGCCTATTCCGCTCGTTGGTGGCTGGCCTTTCGGCCGGCTGGGCCGCTCATCTGGCCTTTGCCGGACTGACCGGAACGGTCTCCGTTCTCTTCATCCCCGGCGTCATCGGCACATTGTGGCTGCTGGCCAACTCGCTGTTCCTCATCTTCCTGGCCACCGTGCTCGGCGAAGAACAGCCCTGATCGAAAAGATAGAAGATAGAGGGACCCGGCGAACGTCGGGTCCCTCTTTTTTATCAGCTTTCTTTCAGCCCGCTCTCTTACAGTGGGAGAGTTCATGCACTTGCCGAATCAACTCGGCCTTTGGAGGTAGTCAAGTGATCGATCCGATTCGTTCCCCCCAAGCTCCCTGGTTGACGCCGCTGGCGCGCCCCGAGGCCCCTGCTAAGGCCCCTGTCAATCCGGCCGACGCCTTCTCCCCTTCGCAAGGGGGTTCGGTCACCAAAGTTCAACAGCAGCCCCCGCCGGCAAGCCCTTATCCCCGTCCGATGACCGACGAGGAAAAAGGCGACTTTAAATCCTGGTTTCCCGCGCTGGATGTGGACACAGCCCGAGTGACGCATGAGGCCACACCTCGCTATAACTGCATTTCCTGGACCACCGGCAACACCGAGAGTTGGGACTGGCCTCCCTCGATGTATGGTGGCGACCCGGTAGAGGCTTTCACGCAGTATTACACCGAACGGGGCTTCACTCCGGTTACCGCCGAGGAAGCCGCCGCCATCGGCAAGGACAAAGAATTGGTAGCCTATTGGGAAGATCCCAACGGTCCCACCCATGGCTCGGTTTCCGGTCCGATTCACGGCGAGCGCTGGGAGTCGAAGTGCGGACAGGCCGCTCAGATCACCCATGGAAGAGATGAGTTGGAGTCTGATGTCTATGGCAAAATCGCCGGTTACTGGCTGAAGACCGGAGAAGGAACCAAAATCGTGCGCGAAATTCCCGTGGAAGCACAGCAACGCCTTGATACCAAGTTAGCCCTGCGCGTGCTGACCGTCGACCCGAAAGTGGCTCGCTCCTTCGAGCAGGCTTACGGCGACTGGCAAGCCGAGCGTAAATCGCCCAGAATGGCCATGTCTTCTAACCCCAAGGACTACCTGAAAGGGGAGGGCTACGACAAAATGAAGGCCCTGGGCAAAGAAGCCCTGCCCCTGTGGATGGCCAAGATGCGCGAAGGAGACTTCTTCTGCCAATACGCGGTGCAAGAACTCACCAGGCCTGACGAGGATGCCTTTCAGATCAAGGGCCCCAACCCGCAACCCGAACTGAAGCCGAAAGAAGTGCGTTGCAGCGAACAGGACAAGGCCAATCAGGTGATGGTCCAATGGCTCGATAGCCAGTGGTAGTCTAACCATCCAAGGCTAAAAAGGTCCGGCGCAAGCCGGGCCTTTTTAGATCGATCCCAGGGCCACTTATTTGCGGACCAGGGGTTTGCCCAGGCTGTCCGCCAGCCTCTGGGCTGCTTCCAAGGCGAGACCTTCCTCAGCGACGCTCAGGTCGGAACCCACCTGCAGCGGTTCGCCTGCTCCGCTGTGGAGGACGACCTTGAGGGCTCGCAGCGTCTCCTTGTTGTCGCGGATACTGAGGAGTTGCACTTCGTGGATCTCCTCAAAGCTGAGCACTCTCTGAGGCTCAGTATGACGGGTCACCTGGCAGTCAATCAGGCCGATTTCTTTTCGAGTAAACTGAAAGAGCAGTCGTTCGTCAATTTCCAGAGCACGACGCATAGAGCGCAAGCCGCGGAGCACAAAGTCCAGCCCGGGCAGCAGACAGACCCCGAGCAGAAAAAATCTGGCGCTCGACATTTTTGCGAGCGTAAGCCAGCCGGCCAACTGGTTACCGAGTTGCAACCCGATCAACCAGAGGAACAACCCGCCCAGCAGGGATGCGGCCTGCGTTCTTACCGCCTTCTCGCGGGGGCTCTCGAATTCCACCAGGACTTCCTTCTCGCCCCTGGCCAGAGCAGAGCCCAGGGCCAGGACAGAGTTTACCGAGGGAATGGTTTGACAGCGCGGATTCCGCGGCTTCTGGTAGCGAGCCTTAAGCCGCGAGGCATGGACTGATGCGAGCACATAGAGCGCGGCTGTCGCTCACAAGAAAAGGCTGTTTAACCACTGGAGCCCGGAATCGAAGTGAAATTGCCAGCCCGCCTTTTTTCCCTGGCCGACATGGACCCACTGGCCGGCCCCCAGCATACTTCCAAAAGGCCAGATAAAAAGCATGTCGGCGAACAGGGCAAAGATCAGTGCACTCAAGGCCAGATAACCCCACCGAGCAATCGAGATGAGGGGGGAGGGGTGAGACTGCATTCTTACAGCGCTACTCTCCCAGGCCAAATTCTTCCTGTATCGATCCCCACAGCTGCATGATCAAGGTGGGTGACGTATTGCGCGGGAGCTTGATCAACAAGTAGACAAAGGCTGCCAGAGCAGCCAGTCCGGTCAGGAACTGGATGACGGCGCGGAAAGGACTGCGCTTCTTGCGCTCTTTGGCAGCCTCTTCTTTCTCGACGCGCTTTTGTTCGGCGTCCCGCTCGGCGGCGCGCTTGCTCTGATCGCCCTTTTGCTTCCACTGGTCAATGCGCACTTTGGCCTGATCGATCGAGCCGGAAAGAAAGGCCAGTTCTGAGCGCAGGGAGCCGGGCTTGGCCTCACCGGGCTCGGCCTTTTTGGCAGCTGGAGTTCCTAATTTATGACCGCATGCCTCACAAAAGGTAGCGTCGGGCAATACTTGCCCCTTGCAATTTTCACAATCTGGCATACGGCCTCCCAAAGACTTATGAGAGCAGGCTTCCACAACAGAAAACCCGCCCCTTCCGACAGGGGTGATCGACATTCTGCTCAACCCTAAGCGTTAGGCCTGTATACACCCTTAATGCCCAACAGTGATCTTTCTGTGTGTAAAGGTTGATCGTTTTTTGTGTTGAATGCTCTTCAACATGAGCAAGATGTTGAGTGTTACGGAAGCCGCCGAGCATTTTAAGGTGTCCACGGCCACCATCCGGCGTTGGATTCGCAGTGGAAGAGTGCGCAGCCAGCTGACGCTCGGACCATTTGGTGAGCAATGGATGATCGAGCCGGACGGATTGGTGATGGAAGACCGTGCCCAAGGAGCCTATGTGCCGGTCGAGCAACTGATAGAGAAGCCCGCCCAGGCTGATCAGGGTGTTGATCAAGCCTTGCTAAAGGAGGCTCAAGAGGCACTGCAAGAGGCCTGGGAATCCAAAGAAAAGGCTGAGCAAGAACTTCGGGAACTGCGCAAGCACAGCGATTTGAACGCCGTCAGGCTCGACTTGGAGGGCAGTGAACGCCAACGGGCTCGCCTGCAGCAGGAGGTTGCGCAGTTGCGCCAGAGCGAGCGGCAGGCTTGGGAAGAGACCCGCACTGCCCTGAGAGCGCTAAAAGGCGCCTATGAAGATTGTGAGCGGTTGAGCCGCAAGCTTCACGGCCTGGAGACCGAGTCCGAATGCTTCCGTCGCAGCCTGGCCCAACGACTGGGCCTGGATTGGCGAGATTACTCTGTCCTGGAGCTCTTCCTACGCTGGGATTCGATGGGAGACTTCCTTTCCAGCAGCTCGGAACGGGCCGACTGGAGCCAGATGCGCCGACGCCACGCCGTCACCGAAGAAATGGAAGTCAGTTAGTCGAAGTTCAAGCTGAGCTGGGGCGAGAGTTGGGCTTTTACGGGCGCGTAGTTGCGGCGGTGGTGTGGGGTAGGGCCCAGGCGGCGCAGAGCTTCCTGGTGGTCCCCCGTGCAGTAGCCTACGTTCTGCTCCCAGCCGTAGCCCGGGAATTGCCGGGCCAGGTCTTTCATGATGCGGTCGCGGGTAACTTTGGCCACGATCGAGGCGGCCGCGATCAAAGCGCTGTGGCGGTCGCCGCCGATGATGGCGCGCTGCTTCAGTTTCTTGTCGGGCAGGGGATACTTTCCGTCGACCAGCACCAGTTTCGGCTTGACTTTGAGGCGCTTGAGAGCTGCCTGCATGGCGCCCAGAGAAAGATGATGAAGATTGCCTTCGCTAATGGCGTCAACCGAGACGACTTCCACCTCGACGCGGATATTGCTGGCGCGAATCAGTTCGGCCAACACCTCGCGTTCGTCCGGGCTCAATTTCTTGGAGTCGTTCAGACCCGGTAGGAAGACAGGACCCTGAGCCGTGGCCGCCGCGGCCACCAGAGGGCCGGCCATCGGACCGCGTCCCACTTCGTCGGTGCCGACCACCCAACCAGGAAAGCCGCCCTGTTCATGCTCCCACAGGCTGTTCAGGCGTGTTCGTTCCTTGGCCCACCAGGCATCTTCTTCGATCTGCTGGCTCAGGTGGTAGGCTTGCAGGCGGCTGAGTCGACTAAGGTTCATGCAGCGGCTCCCAAGTGATCGTGCCCAATTTGCCGTCAAAGCACTGGTTGAACAACCAGGTAGCGGCACGTTCTTCGTCCACGATTCCACCTTTCTGTAGAAATCCTAGCTTGCGGCCCAGCTCATCCAGGCTCAGGCAGGGAGCGGGCAGGCGCTCCTGCAGTCCCAGTTCTTGCAATCGGCGCAGCAAAATGGTGGCGACCTCAAACCGGGGGATCACGTCCGATTTCACGTTGCCACAGGCAGTCAGGTGAGCCAGTTGGGGCCAGGTCTCGATGCGCGGATAGAGGATACCGGGGGTGTCGCGCACCTGAATGCCCTCGGGGCCGCTGACCCAATTGGACTTTCCACGGGTCAGTCCGGGCTTTTTGCCCGTCTTGGCAGAGGCGCGTCCCACCAGGCGGTTCAGCATGGAGGATTTGCCTACGTTCGGCAACCCGACCACCATCAGGCGCAGTGGACGCTCCAATAAGGAGCGGCCGCTGCGCTTCTCGGCCAGACGCTCTTTGATGGCCAGAATCGGCTGCTTGAGAGGACCCAGTCCGGATCCCGATTTCGACTGCATCTCCACCACCTGATGGAGTTTGCGCAGTTCCGCCGCCCATTCGCGCGTCTGTTGCTGGTCGGCCAGGTCGACTTTGTTGAGAACCCAGATCTGCTCGACCGGGCGTTTGCGCAAACTAGCGAGCAGTTCGGGGTGTTGGCAACTGCGTGGAATGCGGGCGTCCAGCAGGAAGAGAACCAGGTCGATTTCCTTGAGCTGGTCTTCGAGCATACGCCAGGCGCTCTTCATATGGCCGGGAAACCAGGAGAAGGCGGCTTTGGGCGGGTCTTTCAGGATTTCCATGATCACGCTTCCTTAGAGAAGAAAAAGGCCCGACCCAGCAGGGACGAGCCTTCTCTCGGGGCTTTAAGAGCCTCAGGCTTAGTGGCGGCGCTCTTTAACGCGAGCATCCTTACCAACCTTGTCGCGCAGATAGAAGAGGCGGGCGCGACGGACGATACCGCGGCGAACCACTTCCAGCTTGTCTACGCGGGGGCTGTGAATCAACACTGTGCGCTCAACCCCGATGCCGTGAGAAATCTTACGCAGAGTAACCGTCTCGCGCAGACCGCCGCGGCGATTGCGGGTGATGCAGACCCCTTCGAAAGCCTGAAGACGTTCTTTTCCACCTTCAACGACCTTGAGCCAGGCGCGAACGGTATCGCCAGGTCCGAACTCCGGGAGTTCTTTCTTCATTTGCTCGGCTTCAAGAGTTTGAATGATTTGCATGTCAGTGACGTCCTTTCCCTCTTTAGGAGTGTCAGGGGGCGTAACGCCGGCCCCTGGACCCCACTCATAGGAAGTCGAGATAATAACACCTGATCCCAGTGCTGACAAGTGTTAGGCTGAAATTGACTCAACGCGTCCGGTCCAAAGCCAGAGCGCGCGGCAGCAAGGGCAAGTTCAGAATGCGGTCGGGTGCCTTGTCGCCGTCGTCCTGGGTGGGCTTGTGAAACACCAGAATGCGATTTTCGAAGCCGTTGGTGCAATAGGTATGACCGCTCGTCACGTTGATGACGTGGGCCCCCGGAGCGGAGGTAGGGGAGTTGTTGCCGAGCAGAGTCTGGTTGCCGTCCTTGGTGCTGACGTTGTCGATGCAAAAGAGACGACCGTTGGTGGGTGATGCCGGTCAGCAGAGGAGTGGACATGGTGGCCGCCGGGGTCAGAGGCGCTGGCTATCGCTGGAGAAACGGGTTTGCAGCTCTTTGAAACGCTGCCGTACCTGGCCGTCGCTGTAGGGTTTGCTGAGGTCGCGGCGGATCTTGTCCACCCAGCGGTGCTCGCCCTGGGCCCAGCCGGACTGCATCCGCTGCAGCAACTCGGGCCCCTGCATTCGATCCAGCTCTTTCTGGAAGCTCGGCTTGTAATTGCTCACATAGCAGGCCAGGTTTTCCTCCAGCAACAGGTGGTCTTGCGGCTTGAGCTTGAGCTCCTGAAGCGCTCTGGCGGCGATGCGGTCAGGCCTTCCCGGTTGGATATGCGGACATCGAACATACGACCCCGCACCGAAATCGCTGTGAAAGAAAGGAGCGCCGCAGGCACCCCGCAAAGCCTTCGGAACATTCACGAGGACGGTTTTTGGAACATGAGTAACGCACCCTGGGTACGCATCGACAAAGTCGGAGAGCACGTTGGTGAAATCGTGGAGATTCGCGGCTGGCTCAGCCGTCTTCGCTCGTCCGGCAAACTGAGCTTTTTGCAGCTACGCGACGGTTCCGCCAACATTCAGGGCATTATGGCCAAAGCCGATGTGGCCGAAGAAATCTTCGCCAAGTCCAAGAGCATCGGTCAGGAGTCGTCCTTGCGCGCCTGGGGCAAGGTCAGTCCCGACGAGCGCGCCCCGGGCGGCTTTGAACTGCATCTCACCGACATCGAAGTGTTGCACGCCGCCGAGGGTTACCCGATCACTCCCAAGGAGCACGGCACCGACTTTTTGATGGACCATCGCCATCTCTGGCTGCGCTCCAATCGTCAGCACGCCATTCTCAAGATCCGCGCCGAGATTATGAAGGGCATCATCGACTGGCTGGATGACCACGACTTCCTGCGCGTGGACACCCCCATTCTGACGCCTAGCGCCTGCGAGGGCACGACCACGCTGTTCGAAACCGAGTACTTCGACTCCAAGGCCTATCTGGCTCAGTCGGGCCAGCTCTACAACGAAGCCACCGCCATGGCTTTCGGCAAGGTCTACACCTTCGGGCCCACCTTCCGCGCCGAAAAATCCAAGACGCGCCGCCACTTGATGGAGTTCTGGATGGTCGAGCCGGAGATGGCCTTCTGCGACTTTGAATCCAATCTGGAAGTGCAGGAGCAGATGCTGGAATACGTGGTGCAGCGCGTCATTAAAAAGCGCGCGGTCGAACTGAAGGTGCTGCAGCGCGACGTTTCCAAGCTGGAGCAGATCAAGGCCCCGTTCGTGCGTCTTTCCTATGATGACGCCGTCAAGCTGCTCAATGAAAAGGGCGTGGAATTCGCCTGGGGCGGCGACTTTGGCGGCGGCGACGAGACCATCATCGCCGAGTCCTTTGACCGTCCCGTCTTCGTGCACCGTTTCCCCACCGCCATCAAGGCCTTCTACATGAAGCCCGACCCGGAGCGTCCCGAAGTGGTGTTGGGAGCCGACTTGCTGGCTCCCGAGGGCTACGGCGAGATCATCGGCGGCGGCCAGCGCATTGACGATCTCGAGCTGCTGGAAAAGCGCCTGGCTGAGCACAACCTGCCACCCGAATCGTATGCCTGGTACGTCGACTTGCGCCGCTACGGCTCCGTTCCTCACGGCGGCTTCGGCCTGGGACTGGAGCGCACGGTAGCCTGGATCTGCGGACTTGAGCACGTCCGGGAAACCATTCCCTTCCCGCGCATGCTGTCACGCCTCTATCCCTAAAGTCGCGAGGAGTTCAGCCCGGCTTGCTTGAACGACCGCCCCATGGCTGGGCATTCAAAATGGAAAAATATTCGACTCAAAAAGGGCCGGGTGGACGCTCAAAAGGGCAAGATCTTCACCAAGCTCTCTCGCGACATTCTCATGGCTTGCCGCCAGGGCGGCGGCCCTGATCCGGAAGCCAACTATCGGCTGAAAGACGCCATCGTGCGTGCTCGCGAGGCCAGTATGCCGCGTGAGAACATCGAGCGCGCTATCGAAAAGGCGAAAGGTGGCGGCGAAGGCGCCGAACTGGACGAAGTCGTCTACGAGGGCTACGGGCCGGCCAATATCGCCATTATGGTGGAGGCGGCCACCAACAATCGGAACCGCAC
>JALHOV010000144.1:2262-4105 GCA_022842865.1 Vulcanimicrobiota bacterium | reverse complement strand
ACGCCTGATTTTCTCAAAGAACCAGGGCAACTTCGGAGAGACCGGCTCGGTTGGCTGGCTGTTTGATCGCAAAGGCCAGATCACCGGGCCCTGCGCGGGACTGGATGAAGACACCCTGATGGAGCAAGTCATCGAAGCCGGCGGCGACGACCTGGAAATGGATGACGAGAATTTCATTATCACCTGCGAGCCAACCATGCTGCACGAGGTGCGCACCGCTCTGATGGCCGCCAAGGTGCCGGTCAAAAACAGTGAATTGACCATGATCGCCAAGACCTCGGTAGAGGTTTCGGCCGCGGACGCACCGGCGGTTTTGAAGTTCATGGATCTTCTTGAGGAGCACGATGACGTGGTCAACGTCTACACCAACTTTGAACTCTCGGCCGAAGCTGTGGAAGCGTTGGACGCTTGAGCGGGCGCGTCATCCTGGGACTGGATCCAGGAAACGGCCGCACCGGCTACGGCGTAGTGCGCAAAACGGGCGACGAGGTCGAATTCATGGAGTGTGGCTGCATCTCCACCAATCCCAAGCATTCGCGCGAAGACCGCCTGCTGGATTTGCATCGCCAACTGAGCGCTCTTTTTGAAAGGGTGCGTCCGGAGGCGGCCGCTGTCGAAGAACTCTTCTTCAGTCGCAATGTTACCACCGCTATCACGGTGGGCGAGGCTCGCGGGGTCATTCTGCTGGCGGCCGCCCAGAATCGCGTCACGGTGAGCAGCTACAACCCCATGACCGTCAAAGAAGTGGTGGCCGGAGCCGGTAAAGCCGGCAAGCCCGAGATGACGCAAGCGGTCATGTACACCCTGAATTTGGAAGAGAAGCCGAGGCCGGACGATGCCGCCGATGGTCTGGCACTGGCTCTGTGCCACCTTTTCTGGGAGGGCCTGGACGGGTGATTGCCCAGCTGCGCGGCACCATCGATCAGGTCAACCTGGATTCGCTGGTGATTGACTGTGCTGGCGTGGGCTACCTGGTTCACGTTCCCACCAGTCTGGCCGCCAACTGTCGGGTGGGCGACCTGAGATTGGTGCCCACCGAGTTTTCCGTGAGCCAGGACGCCATGAACCTGTATGGCTTTTCTCACGGCTTTGAGCGGGAGTTGTTTCGTCTACTCACCTCGATCAATGGGGTGGGACCGAAGCTGGCTCTACGCATTTTGAGCAACGTAAGCCCGCCTGACCTGGCTCGAGCCATCGGCGAGGAAGACCTCACCTTCCTGGTGCGCATCCCGGGGGTGGGGCCGAAGACGGGCAAACGCATCGTGGTCGAGCTGTCCGAAAAAATCACCAAGCTGGTCGACGAGAGCCGCTCCGAAGTCGGCTCGAGCAGCGCTTTTCGCGAGGCCGAGCAGGTGCTGTGCAGCCTGGGCTGCTCGCCGGAAGAAGCACGCGCCGCCCTGGAAAATTGCATGCTGGCTTCGGGCGAGTCCGAATGGAGCGTGGACCTGCTGGTCATCGAAGCCATGAAGCACCTGGGCGGACATCTTGACTGAGCAGAAGCCTGGTCATTCTTTGTCCGGTAAGAAAGCCGGTGAGGATGAGCAAGAACTCACGCTGCGTCCGCAACAACTGGACGAATACATCGGCCAGGAAGAAATTGTGGGCAATTTGCGCGTCTTTCTGCAGGCAGCCCGCGAACGCAACGAACCGGTTGATCACATCCTCCTGAGCGGTCCGCCCGGTCTGGGCAAAACCACCCTGGCTTCGCTGGTGGCACGGGAAATGGGTACTCAGCTGCGCACCACCTCGGGCCCGGCCATTGAGCGCCCCATCGATCTGCTGGTTCTGCTCAACAGCCTGCGCCACAAGGACGTTCTTTTCATCGACGAAATCCACCGCCTCT
>JALHOV010000144.1:0-2252 GCA_022842865.1 Vulcanimicrobiota bacterium | reverse complement strand
GATGGAGGATCTGGCCTTCGATCGGGTGATCAGTAAGGGGATGAAAAAGGGCGCGGTCAAACACAAGATCCAGCCATTTACGCTGGTCGGCGCCACCACCCGGGGAGGCTCGCTGTCGGCCCCCCTGCGCTCCCGTTTCGGCATCCTTTTTCACCTGGATTACTACAACTCCGAAGCCCTGCAAAAAATCGTGACCCGCTCGGCCGGCCTCATGGGCCTGTCGATCGACGACGGTGGGGCTCGCGAAATTGCCTGTCGCTGCCGAGGCACTCCGCGCATTGCCAATCGTCTGCTGCGTCGCGTGCGCGACTTTGCTCAGGTGGAGTCGGCTCCCATCATCATTCAGGAAGTAGCGCGCACGGCCCTGGACAAGATGGGCATCGACCGCGCCGGTCTGGACCGCGTCGATCAACGCATTCTGGAGGCACTGATCCATCGGTTTGACGGCAAGCCGGTGGGCATCGCCACACTGGCCGCGGCCGTGCACGAAGATGCCTCCAACCTGGAAGAAATCTACGAGCCCTTTCTGCTGGCCAACGGCTTCCTGTTAAAGACGCCACGCGGCCGTGTGGCCGGCCCTCAGGCCTACAAGCACCTCGGCCTTACCATTCAACCGGGACTGTTCTGACCCTACAAGGTCTGCAACCCCGAGGCGTAAAAGCCCTGAATATGAAACACCCCGATTATCCTGGAGTTTTCAGCGACAACTCCCAAACGATTGGTCGCTCTCCACTTGTCCACCTGGCTCGTCTCGGCAAGGATTGTCCGGCGATGATCCTGGCCAAGATCGAAGGCCGCAATCCGGCCTATTCGGTGAAATGTCGGGTGGGAGCAGCGCTGGTTTGGGACGCTGAGGAAAAAGGACTGCTGGGGCCGGGCAAGGCCGTATTGGAAGCCACCAGTGGAAATACCGGAATCGCCCTGGCCTTCGCCTGCGCTTCGCGGGGCATTGAATGCGTGTTGACCATGCCTGAGACCATGAGCATGGAGCGGCGCAAAGTTCTGATCGCGCTGGGAGCCAGACTGATTCTGACACCTGGTTCCCAAGGAATGAAAGGGGCCATTCAGCGCTCCCTGGACATGGCCGCGTCTGAGCCGGACAAGTACGTGCTGGTCAAGCAGTTTGAGAACCCGGCTAATCCCAAGATCCACCAGACCACAACCGGACCGGAAATTTGGGAAGACACCAATGGCAATGTGGACGTGCTGGTGAGCGGGGTCGGAACGGGGGGCACATTGACCGGGGTGTCCCGCTACTTCGAGCAAGAAAAAGGGCGACCGCTGCATTCGGTGGCCGTGGAGCCGGTGCATAGCCCGGTGATCATGCAGACCCTACAGAATCAGCCCTTGCAGCCAGGACCACACAAAATCCAGGGCATTGGTGCCGGCTTCGTACCCGCCAACCTGGATGTCAGTCTGGTCGATCAGGTCGAGCAGGTCAGCAACGACGAGGCCATCGACATGGCCCGCCGTCTTGCCAAAGAAGAAGGGATCCTGGCCGGCATTTCCTGCGGCGCGGCCGCGGCCGTGGCCGTGCGGCTGGCCAAACAGCCAGAGTGGGCCGGCAAGACCATTGTGGTCGTGCTTCCCGACGCGGCCGAGCGCTACCTGAGTGGCCCGCTCTTCGAGGGCATGTTTGCCGAGGTGGAACAGGCCGTGGGTCAGTGAGCCTGAGGCTTTTAGCGGCTCGTGAAGCTCTGCTGCGGAGCTATCAGGACAGCCCCCTCGGCCACCGCATCGACGGCCAGGCGGTGGCTTCGGTCAGCGAATGTCTGGCCATCCTGCGGCTGTGCCAGGAAGTGCTCTTTCCGGGTTACTTTGGCCACCGCGATGTCACCTCCGACAATCTCAACGGGCTGCTGGGCGGAATTCTGGAAACGCTGCAACGAAAACTCCAGGATCAAGTGATTCTGTGCGGCGGAGGCGCCGAACTGAGCTGGGCCTTTGTCGAAGCCTTGCCCAGCATCCGAAGTCAACTGCTGCTGGATGCGCAGGCGGCAGTGGACGGCGACCCGGCCGCCACCGGAGCGGACGAAGTCATTCTGGCTTATCCGGGCTTTCTGGCCATCACCGTCTATCGGCTGGCCCATCGCTTGCTGGAACTGGGCTTGCCCTTGATGGCGCGCATCCTGAGTGAATGGGCTCACTGTCACACCGGCGCCGACATTCATCCGGGCGCCCGCATCGGCCCTGGTTTTTTCATCGACCATGCCACCGGCGTCGTGATCGGCGCCAGATCGGAAGAGCACACG
>JALHOV010000143.1:11002-15715 GCA_022842865.1 Vulcanimicrobiota bacterium | reverse complement strand
CGACCGCATTCACGTCTACCTGTGGCAACTCAGCGAGGGCGTCGCCAGGGCCGTCCACACTCATCGCGATCGGATCGCCCAGGAGGTTCTGGCCGTCTCGCTGGAGGCCGGGTCCACTCCCGCGGATTTAGCCGGCCAACAGGTCCAACTGGGGAAAGATGGAGAAGGCTTCCAAATGGCACTCAAAAAAGTGGAGGTAGGACGCTGATTATGTTTCGACGTTTGGCATCGGTTTTGTGTGGACTGGCCCTGCTGTCCGGTGTGGCCCTGGCGGACACCACCGCGAAAATCAGTGCGGCCGAATTGCGCTCCAAGGGAATTGACCCGCGCAATTTTGCGGTCTTTCACGTGGCGGGCGACGGGCAAACCATCCTGGCCGCGGACGAGCCGGACTTTACCTTCAAGAAGAAAGGCGTCTTGCGTCGCCTTTTTCTGATCAAGCTGACTCCGGCCCTGAAGATCGCGAGTATCAAGAAATACGATCTGCCGATCCCCACTATCGAGCAAGCCAACTTTACCCCGGATCTTCAGTCGGTGGTGATCAGTTCGAAACGCGGATCGGACATCCACAAGCTCGACCTGGCCGACGGCAAGCTCAGCGTCATCGCAACCCACGCCCCGAACACCCCGGGTTTTCGCGTTCACGGAGACGTCTTCTCGAATTACGGCGGAAAACTCTACACTGTCGGCTATTTCTATGACGAGAACGACGTGGCCGGCACCGACGTGTTGGCTGAGGTCAACCCGGCGCTGACCGGCAAAGAAGCTTTCACTCAGTTGGTAGAGCTTGCTCCCATCCAAAAACAACTGGTGGGCATTCGCACCGAATCCTTACTGAGCCCCCAGGGGATGCTTTTTTACACTTCCGACAAGGCGGGCGAGAAGTGGGCGGCCTTCCGCTGGAGCGCCGGCAAAGGTTTGGAGAAAGTCGATGAAGCCGGCAAACTCATCGGCTCCTGGGGCGAGGGCCCCTACGGCGTTTACTGCATGCGTCGCGCCAGTGGTTATGACGTCACTCTCGTCAACGCCCAGACCGGTCAGAAAACCCCGATCTATCAGGGTCCTGACAGCATGACCAATCCTTGTCTTTCCAACGAAGGCAACACGGTCGTGCTCAGCCAGTTGAACGCCGACAAATCAGCCACCTTCTGGGTCGGTCAAGACAGCGACGGATTCAAACTCCGCAAAATCGGCGAGAACCTGGTGCCGGCAACCACCCGCGTCTCGCACAACGGGCAGGTCGTGTGTCTCTACCAGGGCAGCGCCAACGGACTGGTGCTGGTTAAGCTCGACCCGCCGAAGTAGTTGGGCGCGCCGCTAGCGGATAGCACTTTTTCCAGCAATCCAGGAACAAGTCGTTGTCCGGAGTGGTACGCACGGCAATACGCAAAGCCCGGCAACCAACTTTGGAGCTGATATCTTTCACATAGATTCCCGAAAGGCGCAGCATGTGACGAAGCATCGCCTCCAGGTCGACCTCGGACCCGATTTCCACCAGGAAGAAGTTGGCCGCGCTCGGCCACACTCGGGTGATGCCGGCGGTGGCCGCCAGGAGAGTGCCCATCCTCTGGCGCTCCTCACGGGTGGCCACAAAAGAGCGCTGCAGCGCGTCCCGGTGCTTCAGGCCCGTTTCCAGGAAAAACTCGGCTAGACTGTTCTGATTCCAAATCGGCAGGCGAGACTTGAAGTAGTCGTGCAGAGCCTGTTTGTGGGTATACAGATAGCCCATGCGCAGCCCCGGAACCCCCAGACTCTTGCCCAGGCTTTTCAAGACGATCAGATTTTCCACCGGCTTCTCGCGTAGAAAAGACGTCAACGAACCCTGATCGGAAAAGTCGATGAACGACTCGTCGACCAGAAAGTCGACCTCGGGATGCTCCACGATCCAATTCCATAGAGTCTGTGTGGGCCAAAGGGTGCCGGTGGGATTGTTGGGGTTCACCAGCACCACCAGAGCATAGGATCCCAGCCGCGAGGTAAGGTCGGACGGCTCGTCCGGGTGGTCTCGGAAGCTGTCCGCGTCCGGAAAGACACGGGAGTATTCGCCAAAAGTGGGGGAGGGAATGAGGATCTTCCGGCCCGCGTAGTACTCGGCCAAAATGGGGTAGGACTGACTGGCTCCGTTGAGCAAAATCAGCGGTTCCTCCGGGCAGCGCAGGAAGGTCGCCATTTTGCGGTCCAGCACGGCCTGGCGGCTGCCATAATTGTGCATTAACTCAGGCAGCTTCTGGCGAATTTCCTCGACCATGGCTTCGGGTGGGAAATAGATGTTGCGGATGAAGTTAAAATCGACCACCGGGAAATTCCACAGTCCACCAAAATTATACTCCAGCTGGTTGAGCAGACGCTGACCGTCGAAGATGGCCTGAGCCCGCACCACATCGTGCGGATCGTCTAGCTCGGCCCAGGCCTCGTCGTCCAGCACCTCGCCTTTCAGGCGCAACTGGCCTGCGTAGATCAACATCCCCAGGATCTTCTCGTAGTAACAATTCTCTTCGAAGCGCTCGGTATAGTAGGCCAGCATCTGCAGGAGCGGCCCATAGGCAAAAGCCTGCGAAAACTTATAGATATTGACCGTTTTGTAGCGGGTCACGCCATCGCGCTGCTGTCGTTCGGGCGGGATGATATCGTGGACCCAGCCGTCACGAAGCTCGGCCACGGTGCCGTCCATCCCGCTTTTGAAGGGAGCCAGAATGGCCACCTCCGAGGCCGGCGAATCGACCGCCCGGCGCAAAACCGAGAAATCGAAAATCAAATCGGCTTCCAGCAGCAGAAACTCATCGCCGAGCTGGTGACCCTGCAGTGCGCGCAGCAAGCTGACCACGTTGTTGGTGTCCTCAAAGCGTTCGTTGAAGACGTACACCAGCCGCATTCCCTTGTAACTCTCGCCCAGATGAGCGTGCAACTGGTCGTGGCGGTAGCCGGTTAAAAGCAACACTTCGCTCACACCCACCTGAAGCAGCCCTTCGAGCATGCGATCGACCAGGGTGGCATCGCCCACGGGCAGAAGGCATTTGTGCGTTTCCTGGGTCAGGGGATACATGCGGCGGCCGGCGCCGGCGGCCAGAATGACAGCTTTCATGCTGCGCATCTTCTCCTTTATGGAGCGCGCCAAAACCCCGTGGTCGGGTCCAACTTTCCGTCGTTGCCTAAATACTGATAGGTCCAGATCAGCAATTCCTCCACCTGATTGGGGACGCGCGTGGGCTGGCCGAGAAACACTTCCGGGCGCGTGGGCAAAAGCAGGTCGCGAGGGACCGGGGTGCGGTCGGCCACGTAGTGGCTATTCAGGTAGAGGCGCAGATTTTCGCCTTCCGCTTCGTAAAAATACAGGTCAGCGGCAAAGACGCCGCTGCGAATGTAGAGCTTGGGTCCGCCGTGCTTGTGGCTGGTATCCACCAGCGTGTAGCCGGCCGGCAGGCGGTGGCGGTAGTCGAGCAAGCGCTGGTAATCCTCGATGCGCAGACCAAAGTCAATGTCGCTATCACCCAGGATCAAGTCGCTGTCCCGCCAGTAACCGAGCAGGGTGCCGTAGGCCAACCAGTAGTCGACCTCCAGGGCCTGCAAAAAGGAGTTCAGTCCCTGGTAAAACTGGCGCAGATCGGTCCGTTGCTTCTCGCGATACTTGGGGCCGCCCAGCAGTCGACTGTAACGCAGGCGGCGCATCACCACCAGAACCTGGTAGATGGCCTCCTGGAAAAAAGCGTTCATTCGTCCGGACTGAGGGTCTTCAGAGCCAGTGCGTGCACCGGGCCGGCCATCTCCTCGCGCAGGACTCCGTAGACGGCTCGCTGGCGAGCCACCTTGTTCATCCCGCTGAATTGAGCGCTGGTGAGCTCCACCTCAAAATGGGATTCGCCCGTTCCCGGGCTGCCTGCGTGGCCGGAGTGCTGGTGAGATACATTGCGCACGACCAGCAGGCTCGGCTGGAAGGCTTCTTCCAACTTGTTTTTAATGATTTCTTCGACCTTTGCCATAACCTGATCGCGCTTCTGGGGCGACAGGACTTGAGCCTGCTTTTGACAAACTTTCAAGACCAAAGAACTATAGGAGAACAGAATGAGCGAACAAGCCGTCATCCAGCGTTCCGGCCCGGAACAATCCCGCCTCAACGATATGCTCAAGGACTTCCAGGAATGGCGCCTCAGCAAAGGTCTGGGTGCTTTCGCCATCAAGTTCGTGGAAGAGGAAGAGGCCTGGGAAATCGGCCTGGGCACGGAACTGCCCCCCATCCTGGTTTATCTTAGCGATATCGACGCCGATTTTTATCACGAGCATGCCGCTGTCTTCATCGAGTGCCAGGTGGGCGAGATCTCCCCCGAGACCAATATTCAGAAGTATCTGGCCTTCGCTGGCTCGGAAATGGTGCTTTCGCGCCTGAGCCTGCGCACCGAAGACGAGAACCCGTTGCTGGTGGTGGAAGCCGCCTGTCCTTACGGGCTGGTGCGCTTTGAGCTATTGGAAATGCTGCTTCAGGAAGTGGCTGCCATCGGCGCCGACCTGATCGACCTGGCCGAAGGCCGGATCGACCCGGATCAAGAGGAAGACGAAGAAGAGGAGAGCTGAGCGGTAAAGACGACCCTGCGGTCGCTCTCTCGCCAGCCCTGAAATAGACCTCGGGGGCCGTGCTGCACCACCACCACGTCGCCTTCGCAAACTTCGTGCAGAAAGTTGATCTGGTAGCTGCCCAGGTGATTTTGTCTGTGCACGCCC
>JALHOV010000143.1:7554-10992 GCA_022842865.1 Vulcanimicrobiota bacterium | reverse complement strand
AGCGCTAGCGAGTCCAGAACCCATTGGGCATAGCTAAGATTGTTGACGTGCCCGTTCAGGTCCAGGTCGCTGGGACGCACCGGAAAGCGCCCGGATCCTAGGGCCACCGCAAAGGGCTCGATGCGCACCGGTTGAAACGGATGGTGGCCTTCCAGCCGGAAATTGGCCTCACCTAGCTGGGGCGCCCGTGGTTGCCGCGAAGCGATGTCGATGGACATCCAGGTGCCCACGCCGCGCGCGCAACCTACGATTTCAAAATCGCGAAAAACCAGCAGTCCGCGCGGCGGGCGCAGCCAGGTGCGCAGCTCCACCACCTCATTCCAGGCCGGCCAGCGTTGCACCTCAATATGCTGGCGGGCCAAAACCCAGGCATGCGCGTGCTCGGTGATCATCGAATAACCATGTCCCGAATGCTCGGCGTGACTCCAGGCCATCTCCTGGAACAGCGCCAGCAGCCCGGGCAGGCTCAGGCGCCGTTGAAAGTCTACCAGGTAGCTGGTAATCGTCTGCGACTGCGTCCAGATGGCCTGTTTCATAGAGCAGGGCTACAAGGCCGGACCGCTTTGTCCTCGCTTCCCCTTCGCCGAATCGCTCTGACGTCTAGGGCCGGGTGGAGTTGCCGCTCCTGGGAGCAACTTTTGCCTCCCCTGGCGACAACCGCCGGAGTTGCCGCCCCTGGCAGCAACTTTTGCCGCTCTTGGCGGCAACCGCCGGAGTTGCCTCCCCTGGCAGCAACTTTTGCCGCTCTTGGCGGCAACCGCGGCAAAACAAAAAGGGGCCGACTCATCGAGTCGGCCCCTTTCGTGCGAAATCCGGAGCTACAGGCCTTTGGAGAGGGCCTGGGCCACCTGACGGGTGAACTCGGCCGGCTTGGCCAGTTCGCCGCCCTCGGCCAGCAGCGCCAGCGAGTAGAGCACCGAAGCCAGAGTTCCCAGATCGGCGCTGTCCTTGTCGGCGTCATAGCCGCTTTGCAGCTTCTGCACAAACGGATGGTCCGGATTCACCTCGAGAATGCGCGGCTGGGGAGGCATTTCCTGACCCATCGCCTTCATCAGCTTCTCAAAGTGAGGGCTGACGCCATTCTCCTCGGTCACCAGACAGGCCGGCGACTCGTGCAGACGGCTCGAGACGCGCACTTCCTTGACGCCCTCCAGCTTGGAACCCATCCAGCTCAAGAAAGTGGCCATTTCCTTGTTCTGCTTCTCGCGGTCTTCCTGGGCCTTTTTCTTCTCCTCGTCGCTGCCGAGCTCCAGCTCGCCGGCCGCTGCCGACATGAATTTCAGGCCCTGGAATTCTTGCACCACGCTGAGCCAGACTTCGTCCACCGGCTCGTTGAAGAGCAGAACCTCGACGCCCTTCTTGGTGAAGGTCTCCAGATGGGGAGACTCGCGCAGCTGACTCAGATTCTCGCCGGCCAGGAAGTAGATGGCTTCCTGTCCCTCGGCCATGCGTTCCTTGTAGGCTTCCAGCGAAACCCACTCTTCGCCCTTGGTGGAGTGGAACTGGGCCAGGTCCAGCAGATTGTCGCGGCGAGCCGCGTCCTGGTAGATGCCTTCTTTCAGCAAACGACCGAAGTTGTCCCAGAACTGCTGATACTTGTCCGGGCTCTCCGCTTTCATGGTCTTGAGAGCGTCACATACCTTGCGCACCAGATGCTTGCGGATTTGCTCGATCTGGCGTTCCTTTTGGAGCAACTCGCGAGACAGGTTCAAAGGCAAATCGGTGGCGTCGACCACGCCGCGAATGAAGCGCAGGTAGGTCGGCAACAATTCCTCGCATCGGTCGGAAATCAGCACGCGGCGCACGTAAAGCTGCAGTCCGCCGCGATGCTCCTGCATCATCAGATCCATTCCGGCTTTGCTGGGAATGAAGAGCAGCGACTCGTACTCGAAAGTGCCTTCGGCTTTGACCTTCAGAGTTTCTAGGGGCTCATTCCAATCCTTGGAGATGTGCTGGTAGAATTCCTTATACTCTTCCTCGCTCACCTCGTCTTTCGAACGCGACCAGAGCGCCTTCATCGAGTTCAAGGTCTCGTCTTCCACCGTGGTCACGGGCGGATCACCCTGAGTGACGGTGCGCTGCAGGCGAATGGGGTAACGAATGAAGTCCGAGTGCTTCTTGACGATATCCTTGAGGGTCCAGAAGCTGGTAAAGTCCCGCAGACCGTTTTCTTCGTCCTTCTCGCGCAGGGTCAGCGTAATGGTGGTGCCGCGCTCTTTACGCGAACCCTCACCCACCGTGTAGGTGCCGTCGCCGTTGGAGGTCCATAGCACGGCCTCGTCGCTGTCATAGCGGAGACTGTCGACGGTTACCTCGGTGGCAACGATGAAGCTCGAGTAGAACCCGATGCCGAACTGACCGATCAGGTCGTTGACGTCGCTCTTGTCCTTGAGCTTGGACATGAAGTCTTTGGTGCCGGATTTCGCGATGGTTCCCAACAGATTGACCACGTCGTCTTTGTCCATGCCGACGCCGTTGTCGCTGATGCTCAGCGTGCGCTCACCGGGATGGGCCTCCAGGCGGATGTGCAAGTCGGTTACGTCCAAGGGTTTGTCGTGAGACTGGGCGGCTTGGAGACGCACCTTGTCTAGAGCGTCGGATGAGTTGGAAATCAACTCGCGCAAAAAGATTTCTTTCTCGGAGTACACCGAGTGGACCATGAGCTCGAGAAGCTGGCGGGTCTCGGCCTGGAATTCGTGAGTTTCTACTGCTGACATGAATTAATCTCCTGAGAAGCGATGTTGACACCTCAGGAAACCCCATGCACTGTTAGAATTCTGTTAGAATAGTCTTAGTCTTCTGCTTCTTGCTCGGCCAGTTGCTGCGAGCGGCGAAGTGCCTGGCTGGCCAACTCACCCTTGCCCATCCGTTCGTAAGTGGCGCCCAGCTCCCGATAGCCCTCGGAAGTCGGCTCGATCTTCACATACTTGCGGTATTGGAGCACGGCCAGACTGTCGGAGCCGGTATGGGCATAGGCGCGCGCCAGGTTTAACACATGATAGGGCTCGTCGGGGCCCTCCAGAGATAGCTCACGGAACACTTTGAGCAGACCCGGCACATCATCCGCGTAGCCCCGCAGAATGGCCTGACGGATGCGCTCGTCGTCCGGATAGCGTCTCAACAGAGAGACCAGTTCCTCGTTGCTCTCCTCGCCACTGAGCACTACCTCTTCGAATTCCGCGCTCTTGTAGGGAGTGTGGTCCTCCTCCGGAGGCGGAGGGGGTGGTGCGGGCGGAGCGACCTCTACCCTGGCAGGCGGAGGCACATCTTGAAAACTCATCATCCATTCCACGATCTGGCTTTGCGTATCGGCTCCCTGGGGGGCCTCGGCGCTGATCGGTTCGGACACCGGGGTGCGTGGAGCTTCCTCCAGTTCGGTCATGGGCGGCGGGGGAGGGGCGGGTGGCGAGACCGGCTCGGGAGCAGGCGGCTCTGGTT